>VGDY01000078.1 GCA_016869555.1 Alphaproteobacteria bacterium | reverse complement strand
ACCAACTCCAACGCGTGCGAAAAGTGCAGACCCACCCAGCGCCAAAAACGCAAAGCGGACTCGCGCCCGCAATCATGTCGCGGAAAAAATCACAATCGCGCGGCGGTGGGATGAATAAGACGGGCTAGTGTGGGCCTGCGTCGCCTGCGCCGCAACGGCCCGCGGCGAAGACGGCGCCTGCGGGCCCGTCGCCATCGCGCCGGCGCCCGAGCCGACCGGCGAGCGCGTGCGCGACTATGCGCCGATTTTCGAACTCTGCGCGAACGGCGGCGGCGAGTCGCGGCTCGCCATCCGACGGATGAGCGTCGACGGAACGCCGCTGATCCTCACCGTCGATCCGCAATCGCTGCAAACCTCGCTGGAGCGGGCTGCATGCTGGCGCTGCGAAGAGACCCGCGACGCCGAACAGGCCGAGACGCGCTATCTAAAGGCGCTGCGCCCGCCGCAGGGCCCCTCCCGCCCGCCGGCCCTCGTCAACGCCGGGCTCATTCACGGCGCCGGCGACGGCGCCTTCGTCACCGGCGACCTCTGCCCGAGCCACAGACCGCTCGACCGCGGCTTCTTCGAAAAGCTCGCCGCACAAGGGCCGCGCACGCCCGTCATGCTCGCCGTCTCCGGCGACTGGATCGCCCGCCACGGCGCCGATTTCGCCTGGCTGCGCGAGAAGGAGCGGAGCGGGGCGCTGACCATCACATGGGCCAATCATTCCTACAGCCATCCCTATGTTCGCCGCCTTGCGGACAGCCGGAACTATTTGCTGCGGCCGGGCGTCGACGTCGATCGCGAGATTTTCGAGACGGAAAAGCTCATCATCGCCGAAGGCGAAACGCCGTCCGTGTTTTTTCGCTTTCCGGGTCTCGTCGCCGACGCGGCGCTGCTGGAGCATGTGCGGAGCCGCCATCTCATCCCGCTCGGCGCCGACGGCTGGCTGGCGCTGGGCCCGCGGCCCCGCCCCGGCTCGATTGTGCTCGTGCATCCCAATGGCAATGAGCCGGTGGGTCTCAAGATATTTTCGCGGCTCATCGACGCCGGCGCGATGCCGCTGCCGCTGCGGCCGATCAATGAGGCGCCCTAGCAGGCCAAACGCCCTTCATTGACAAGGTTTCCGGCGGCTCTTATCTCTCCGGCGGAATCGCCGCGTCGGTCTCGGCGCCCCGCCGCCACCGGGGCGATGTCGCAGGCGTATGTTATTCATGCATTATGCGACGCTCCGCCGGCCGCCGTCACCCGGCGCGCCGAGAAGGCGGCAGACGCTGCGCGGGGAGAAAGGTTCGCAAGGATGATCGGCGCACTCGCCAAGAAGATTTTCGGCTCGGCCAATGATCGCCGTCTCAAGACCTATGCGCCGAAAGTCAAGGCGATCAACGCGCTGGAGCCGCAAGTCGAGGCGCTGACCGACGAGGAGCTGAAAGACCGCACCCGCCAGTTCCGCGAAGAGCTCGCCGCCGGCAAGACCCTCGACGATCTGCTCGTCCCCGCCTTCGCCACGGTGCGCGAGGCGGCCAAGCGGACGCTGGGCCAGCGCCATTTCGACGTCCAGCTCATCGGCGGCATGGTGCTGCATGAGGGCGCCATCGCGGAGATGCGCACCGGCGAAGGCAAGACCCTTGTCGCCACCCTCGCCGTCTATCTCAACGCGCTCGCCGGCAAAGGCGTCCATGTCGTCACGGTGAACGACTATCTGGCCAAGCGCGACGCCGAATGGATGGGCCAGATCTATAAATTCCTCGGCATGACCGTCGGCGTCGTCGTGCACGACCTCATGGACGAGGATCGGGCGGCCGCCTACGCCTGCGACATCACCTACGGCACCAACAACGAATACGGCTTCGACTATCTGCGCGACAATATGAAATATGAGTTCGCGCAGATGGTGCAGCGCGGACATAATTTCGCGATCGTCGACGAAGTCGACTCGATCCTGATCGACGAGGCGCGCACGCCGCTGATCATTTCGGGCGCGATCGACGACAAATCCGATCTCTATAATACGATCGACCGGCTGATGCCCAGGCTCAACGCCGACGACTTCGAACTCGATGAGAAGCAGCGCACGATCCATCTCACCGACGCCGGCAATGAGCATATGGAAGAACTGCTCATCGAAGCCGGCGCGCTGACCGAAGGCGCGCTTTACGAAGCGCACAACGTCACGCTGGTGCATCACGTCAATCAGGCGCTTCGCGCGCACAAGCTCTTTCAGAAGGACAAGGACTATATCGTCCGCAAGGGCGAGGTGGTCATCATCGACGAATTCACCGGCCGCATGATGCCAGGCCGCCGCTATTCGGAAGGCCTGCATCAGGCGCTCGAGGCGAAGGAGCGCGTCCAGGTTCAGCCCGAGAACGTCACCCTCGCCTCGATCACCTTCCAGAACTATTTCCGCCTTTACGACAAGCTCGCCGGCATGACCGGCACGGCGGCCACCGAGGCGAATGAATTCGCCGAAATTTATAAGCTCGATGTCGTCGAAATTCCGACGAACCGCGACGTCTGCCGCCTCGACGAAGATGACGAGGTCTATCGCACCTCGAAAGAAAAGCTCAACGCCATCGCCGACGAGGTCAAGGATGCGAACGGGCGGATGCAGCCGCTGCTCGTCGGCACCACGTCGATCGAGAAGTCGGAGCAATTGGCCGAATTCCTGCTTTCGCAGGGCTATAAAATGATCGACTTCGCCGAGTCGAAGGGCCTCACCAAACTTTATGAGGCGGCGCGCTCCGGCAAGCCCTCGAAACTCTTCGCCGTGCTCAACGCGCGCTTCCATGAACAGGAAGCCTATATCGTCGCGGAAGCCGGCGTCCCCGGCGCAATCACCATCGCCACCAATATGGCCGGCCGCGGCACCGACATTCAGCTGGGCGGCAATGTCGAGATGCGCGTCACGCAGGAATGCGCCGGCCTCGAAGGCGACGCGCGCGCCAAGAAAGAAGCGGAAATTCGCGAGGAAGTCGCCGACTTCAAGGAGAAGGCGATCGCCGCCGGCGGTCTCTACATCATCGGCACCGAGCGACACGAGAGCCGCCGCATCGACAATCAGCTGCGCGGCCGGTCCGGACGCCAGGGCGACCCGGGCCGCTCGAAGTTCTTCCTGTCGCTGCAGGACGACCTCATGCGCATCTTCGGCTCGGAGCGCATGGATTCGATGCTGGTCAAGCTCGGCCTGCAGGAGGGCGAAGCCATCGTCCATCCTTGGATCAACAAGGCGATCGAGAAGGCGCAGCACAAGGTCGAGGCGCGCAACTTCGATATCCGCAAGAATATCCTCAAATTCGACAACGTCATGAACGACCAGCGCAAGGTGATCTTCGAGCGCCGGCGCGAAATCATGAATGAGGAAAGCGTCGAGGAGCAGGTCGCCGACATGCGCGCCGACGTCGTCGACACGATGGTGTCGCTGCACATTCCGCATGACGCCTACGCCGAGGCCTGGGACGTCAAGGGTCTCGCCGAAGAAGTGACGGCGAAGCTCAATCTCGACCTGCCGGTCGCCGGCTGGGCCAAGGAAGAAGGCATCGCCGACGAGGAGATCAAGGAGCGCCTGATGCAGGCGGCCGACGCAGCCTATGGCGAGCGCGTCGAGAAAAACACCGAGCCGCTGATGCGCATGATCGAGAAGCAGGTCGTGCTGCAATCGCTCGATACGCTCTGGCGCGAACATCTCGTCGCGCTCGATCATCTCCGGCAGGTGATCGGCTGGCGCGGCATGGCGCAGCGCGATCCGCTCAACGAATATAAGTCCGAGGCGCTCGAACTGTTCAAGACTCTGATGACGCGCTGGGACGAAGCCGTGACCGCGCAACTGATGCGAGTCGAAGTCTCCTTCGAGGCGCCGCCTTCCGCGCCGCCGGAACTGCCGCCGATGGAAATGTCGCATCCCAATCCAGAGGCGCTGATCGGCGGCGGACCGCAAGGCGCGCTCGACGAACTCAACACGCGTCTCGCGACGGCCGATTTCTCGGCGCGCGGGCTCGCCGATGGCGAAGCGGCGACCGCGCAGCGGCGCGACCCGGCCAGTCCCGGGACCTGGGGCAAGGTCGGCCGCAACGAACCATGCCCGTGCGGCTCTGGCAAAAAATACAAGCATTGCCACGGCGCGCTGGTCTAAGCCGAAAATGAGGACGGCCATGTGGAAGATCGGCGTCTCGGCTCTGATGTCGTCGCTGGTTTCTTCCGCCTCGGCCCGCGTCGACTGGACGCCGGTCTCCAAAGACGATTTTTCGACCGTTTACCTGGACGCGGGCTCCCGCCGCACGTCGTCCGACGGAATCGTCACGGTCGACGCGCTCACCGATTACGACCCCGACTCGCCAAAGGCCGCCGCCTTCGGCCTTGCCGAAAAGGGCCTGTCGGAAATCGAGAAAGTCTCGTTCGATTGCGTCAACCGGAAATACAGATCCGAGGGCGGCGCTTGGCGCGAGGGCCGGATGGGCGAAGGCAAGATCACCAAGCCATACCCGGCGAAGGAAGGCTGGTCGCCGGTGCCGTCCTATTACGGCGGACTCTTCGCCAAAGTATGCTCAAGCGAGTCTTCGAAATAATCGTCCGATCCGATTTGAACCGCCTCGCGCCCGAGAATATAAGCGCGGCGCTAGTGAAGCGCCGCCGTCCTGCGATCGTGGGAAAGCGCCGCAGGTTCCCGGGAGCTTGTCGTGACCGCCATTGATTATTCCAAAGTTCTCGTCGCCCAGGGCGGCGGCCCCACCGCCGTCATCAACCAGTCGCTCGTCGGCGCCGTGCTCGAGTCGCGCAAATTTCGCGAGGTCGAGCGGGTCTATGGCGCATTCCACGGGGTGCGCGGCATCGTCAATGAGGATTTCGTCGACCTCACCCAGGAGACGACCCACAATCTCGAACTCGTCGCCTGCACCCCGTCTTCGGCGCTCGGCTCGACCCGCGACAAGCCGGACCTCAAATATTGCCAGGAAATTTTTCGCGTCCTGCGCGCGCATAGAGTCGGCTGTTTTTTTTATATCGGCGGCAATGATTCGTCGGACACGGTGCGCATCGTCTCGCAGGAGGCCCAAAGCGCCGGCTATCCGCTGCGGACCATTCACATTCCCAAAACCATCGACAATGATTTGGTGGTCAACGACCACACGCCCGGCTTTCCCTCGGCGGCGCGCTGGGTGGCGCAGGCCTTCGCCGGCGCCAATCTCGACAATTGGGCCCTTCCCGGCGTCTATATCGCCATCGTCATGGGTCGCCACGCCGGATTTCTGACCGCCGCCTCCGCGCTTGGCAAAAAGTTTCCCGACGACGGCCCGCATCTCATCTACATTCCAGAGCGCGCCTTCATCGTCGATAAATTCCTGGCCGACGTGAAGGCGACGATGGCGAAATACGGCCGCTGCGTGGTCGCGGTCTCCGAGGGCGTCTGCGACGAGAACCATACGCCTATCGCCGAAAAGCTCGCCAAAATGGTCGAGCGGGACGATCACGGCAATGTCCATCTCGGCGGCGGCGCGCTCGCCGACGAACTCACCCGACTGGTCAAGGACCGGCTCGGGATCAAGCGGGTGCGCGCCGACACCTTCGGCTATGTGCAGCGGAGCTTCGTCGGCTGCGTCTCCGACGTGGACCAGCGCGAGGCCCGCGAAGTCGGCGAGAAGGCGGTGCAATACGCCATCTGGGGCGACCGCGACGGCTCGGTGACGATCCACCGGACCGGCTTTTATTCCGTCGACTATCGGCTGACGCCGCTCCAAGAGATCGCGGCGAAGACAAAAGTCATGCCCGACGAATACATTAGCCCCTGCGGCACGGACGTGACCGACGCCTTCCGGCTCTACCTGCGCCCGCTGCTCGGCAGCGGCATGCCGGACGCCTATCGATTGCGGCTCAACCTTGTGCCCAAAATCCTCTCCGCCTGAGCCGGCCGCCCGGGCGCGAATCTTGCTTTAACGGAAATTCCGGCGAAGGTTGCAATTTGACCGTCGTCTAAAATACACTAACCAGTCATGGTTCTCGGGCGTTCGTCGCTGACGACCGAAACGGTGGAGCGGGAACGGATGAGGAGCGGGAACGCCAACCGCTTCCACCTTTTGTTAGTTTGCCGCCGGTATCACAGATGTTCGGGCCGATTCGCCCGGCAGGCCGGCCCGATAGGAGAATAAGATGAGCAAGGTCGGCGGCGGCGATTCCAAGAACACGCTTTACTGCTCCTTCTGCGGCAAGAGCCAGCATGAGGTGCGTAAGCTTATCGCCGGCCCGACGGTGTTCATCTGCGACGAATGCGTCGAACTCTGCATGGACATCATTCGCGAGGAGAACAAGTCCTCGCTGGTCAAGCAGCGCGACGGCATTCCGACCCCGCGAGAGATTTGTAAGGTGCTGGACGACTATGTGATCGGCCAGTCCCAGGCCAAGCGCGTTCTCTCGGTCGCCGTCCACAACCATTACAAGCGCCTCAACCATGCGACCAAACACGGCGACGTGGAGCTCGCAAAGTCCAATATTCTGCTGGTCGGTCCGACCGGCGTCGGCAAGACCATGCTGGCGCAGACGCTGGCCCGCATTCTCGACGTGCCCTTCACCATGGCCGACGCCACCACCCTGACCGAGGCGGGCTATGTCGGCGAGGACGTCGAAAATATCATCCTCAAGCTTTTGCAGGCGTCGGACTATAACGTCGAACGCGCCCAGCGCGGCATCGTCTATGTCGACGAAATCGACAAGATTTCGCGTAAGTCCGACAACCCCTCGATCACCCGCGACGTGTCGGGCGAAGGCGTCCAGCAGGCGCTCCTGAAAATCATGGAGGGCACCATCGCCTCCGTGCCGCCGCAGGGCGGCCGCAAGCATCCCCAGCAGGAGTTCCTGCAGGTCGACACGACGAACATCCTCTTCATCTGCGGCGGCGCTTTCGCGGGGCTCGAAAAGATCATTTCAGCCCGCGGCCGCAACACGTCGATCGGCTTCGGGGCGACCGTGCAGGCGCCCGACGAACGACGCACCGGCGACATTTTCAGGCAGGTGCAGCCCGAAGACCTGCTGAAGTTTGGACTTATTCCTGAATTCGTCGGCCGCCTTCCCGTCATCGCGACGCTTGAAGATCTCGACGAGGAAGCGCTGAAACGGATTCTCACCGAGCCCAAAAATGCGCTGGTTAAGCAGTATCAGCGGCTCTTCGAGATGGAAAACGTCGAACTCACCTTCCAGGACGACGCGCTGTCGTCCGTCGCCCGCAAGGCGATCGAACGCCACACCGGCGCGCGCGGCCTGCGCTCGATCATGGAAGGAATCTTGCTAGACACAATGTTCGATCTGCCGGGCTTGGAGGGCGTTGAACAGGTTGTGATCGGGCCGGAAGTGGTTGAGGGCAAAGCCAGGCCCCTCTATATTTACGCCGAACGCAGCGAAAAGAGCGGCGCAAGCGCCTGACGCGCGGCGAAAAGGTGAGCGACGCTCCCCGAAATGTGCTTGGGCGCCGCAGCGCCTTGAATCAATTGTTTGCGTACACCATTTGCCTTAGCGGGGCCGTCTGGCGCGATCGCGGGCGGCTCTATTGTGGCGCGACATCGGCGGGCGACCGTATCGCGGCCTTAAACCCAAATCGCCCTCGGTCTCGCGTCGCCGCCTGAGCGGGGCGCGGTCTAGGACAGGACAAGAAAATGTCGAACGAAAAGCGAGACGCCGTCACGCCCGGAGCCGTCGAAAGCTATCCGGTGCTGCCGCTGCGCGACATTGTCGTCTTTCCGCACATGATTGTCCCACTTTTCGTCGCCCGCGAAAAATCCATCCGCGCGCTCGAAGAGGTGACGAAATCCGACAGGCTTATTCTGCTGGCGACCCAGAAGAACGCGGGCGACGACGACCCCGCGACGGACGCCATCTATTCGATCGGGACGCTCGCTTCGGTTTTGCAGCTTCTGAAGCTGCCCGACGGCACGGTGAAGGTGCTGGTCGAGGGCGTGGCGCGCGCCAGCGTGCGCGCCTACACGCGCGCGGACGACTATTATGAGGCGGACGCCGAAGTTCTCGCCGACGATCTCGGCTCTCCGGTCGAAGTCGAAGCGCTCGGCCGCTCGGTGATCGCCGAATTCGAAAGCTATGTGAAACTCAACAAGCGGGTCTCGTCCGAGGTCGTCGGCGCGGTCACGCAGATCGACGACTTTTCGAAACTCGCCGACACCGTGGCGTCTCACCTTTCGGTCAAGATCGCCGAGAAGCAGGACGTGCTTGAGACGATGAGCGTCGCGCGGCGCCTCGAAAAATGCCTGTCGCTGATGGAGAGCGAAATCTCTGTCCTGCAGGTCGAGAAGCGCATTCGCACGCGCGTCAAGCGCCAGATGGAGAAGACGCAGCGCGAATATTATCTCAACGAGCAGATGAAGGCGATCCAGAAGGAGCTGGGCGACGAGGAAGGCAAGGACGACCTCGCCGAGCTCGAGGAGCGCATCAAGAACACCAAGCTCTCCAAGGAAGCCCGCGACAAGGCGTTCGCCGAGTTCAAAAAGCTGCGGCAGATGTCGCCGATGTCGGCCGAAGCCACCGTGGTGCGCAACTATCTCGACTGGATCCTGTCGATCCCATGGGGCAAGCGCTCCAAGGTGAAGCGGGATCTCGGGCAGGCGGAGGCCGTGCTCGACGCCGAGCATTTCGGCCTCGAGAAGGTCAAGGAGCGCATCCTTGAATATCTCGCCGTGCAGAGCCGCGCCAACAAGCTGACCGGGCCGATCCTCTGCCTCGTCGGGCCGCCCGGCGTCGGCAAGACCTCGCTTGGCAAGTCGATCGCCAAGGCCACGGGCCGCGAATTCGTGCGCATGTCGCTTGGCGGCGTGCGCGACGAAGCGGAAATCCGCGGACATCGGCGCACCTATATCGGCTCGATGCCCGGCAAGATCATCCAGTCGATGCGCAAGGCGAAGACGTCCAATCCGCTCTTCCTGCTCGACGAGATCGACAAGATGGGCATGGACTTCCGCGGCGATCCGTCATCGGCCCTGCTCGAAGTGCTGGACCCTGAGCAGAACGCCACCTTCAACGACCATTACCTCGAGGTCGACTACGACCTTTCGAACGTGATGTTCGTCACAACGGCGAATACGCTCAACATTCCGCCGCCGCTGATGGATCGTATGGAAATCATCCGCATCGCCGGCTACACGGAAAACGAGAAGGCGGAAATCGCGCGCAGGCACCTCATCCCCAACGCGGTGCATAAGCATGGGCTTGCGCCCGAGGAATGGATGATCGCCGACGACGGGCTGCTCACGCTCATCCGCCGCTACACGCGCGAAGCGGGCGTGCGCAATCTGGAGCGCGAACTCTCCAATCTGGCGCGCAAGGCGGTGAAGGAGATTCTTCTCAAGAAGAAGGAGAAGATCGTCGTCACGAACGAGAATATTTCCGATTATCTCGGCGTGCCGAAATTCCGTTACGGCGAGGCCGAACTCGAAGATCAGGTCGGCGTCGTGACCGGACTCGCCTGGACCGAGGTCGGCGGGGAACTGCTGACGATCGAAGGCGTCATGATGCCCGGCAAGGGCAAGATGACGGTCACCGGCAATCTGCGCGACGTGATGAAGGAGTCGATTTCAGCGGCGGCGTCCTATGTGCGCTCGCGCGCGGTCGACTTCGGCGTCGAACCGCCGGTCTTCGACCGCCGCGACTTCCATGTGCACGTGCCGGAAGGCGCGACGCCCAAGGACGGGCCCTCGGCGGGCGTGGCGATGGCGACCGCCATCGTCTCGATCATCACCGGCATTCCCGTGAAGCGCGACATCGCCATGACCGGCGAGATCACCTTGCGCGGCCGGGTGCTGCCGATCGGCGGCTTGAAGGAGAAGCTGCTGGCGGCCTTGCGCGGCGGCCTGAAGAAGGTGCTGATCCCCGAGGAGAACGCCAAGGATCTGGCGGAAATCCCCGACGCGGTGAAGAACGGCCTGGAGATCGTCCCGGTTGCGCGCATGGACGAGGTGCTGCGACATGCGCTCGTCTCCCAGCCGACGCCGATCGAATGGCGGGAAGACGCCGCCGCCATCGCCAAGCACAACGCCGCCATCAGCGATGACGACGGGTCGGGCGTGCGCGCGCATTAGCCCGCGGCGCGTTCCGGCTGACTGCGGCCTGATCTAGCGGCCTGACGTCCGGCGAATGGTTTGAGAGCCCTGCCTTCCGGCGGGGCTCTTTTCGTTCTCGCCTTGGCGGGATTTTGTTCGTACGAGCCCCGATGCGTGGGTCGCAACCCACGGAACGCATCAATTTTTCGCGGCGCGGCGGCCGTTTCCCCCGGAAATCCAGCGATTCTACGCCTTTGGCGGCCGGTATCCCTTGCATTTCCTGCGATTCGCGACCAACACTCGCCTTCGCTGCGCAACGCCGATTCGAGGTCGCGCATTCTACGCCGGGCGACTCGCAGCGAAACAGAAGGACAAAAGCCATGAACAAACTGGAACTCGTCGAGCACGTCGCGAACGAGACGGAGAGCTCGAAAGCGGCGGCGGCCGCCGCCATCGACGCCGTCATCGACGGCATTACCAAGGCCCTCAAGAAGGGCGATGAAGTCCGCCTCGTCGGCTTCGGCACCTTTTCGGTCAAGAAGCGCGCGGCTGGCAAAGGCCGCAATCCGGCGACCGGCGAAGAGATCAAGATTCCCGCATCGAAGAGCGCCCGCTTCAAGCCCGGCGCGACGCTGAAGACCGCGCTCAACAAGGCCAAGTAGTTCCGGCGCGGGGAGACGCTGGCGTCGCAGGCGTTTTTCCAGAGCTTCGCACGATGGCCGTCGGCGCTCCGGCGGCCGTCGTTTTTTACCCGGCTTGCTTCACGCCGACCCCGCCCTTAAAACCGCGCAGGCCGCATGTCGCGTTGTTAGGGGCGGTTAGCTCAGTTGGTAGAGCATCTCGTTTACACCGAGAGGGTCGGCGGTTCGAGACCGTCACCGCCCACCAGCGCCGGAATTCGCTTTAGGCTGCTCGGACCAAAAAAGGCCGCCTGGATGAAACTGATCAAAACCGTCCTGCTCGCTCTATGCGTCGCCGCCGCCTCATCCGCGCGCGCCGAGGAAATGAGCTTTCGCGTCGTCGGCCTGAATTCGGGCGGCTGCGGCGCCAGTTGCCCGCAGGTGATCGCGGCGCAAGGCGAAATCGGCGAAGCGACGCCCGACGCCTTTCTCGCCTTCGTTCGCGAAAACGCCCGCGGCGGCAATGTGCGCGGAATTGTGCTGCTCGACTCGCCAGGCGGCAAGGTCGTCGCCTCGATGGAGCTCGGCCAGGCCCTCCGCAAACTCGGCATGGCCGTGATCGTCGCCCGTCCCGCAGCCAATCAATCGCGCACGATGGCGCTTGTTTCGGGCCGCTGCTATTCCGCCTGCGTCTACGCGCTGATGGGCGGCAGGAAGCGCGTCATCCCGGCGCAAAGCAGCGTCGGCGTTCACCGCATGTTCAATTTTTCGACGAATTTCGACATGGCCGAGGGCGGATTCGTTCGCGAACGCAATTTGGACGATGGCGGCATGCTCCAGACGCTATCGCGCTATGCGGCGATGATGGGCGTCAGCACCGAACTCGTGAAGCTCGCCGAGCGGACCTCGCCCGACAGGCTTTACATGTTGACCGGCGCCGACATCGCGCGCTGGCGGCTTGGCTCGCGCAATCTCTAGCCGCGCCCGACATCAGTCATCATCAGCAACAGGCCGAGACATGAAACATATTCTCGACGGGCTCGAACAGCGGCGCGCGTCAGCGCGTCTGGGCGGCGGACATAAGCGCATCGAAGCGCAGCACGCTCGCGGCAAGCTCACCGCGCGCGAGCGAATCGAACTTCTGCTCGATCATGAATCGTTCGAAGAATTCGACATGTTCGTCGCCCATCGCTGCACCGATTTCGGGATGGATCGGGGCGAGAAAATCTCGGGCGACGGCGTCGTCACCGGCTGGGGCACCGTCAACGGCCGCGCCGTCTTCGTGTTCGCCAAGGACTTCACCGTCTTCGGCGGCTCTCTGTCGGAGACTCATGCGCAAAAAATCACCAAGCTGCAGGACATGGCGCTCAAGAATCGCGCGCCGATCATCGGCCTCTTCGACGCCGGCGGCGCGCGCATCCAGGAAGGCGTCGCGGCGCTCGGCGGCTATGGCGAAGTCTTCCAGCGCAATGTGCTGGCCTCCGGCGTCATTCCGCAAATCTCGGTGATCATGGGCCCCTGCGCCGGCGGCGACGTCTATTCGCCGGCGATGACGGATTTCATCTTCATGGTGCGCGACACGAGCTACATGTTCGTCACCGGACCGGACGTCGTGAAGACCGTGACGAACGAGACCGTGACGGCGGAAGAACTCGGCGGCGCCTCGGTGCATACGACCAAGAGCTCGATCGCCGACCGCGCCTACGACAATGACGTCGAAGCGCTGCTGCAGATGCGACGGCTGATTGATTTCCTCCCGTCGTCCAATCAGGAGGAGGCGCCGGAATGGCCGGCTTTCGACGAAGTCGACCGCGTCGATGATTCGCTCGACACGATCATTCCGGACAATCCCAACAAACCATATGACGTCAAGGAACTCATCCATAAGGTTGTCGACGAGGCCGACTTCTTCGAAATCCAGGAAGCGCACGCGCGCAACATCGTCATCGGCTTCGGCCGCATCGAAGGGCGTACGGTCGGCTTCGTCGCCAACCAGCCGCTTGTGCTCGCCGGCGTTCTCGATATCGACGCCTCCAAGAAGGCGGCGCGCTTCGTGCGTTTTTGCGACTGCTTCAACATTCCGATCGTCACCTTCGTCGATGTTCCCGGTTTCCTGCCCGGCACCGCGCAGGAATATGGCGGTCTCATCAAGCATGGCGCGAAGCTGCTGTTCGCCTACGCCGAAGCGACCGTGCCGAAGGTGACCGTCATCACGCGCAAGGCGTTCGGCGGCGCCTATGACGTCATGGCGTCGAAACATCTTCGCGGCGACGTCAATTACGCCTGGCCGTCGGCGCAGATCGCCGTCATGGGCGCGAAGGGCGCGGTCGAAATCATTTTCCGCTCCGACCTCGGCGATCCCGAGAAGATCGCTCAGCGCACCAAGGAATATGAAGACCGATTCCTGTCGCCTTTCGTCGCCGCCGAGCGCGGCTACATCGATGAAGTGATCATGCCCCGTTTGACGCGCAAACGAATCGGGCGCGCGCTTGCGCTGCTGCGTCACAAGGAACTCGAAAATCCTTGGAAGAAGCACGACAATATTCCGTTGTGACGCGCCGCAGCGGCGCCCGCTGGACATCCCCGATCCACCGCGCGGCGCCCATCTGGCGCCGCCGAGATCGTCGCCTAAATCATCGGCGCCGCATCACAAAATTCGCCAAACTGCATCATTTTTGAAGTGACAGGCTGCTCATTTTGTCATAGTGTTCGCTCGCCAGGTTGGTTGGGTAAATGCCTAAGCGTCGAATGCGTCGCGGGAATTAGGCCCAGCTACGGTCCAAGTCGGGGAGGACGCCGAACAGTACGTGGTTCGCCGAGGCTCGAATATGAGTCCGCGAACAGGCTATCGGAGCGACTTAAGACTTCGGAGCTTGGCGTTTCAGTTCGGTTAAGGACAGGGTGCCAAAGAGCGGGGAGTGGCGGGACGCCATCCCCGCTCTTTGTGTTTTTATCGCCTTGCGACCCAAATATCAGCGAAATCGCCATCGGCCCGAACCGCTACGGCGAGGCCCTCGCCTTGACGGGCGATGACCCGCTTCCTACTTTCCGCGCAAGTCTCCCCAAAGAATCTCCCAGTGAAAGGCCGGCCATGTCCACGCAGAAAATCACCGACGCCACTTTCGAACAGGAAGTGCTCAAATCCGCCGAGCCGGTGGTTGTCGATTTTTGGGCGGAGTGGTGCGGTCCCTGCCGCATGATCGCCCCGGCGCTCGAAGAAATCGCGGCGGAAATGAAGGGAAAGATCAAAGTCGTCAAGCTCAACATCGACGAAAACCCCGCCGTGGCGAGCAAGCTTGGCATACGCTCGATTCCGACGCTCATCCTCTTTAAGGACGGCAAGGCCGCCGCGCAAAAGGTCGGCGCCGCCCCCAAGGGCGAATTGTCGCGGTGGATCACCGCGGCCGTGTGAACGAGTCCGGAAGGCCGGCGAGTCCCGACAGCCACAGCGCCGCGAGGGCGCCGGCGACGGCGAGAATCGAAGCGGCGGCGAGCCGGCGTCCCATCCCGGCGCCGCCGATCACTGATCCCATCACGATCTTCGACGCGGTGTTCGAAAGCAGCGCCAGCAGGACGGCGCCTGCCGCCGCCTCTGGGCCGATTTCGCTTGCGCCGAGCCGCGCCATGGTGAGCGCAATCGCGTCGACGTCGACGACGCCGGAAATGACCGCCAGCGCATAAGCGCCAGCGCTTCCGGCAAAATGAGTCGCCAGCCGCGACAGGACCATCACCGTCGCGAGCAGCGCGCCGAATTTCAGCACCGCGACGAGATCGAGCGGATTGGCGACGGCAAGGCTGCTCGATTCCCCGGGACGCTCGCTGGCGCTTCGCCGCAGCAGAAAAACGCCCGCGAGCGCAAAAACAACGCCGGCCGCAATGACCGGCGCCGCCAGGCGCCAGGCAAGCGTCGGGTTGATGACGGCGACAACCGCGAGAACGCGCGACGCCATGATCGCGTTCGCGAAAATCGCGCCCGCCGCGCAAGCGACGATTTGCGAGGGCTGTTCGCGAGCCAGCCGGGACATCGCCGCCGTCGCGGCCGTCGATGACGCCAGCCCTCCCGCCATGCCGGCGACAGCGACGCCGCGGCGGTAGCCGATCAGCTTGACGGCGATATAGCCGGCGAAGGAAATCGCGCCGATCAGCACGGTCATCAGCCATAATTCGAAAGGATTCACCGCGTCCCAGGGGTCGATGGCGCGATCGGGCAGAACCGGAAGCAGGATGAAGCTCATCACGAGCAGCGCCAAACCGGAGCGCAATTCGTCCCAGGTGATGCGCTCGACGAAGCCATGCAGGAATGTCTTGAGCGCCAGGATCGCCGTCGTCGCCACCGCCGCCGCGACGGCCGCCTGAATGTCGCCGATGACCGCGAAGGCCCCGAGCGAGAAGGCAAGCAAGACCGCGACGGCGGTCGTCGCGCCAAAGGTCTCGTCATGCACGTTTTCGCGATAGCGATAGGCGCCGACCAATGCGCCGACGAAAACGAAGGCGATCGCCAAAGCGATCACGCCCGAAGCGCCGTAAGGCTGAACGATTGCGCCCCACACGCCGCCAAGCAGGCCGGCGAGCCCATGCGTGCGCAGACCGGCGGCGCGCTCGCCTTCCGCCTCGCCGCGCGCAACCCAACCTCGTTCGATGCCGATGAGCAGACCGATCGCAAGAGCGATCGACAGTCTTTGGATCAGCTCGGCGGCGGTTAAGTCGTACATGTTTACGTTCGCCGCTTCTCGTGCTTCGTCGCGCGCCGCAAGGCCCGTGCACGCCCGGCGCGATTCGCGCCGCCTGGATAATATGGCGCGCGGCGGCGAAAGCGTGCGCCCGAGCGAGATTGGCAATAGAACCTTTGCATGAAACCGCCATTGTCTCCTTCTCGCCGATCCAATATCGCGCCGTTCATGGCCATGGACGTGCTGCGCGACGCCAAGGCGCTGGAGCGCGCCGGCCGCAGCATCATCCATCTGGAGCTGGGCGAACCGGGCGTCGCCGCCCCGCGCCGCGTGCGCGAAGCCGCCATGGAGGCGATGCGCCACGGCGCGATCGGCTATGGCGAGGCGCTCGGCGAAGCTGCGCTTCGCGCGCGCATCGCGCGTCATTATGGCGAGCGCTATGACGTCGACGTCGCGCCCGAGCGGGTCATCGTCACGACCGGTTCGTCCGGCGGCTTTCTCATCGCCTTTCTCGCCGCTTTCGACCAGGGATCGCGCATCGCCGTCACCGCGCCGGGCTATCCGGCTTATGCGAATATTCTGTCTGCGCTTGGCCTTGAGCCTGTCCTGCTCGACGTCGGCGACGAGACGCGCTTTGCGCCTACCGCCGCGATCCTTGAAGCCGCCCATCGCGCGCGAAAGCTTCACGGCGCGCTCTTCATGAGTCCGGCCAATCCGACCGGCGCGATGGTTGCGCGCGAGGAATTGGCGCGAATCTGCGCCTTTTGCGAGGAAGCCGGAATCCTCCTTGTCTCCGACGAAATCTATCACGGGCTCGAATATGAGACGCGCGCCGAAACCGCGCTGCGCTTCTCGGATCGCGCGCTCGTCATCAATTCCTTCTCGAAATATTACGCGATGACCGGCTGGCGGCTCGGCTGGCTGGCGGCGCCTGCCGAGCTGATGCGTCCGCTCGAGCGCCTGCAGCAGTCGCTCGCGATCTGCGCGCCGACCCTGTCGCAGCGGGCGGCCCTCGCCGCTTTCGACGCAGGCGACGAATTGGAGGCGAACCGCGCCGTCTACGGGAGAAACCGGGCGTTCCTGCTCGATCGCCTTCCGCGACTGGGACTGGACAAATTCGCGCCGCCCGACGGCGCTTTCTACATCTATGCCGACGTGTCGCGATTCACCGACGACTCAATCGCTTTCTGTCGTCGAATGCTGCATGAGGCCGGCGTCGCGACGACGCCCGGCCTCGACTTCGATCCGCGCCGGGGCGCGAAAACGCTGCGGATTTCCTACGCGGGGCCGGAAGCCGACGTGCGCGAGGGCGTCGCTCGGCTGGAAGCCTGGCTCAGCGCCTAGATCGCATTCACGACTCTTCGATTCGTGAATGCGATCTGGTTTCTTGAATTGACGCATTTTCTACGCCGAACCGGCATCCGCTTCGGCGGAAAATACTCTAACCGCCAAACGGCGTGCGCACCCGCTGCCACCAGCCGCCCTTCTTCGGACGGTCGGGGTCGGCCTGGGTAATGACGACTTCCGTCGCCTCGCGCTGGATGGCCGGTTCCGGCATCGGCGCCGGCGGCTCGCGCGCCACGATCTCCGCCGTAATCTCGCGCGCGCGCTCCTGCGCTGGCGGCGCAGCCTCAGTCCCGTTCACCGGGACAGCGAGAGGAAGCTCCGGCGCAGGGACGTCGTCGGACGGCGTCAGCGCCTGAGCGGTACCGCCCGTCTCGTCGAGCGAGAAGACCGCGGAAGGATCTTTGAATTCCTCCGGCAGGGGCGCGGATCGCCGCCAGCGGCCAGGACCACGATCTTGACCACGATCTTGACCGCGATCTTGACCACGATCCGAACCGCGGCCGGCCCCGCGTCTGCCGCCGCGGCGTTCAGGCCGCTCTTCGGCCGGCGCCGGCGCGCCTTCGATCGCCGCCATGAAAGCGAGGGCGTCGTCGGACGGCTGCTCTATGCCAGGCGCTTGCTGCTCGGCGCCCTGCGCGCCGCCGCGACCGCGGCGACGGCGGCGACGCCGGCCGCGCGCGGC
>VGDY01000077.1 GCA_016869555.1 Alphaproteobacteria bacterium | reverse complement strand
CCGACCAACTCCAACGCGTGCGAAAAGTGCAGACCCACCCAGCGCCAAAAACGCAAAGCGGACTCGCGCCCGCAATCATGTCGCGGAAAAAATCACAATCGCGCGGCGGTGGGATGAATAAGACGGGTTAGTTGTGAAAAGCGTTACGGGCGCTCTCGCTTTAGCCGTCGTGCTGCTCTTGCCGCTCGACACATTGGCGCAAGGCGATTTCTTCGACGCCCTGTTCGGACCGGATCCGCCTGCGGCCTATCAGTCGCGCCGGTCCTGGCGCGTGACCCGTCCGCGCCCGCCCCCGCACCCGCGCGCGCCGAAAGCCGTGAAGCGCGACGACAGGCCCGTTTCGGTTCAGGCCGAGACGGATTCGATGTCCGGCGGCGGCTACTGTGTGCGCGCCTGCGACGGCTATTATTTTCCTTTGATCAAGTCTTCGGCGATATCCGGCCAGCAGTCCTGCGAATTCGCCTGTCCGTCAGCGCGAGTCGAACTCTATCATGGAGAAACGATCGAGGAGGCGCGCAACGCCAAGGGGAATCGCTATTCGGCGCTGCCGGTCGCGTTCAGCTTTCGTGACAGGCTGACGGCGGCATGCTCCTGCACCGACCCCGCCGCATCTCATGACTATTACCTGCGGCTTTCTCGGAAAGACCCGACGTTGCGGGATGGCGATGTCGTCGTTGGTCAAAACGGCGCGTTCATTTTCAGCGGCTCCGATCTGGTGAGCGTCAGTCGCGCCCCGCACCACATCCGCTCGCGGCTTCGGGACGTGCTGCCGCGCAGATTCACGCCCGGAGAGGCGAGCGCCTCTCTAACCCAGGAAGACGCCGTCGCTTGGAATAAGACGCAGCGGCATTCGAAATAGTCGAGACCACGGCGTCTCGCCGCTTTACAGCCGGGGGTCCTCCCGGCTATGTCCGCGAACCGTTTGTGACAGTTTTGTGACGACGATTCGGAGGGGCGCCATGCTGTCTTGGTTCCAGGCGCTCATGCCGAGGGAGGAGCGCTTCTTCGATCTGTTCGAGCGGCATGCGGAGACGCTAGTCGCCGGCGCGCACGCCTTGCGCGGATTGCTGGACGGCGGCGACCGCGTGTTTGTGTGCTCCCAGGAGATCCGTCGCAAGGAGCATGAGGCGGACGAGATCACCCGCGAGGCGCATCTGGCGGTTCGGCGCACCTTCATCACGCCCTTCGATCGCAGTGACATCCGCGACCTGGTGACGGCGATGGACGACGCAATCGATCAGATGCATCAGACGGCCAAGGCGACGCTGCTCTATGAGGCCCGCGAGTTCGAGCCGGGGATGCGCCGCATGGGCGACATCATCGTCCAAGCGGCGGCGCTCACGCGCGACGCCATTCCGCTGCTGCGGACGATGCGCCAGAACGCCGGCAGGCTCAACGCCTACAGCGAAGAGATCACGCGCATCGAGGACGAAGCCGACGCCATCCACGATCAGGGATTGAAGGAGCTGTTTCAGGCGCATCGCCATAAGGATACGATGGCGTTCATTGTCGGCGCGGAGATTTACGGCCACCTCGAAAGCGTCGTCGACGGTTTCGAGGACGTAGCCGATCGCGTCGCCGGCATTGTCATTGAGCATTCCTAGGGCCCGCGCTTGCAGAATTTCTCGTCTTTTCTCCTGGCGCTCATCGCGGTCGCGCTGATCTTCGATTTTCTGAACGGTCTGCACGACGCCGCCAATTCCATCGCGACGATCGTCTCGACGCGCGTCCTGCGTCCGCAATATGCCGTGTTCTGGGCCGCCTTTTTCAATTTCATCGCCTTTCTGGTTTTTGGGCTGCATGTCGCGCAGACCGTCGGCGCCGGCATTGTCTCGCCCGACATCGTCGACGACTACGTCATCTTCGGCGCGCTGATGGGCGCGATCGTTTGGAACCTGATCACCTGGGGATTAGGCATTCCATCGTCGAGTTCGCACGCGCTTATCGGCGGACTGGTGGGCGCCGGCGTCGCCAAGGTCGGCGTTTCGGCGATCGTCTGGAACGGACTGCTCAAGACAACGGCCGCGATCGTTCTGTCGCCGGCGCTGGGCTTCGTTCTGGCGCTCGCGCTGATTCTGGCGGTGTCGTGGATATTCGTGCGGCGGACGCCCGGCGGCGTCGACGCGCTGTTCCGCGTTCTGCAATTCGCCTCGGCCTCGCTTTATTCGCTTGGCCATGGCGGCAATGACGCGCAAAAGACCATGGGCGTGATCGCCGTGCTGCTGTATGCGCACGGAGCGCTCGACGGCGAATTCCACGTGCCATTTTGGGTCGTCATCGCCTGCCAGGCCGCCATGGGCCTTGGAACCTTGTTTGGCGGGTGGCGAATCGTGCGCACAATGGGGTCGCGAATCACGCGGTTGACCCCGATGCAGGGGTTCTGCGCCGAGACCGGAGGAGCCATCACCTTGTTCCTGGCGACTGGCTTGGGCATCCCGGTGTCGACGACGCATACGATCACCGGCGCGATCATTGGCGTCGGCGCGGCGCGGCGGGTCGCGGCGGTGCGCTGGAATGTCGCCAAGGACATTGTCGTCGCCTGGATCATCACCATGCCCATGGCCGCTTTTTTTGCCGCGGCGTTCTATGTGCTGGCGAGGTTCGCGGCATGAAGACGCCGAAGCCGAAGAAGAAGCGCGAGGGCGTCGTCTCCGCGCCGCGCACGCAATATGCGGCCTTGCCCTGGCGACTCGCCAACGGTCGGGTGGAAGTCATGCTGGTCACGTCGCGCGACACCAGGCGCTGGATCATTCCCAAAGGATGGCCGATGAAGGGCCGCAAACCGCATATTGTCGCGGCGATCGAGGCGGTGCAGGAAGCCGGACTGCTCGGCAAGATCGACAAGATGAAGCTCGGCGACTTCTTCTATGAAAAGCGCCTCGCCAGCGGCTCGACGGTCGACTGCCGCGTCGAAGTATTCTCGCTTCGCGTACAGAAGCAGCAAAAGAAATGGGCGGAGAAAAAGCAGCGCGCCACCCGCTGGTTCGAATGCTCCATCGCCGCCGACCTCGTCGAGGAGCCGGAACTGCGCGACCTGATTCTCGGCTTCTGCGGCGCGCCCTCGCAGCACAAAGCCTAGTTCGGCCGACCGTTTACGCGTTGGCGCGCCGATCGCCCCTTGCGCGGCAGGGTGATGGCGCGTCTGCTCCAAAGCGCGCGCAGTCGCCCCCCGGTTCGACGGCGATTTCTTCGTTAAGCCGGCGCGAAGCGACGAGCAGCTTGCAGTTCCTGCGGCAGGCTTCGTCCGACCCGCCGGCGCCGGTCGCCGCGACATTTGTCGCCTCGACGGAAGGCCTGCCGGTTTCCTGAACGAAAATTCTCGAAAGATCCCGCGGATCGAATTTGACCGCCACCCGTTCGCGCCCTTCCCGATGCAGCTGCGCGAGTCCCGGCGACCAGAACGTCTCTCCCAGCACGCTGACGCCGTTTGAACCGAGGGCGCAGCGGGCGTCGGGCAGAAGCGACAGTCGAAAGCGCATGCAATCCTGCGGCGCGCGCAACGGCGCCGCCGCTTCAGCCTCTCGCCAGCCATCAAGCGGCGAGCGCCCCGTGTCCTCATGCGGTCGCTGGTGATAGTCATTTACAAGGCCGTCGCCGACGGCGAATTCCAGCTCGCGAATGTCTCGCGCCGGCGCGCGGCGCAGATGCCGCGGCGCTTTGGGCGTCCAACTGACGCCGTTGGCTTTGGCGATCGCGACTTCGCCATACCGACCGGCGGACAAATGCGTGGCGCGCGCGCCAAAAACATTTGAACTGATGGATTCCGGCGCGATCGCGATTCCCTGATCGCGCCAAGCGCGCGCTAATTGGCGAACCCCGAAAATGCTGTGCGGGTCGATGGCGATGGTTTCTGGGAGTCCGGCGGCGGGCCAGTCGCCACAGAGCCCGCGCGCGTTCATCCAGCGCGACTTGTCGCAAACCGCGTGCAGCAGACACAGGCTGAGCGAGATGCGCGACGGCGGCGCCAGCGAAAGATGAAAGCCGGCGACCATGCGCGTATTGGCGTCGATCGCCAATGTCAGCCACGGATAGCCTGTTTCGCCGGTCCGCGCGTCAACGACATAGTCTTCGATCTTGACGTGATCGAAGTAAACCATCTGCAGCGGCCGTTCCAGAATGTCGCTCAGCCGCATTTGAGCCAAGTCCCGTGAAGCATGTCCCGATCAGTTCCCGGCGCCCGACGCGCCGCGGATGCGGCCCTCGAAGTCTCGCAGACGCTTACGAATCATGCTTATCCGGTTTGAACATACGGCCTCTAGGGGTTGATTAGTCATGATGGCTCGCCATCGTCGGATGCTTCCAAGTGCCTTCGTAAATCCCGGCATAGGTCGGGCCTTCGCCATTCGTCCCGATGCCGAGCAAGGAACGGAAGGCATTGAACGGGTAGAACCGCCGGTTAAAACGGAACGTAAATTCGTTGAGGTAGGCTTGCAGGTGTTGCGGCTCGACGCGCCCGTGGTGCGTGCCTTGCAGCCAAGCTTTGAGGTTGCTGAAAACAAGGTGAACGATGGGCAGATATTCTTCCGCGACCTCAGGATTTCCGGCTTCCACCACGGGCAGGTGCGCGTAGCCGAGCGCGCCAAGCTTGGCGTATCCCGGCGCGGCGTCGGTAATCACCATTGCGCCCGGCTCGACGGCCTGTTCTACAAAGCCCGTCATGGCCTTAGCGCCGCGATTGGGGATGATTTCCAGCCGCAATCGGCCAGCGTACCGCCCACCGCGCCACATGGGCTTGTCGCCCCTCTTGGCCGGGCGGGTGCGAACCTCGACGGCGGCAGCGACCAACACCGTGTCATCCGGCTTGGGGCCGCGACCTTCCCCGCGCACCGCACCGCCGATGTAAGTCTCGTCCACTTCGACGTGATCGCCGCGCCCAAGGTTGCCGCCGATACGGTCGCGGCCTTGGCGCACCATGCCCGCGCGGAGCTTGTGCAGGATTTGGAAGGCGGTTTCGTACCGGCTCAGCCCAAGCTGGCGCTGAAACTGCACGGCCGACATGCCGGGCGTCATGCTCGACACAAGGTAAGCCGCCCAAAACCACACGGTCAGCGGCGAATGAGTCCGCTGCATTACGGTCCCGACCGTGAGGGACGTTTGCTTGCGGCAGGTGCGGCACGTCAGAACGCTAGTCCGCGTGGACATGCGGAACGGCTCGCCCTTTTTCTCACAGTGCGGGCAGACGAAGCCCTTGGGCCATTTCGCGCCTTCCAGGTATCGGGCGCACGCTTCATCGTTCGGGAAAAGCTTCTGGAAATCCCTGAGGGATTTAGGGAACGGCAAGTGCTCCCATTGGAGAACGTCGGCATGGGGAGGCATTTATACGGCCCCCAATTCGCTGATTTCGCGATCGGCCACGCCAACTTGATCGTGGGAGGTATAGCCGTTCCGCATGTCGTATTCGGAGACGCCAAGCGACTTAACCTTTCGGCCGGTGTTGCCGAACCACCATCCGCCGACGCCGCGCTTGACCTCGACGGTAAAGCCGTCGTCCCGCGTCAGGCGGTAGTGACCCCTG
This sequence comes from Alphaproteobacteria bacterium, assembly GCA_016869555.1. GTDB lineage: Bacteria > Pseudomonadota > Alphaproteobacteria > Rhizobiales > Beijerinckiaceae > Methylocystis. Next base: position 11,858 of record VGDY01000077.1, on the reverse strand, counting down.
CGGACCTTCTCTTTCGTGACGTTCTTTGGAAATCCCGGAAGCATCTTGCTCTCCATGGCCGAACCCCGGCCTACCTCTTTCTTCTAGCACTGGAGGCTGTATGTGTCAAGCGGATAAGCATGTTACGAATGGTGCGCCAATTCGGCGGCGCCAGCAGCTCTTCGACGCAGCGTTGGTGAATGTCCTGCACCAGCGCTCTGAATCTTGGCCGAAGCGCGTGCGAATAATGGGCTTTGATCGCCTCCTGGATAAGCTGCTCGCGGCGCGGATCGAGACAGCGCGCGCCTTTCGGACGACCCACCGGGCGTGTCCAGGGAGCCGTTATGGCCCCGCAGGTGCGGAAGGTTTTCATCATGCGATAGGCGGTCGCGCGACTGACGCCCAAATCCTTTTTGAGCTCCTCGACGATCTCCTTCGAAGGCTTGTCCACGATGCCGCTCAGTAGCTGGCGAAGAGAATCTTCGCGCCGCTGGCGATAATTCAACTGATGGTCTTCTTCAGAGTTTCCGCTCATTTTTTTCTCATTTTATACTCTTCGGGCCACCTTGTTATTTTTGTCTCGCGCCAGTTCGTTCCTGCTTTCTGCCCCGTTCCCGGGAGCGATTCATTTCAAAGACGTTGATTCACGTCTTGCACGTGAGGCGCGACATTTTGGCGACGCGCATGCAATTCGGCCCCTGCATCTTCGCATCTCGCCGCGGCCCTGAGCACGGATAGGGATCGTCCCAACTCGGGGGAGATCGAGTCGGGACGATCGTTCGCGCCGGGGGAGGGCGGTTAAAGATTGAGCGCTCTGTTCACGGTCGGAATGAAGATCGCGAAGAGGAACACGCAGAAGGCGACCCAAAAGGCGACCCAGCCAAGTTCGTTAAGCGAGTGAAAAGTCTTCATCCGATTCCTCTCCGTAAACTGCCGCGAACGCTGTCGATCAGCGCTGTTACGATTTTCAACGATTCAACTCGACGCACAATAGGTTTAACTTGCGGCAACATGTCGCAAGTCAGACTATAATCTGACTAAAGTCATTCTAAGACGGCGCAGTTTCATATTATAATACATCACAAGTCTCATTAACCGCGCCGGCAAACTGGCGTATCAATTAACTGCAAACTCAAATCTCAATATTTGTAGCAATAAAGTGAGATTTATACGCCATGTGGTGCAAATTGTCGCATGTTGAATACTATACTTTTCTTGACGTTGACAGTGTTCGACGTGATAACGTTTCCGCAGCTGTGAAAGCCGCCCCGGCTTGGTTTGCGAAAGCCGCGGCGAGACGAGCGCCTTGCTCGGCGCCCATCGCAGCTATGGGAGGCCCAGCGCCATTCGGGACCGCAAGTGCGTCTCGAGCCCTAAAGAGGAGAGGCAATGATGAATTTAACGACAGAAAAAGCCGTGAGCGCCGCACAGGCCGGCGAGACCGATACGATCGTGAACTTCAAGCCGGCCTATATCACCATGGGCGTGATGCTGGTGTTCTATGTCGGCATCCGAATCTATGAGCAATATTTCGGATGGAAGGCCGGCCTCGATTCCTTCGCGCCGGAATTCCAGACCTATTGGATGAACCTGATGTGGACCGAACTGCCGCTGGAGTTCGTCGCCTTCTGCGCGATCGGCGGCTATCTCTGGAAGACGCGCGACCGCAACATCGACGCCGTCGCGCCGCGCGAGGAGATGCGCCGAATCTTGACGCTTATCGGCTGGCTCGCGATTTACGCCTTCTCGGTTTACTGGGGCGCCTCTTACTTCACCGAACAGGACGGCACCTGGCACCAGACGGTCATTCGCGACACCGACTTCACGCCGAGCCACATCCTCGAATTCTACCTCAGCTATCCGATCTACATCATCTGCGGCTGGGGCGCCTTCATGTATGCGCATACGCGCATCCCGCAATTCGCCAAGCGAATCTCGCTCGCATTCCTGATGTTCTTCGCCGGGCCGTTCATGATTTTCCCGAACATCGGCCTGAACGAATGGGGCCACACCTTCTGGTTCATGGAAGAGCTGTTCACGGCGCCGCTGCACTGGGGATTCGTGTTCTTTGGCTGGTTCGCGCTTGCCGTTTTCGGCGTCGCGCGTCAGGTGCTCGATCGCGTGATCGAACTCAGCAAGGAATATGAGAAGGATGTTCTCGCGCTTTAACGCGCGCGCGCATCGATTCATAAAAAATGGACAGCGGCCGCCGAGCGCAAGGCGCAGACCGGGCGCGCCGCCGCTTCCCTCCCGCAAGATCAATCTGAGAGAGGAAAACATGTCGGCATCAACTGAATCAGGCTCGCCGGCCGGCAAGACCTGGAAATCAAAAGAAGAGTTTCTTGGCTGCGTCACCCTGACGGACTGGCTCCTCCTGGTGATTCTGTTCGCCGTGCTGCTTGGCTCATTCCACATCCACTACATGCTGCTCGCCGGCGACTGGGACTTCTGGATCGACTTCAAGGATCGACGCATGTGGCCGACGGTGACCCCGATCGTCGCCATGTGCTTCGCCGCGGCCGCGCAGTCATTCTTCTGGACGAGGTTCCGACTGCCGATCGGCGCCACGACCGTCGTGCTCGCCCTGCTGGTCGGCGAGTGGATCAACCGCTATGACAACTTCTGGGGCTGGACCTTCTTCCCGATCAACCTGGTGTTCCCGTCGGCGCTCATTCCAATGGGTTTCTGGCTCGACATCGTGCTGATGATCTCGGGCAGCTGGCTGGTCACGGCGCTCCTCGGCGGCCTTGGCTGGGGCCTCCTGTTCTATCCGATCAACTGGCCTGTGTTGGCGCAATATCATCAGGCCACTGAAATCGACGGCGTGCTGCTCACGCTCGCCGACCTCATCGGCTTCAACTACGTCCGCACCGGCACGCCGGAATATATCCGCATGGTCGAGCGCGGCACGCTGCGCACTTTCGGCAAGGACGTGGTTCCGGTCGCCGCCTTCTTCTCCGGCTTCATTTCGATGCTCGTCTACTTCCTGTGGTGGAACGTGGGCAAGTGGTTCTCGACGACGAAATATCTCGAGATCGAAGAAGTCTAGGACGCGACGCGTAATTTCGCCGGAGCCGGCGACGGCTCCGGCGTCGAGAAAATCCAAGGGAGTAATTCCAGATGAAAAGCTTGAATTTGCAATCGATGGCCAAGTGCGCGACGGCCCGCGTCGTCCGCCTTTGGATCCTCGGAGTGGTCGTCGCCGGCGCCCTGACGACCTTGCCGGCGACGCCCGCCTCCGCGCATGGCGAACGTTCGCAGCAGGCGTTCCTGCGCATGCGCACGCTCAATTGGTACGACGTCAAATGGTCGAAGACCGAACTCAACGTGAACGACGAGATGGAGCTCACCGGAAAGGTTCATGTGTTTTCCGGCTGGCCGCAAGCCGTCGCCAGGCCCGGCGAATCCTTTCTCAACGTCGGCGAGCCGGGGCCGGTTCTCATCCGCAAGAGCGCCTTCGTCGGCGAAGTGCCGGTGCCGCGCACCTTCTCGATGGATGTCGGCAAGGACTATGAATACAAGATCGTCCTGAAGGCGCGCCGGCAAGGCCGCTATCACGTCCATGTCCAGATCAACGTCAAGGACGGCGGCCCGATCGTTGGTCCAGGCCAGTGGATCACCATCAAGGGCGACATGAAGGATTTCACCAATCCGGTGACGCTGCTCGAAGGTTCGACGATCGATCTCGAAACCTATGGGATCACCTGGACCTATATCTACCACTTCTTCTGGATGGCCGCCGCCACCGCCTGGATTCTCTATTGGTTCATGACCAAGGGGATCATTGTCCGATATTGGCAGGTCAAAGCCGGCAAGGGCCGCGAGCTGATCGGTCAGGACGAAAAGCGGATCGGCGCGATCACCCTTGCCGCGGTTCTCCTGGCTGTGCTCGTCTTCTATGCCGCCGCCAACCGGGAGTTCCCGCGCACGCTGCCGATGCAGGCGGGCTTGCTGACCGGCATCTCGCCGATCGACGAACCGCGGTCGACCGTCGCCGTTCAATTCAAGGGCGGCTCCTATACGGTGCCGGGCCGCGAATTGCGGATCAGGGCGAAGGTGACCAACAATGGCAGAGAGCCGATCCGGCTCGGCGAATTCACTTCCGCCGGTCTGCGCTTCCTTAATCCCGAGGTCTTCACCACGCGGCCGGATTTCCCTGACTATCTGCTTGCCGACCGCGGACTTTCCGTGAGCGATCACAACCCGATCGCGCCCGGCGAGACTCGCGACCTGGAAGTGATCGTTCAGGACGCCCGCTTCGACATCGAACGCCTGTCCGATCTCGCCTATGACACCGATAGCCAGTTTGGCGGACTGCTGTTGTTCTTCAGCCCCTCCGGCGAGCGTCAGAGAGCTGAAATTGGCGGCCCGGTGATTCCGAAGTTCCAGGCTGGAGCCACGCTCTGATCTTCTGAACCGACGTCCCGCTTCTCGCGAGCGTGTGTGAGAGCCTTGCCCGCCCAAACTGCTTGGGCGGGCATTTTTCATGCGATCGCGCAGACGCCTACCGTGATTGGGCCGACGGAGGATCGGCGCGCATCCAGCCTTTCGGTAGCTTCATGCGCGCCGCCTTGCAAAATTCGGTCGGATCGGCGGCCTTGGCGGTTTTGTCCCGCCTGGCCGGGCGCTGCCGGGCCGGCGCGGCGGGAACGACCTTTTCGCCCTTGTTGTAGACCGTCTTGTCCTTGCAGACGTCCGGGCATTTGCCGATGACGTCGGACTTGTTCTGGCCGCAGCCCTTGCAGGCGCATGTAACGTTCGGGAAGTCCTGGCCGCTGCCGGCCAGCGCCGGCGCGACGCCCGCCATCAACCAGCCGCAGACGCCGGCATAAGCGGCAAACCGGGAAACGGCCACCATATCTCTTCTCCCTTCGAAAAACCTTCGCCACACAGGACACTGGTAGCTTGGAATATATTCTAAACGCTCCGCCTTTAGGAGACCTTGAGCCGGTCGAGACCCGCCGCCAGATCCGCCTTCAGATCGGCGACGTCCTCCAGTCCGATCGAGAAGCGCAGCGCCGGCCCTTCCGGAGCCCAGCGCGTGGCCGTCCTGTATGAGGCGCAGTCGAACGGCAGCACAAGGCTTTCATAGCCGCCCCAGGAAAAGCCGATGCCGAACAGCTCCAGCCCGTCGACAAAGGCGGCGACCGCCGTTTTTGGCGCCTCCTTAAGAATGACCGAAAATACGCCGGACGCGCCGCTAAAGTCTCTTTTCCAAAGCTCATGGCCGGGATGCGTCGGAAGGGCGGGGTGCAACACGCGCGAGACTTCCGGCCGGTCTTCCAGCCATTGCGCGATGTCGAGCGCTGCGCGTTCCTGTTCGCGCAGCCGCAGCGCCATGGTGCGCAGCCCGCGCAGCGCCAGCGATGCGTCGTCGGGACCGGCCCCCATGCCGAAGGCGTTGAAGGTCGCCCGCAGGCGCTTGGCCCATTTGGCGTTGGCGGACACGAGGCCGATGAGAAGATCGGCGTGGCCGGCGAGATATTTGGTGCCGGCTTCGACCGCGAGGTCGCAGCCGCGCTCATGCGGCGGGAAGAGAAGCGGGGTCGCCCAGGTGTTGTCGGCGATCACGCAGGCGCCATGGGCCTGCGCGGCGGCGGCGATGGCGGGAATGTCCTGAACCTCCATGCTCTGCGAGCCAGGCGATTCAACGAGAACCGCGGTGGTCTCCGGCCGCATCAGCGCGGCGATCCCGGCGCCGATCAGCGGGTCGTAATACTCGACGTTCACCCCGAAACGGGTGAGAATTCCGTCGCAGAACATGCGCGTCGGCTGATAGGCGGAATCGGCGATCAGCGCATGCGCGCCGGCGCGCGTCGCCGTCAGCAGCGCCAGGCCGATGGCGGCAAGGCCAGAGGGCGTCAGCACCGAATCGGCGGCGCCGGCGATCTCGCTCCAGGCCTGCTCGAGCGCCCGAGTGGTCGGCGTGCCCTTGGTGCCGTAAGTATAGGGCTGGCGCAGCCCCTCGAGCGCGGCGACCGTCGGAAACAGCACGGTCGAGCCGCGATAAATCGGCGGATTGACGAAGCCGAAATGATCGAAAGGCGCGCGACCGGCTTGCGTCACCAGAGTGGCGGGCCTTAATTTACGTTTGGCTGCTTTCTTATCTTCGGACATGCCGCCTCTGACGAGTCGCCTTTGCGCACGCGCCGCGCGACCGTAGTATATCCGCCGCCGGATGCCGAGCCCGCCATGATGCGCCGCCTCCTTTTCGCCTGCCTCGCGGCTTTCGCCGGCGCGCTCTGCTCCCCAGGCGCCGGCGCGCAGACGGACGTCGGTCCCACGCTTGGCCAGATCGTCAAGCGCGGCTCCCTGATCTGCGGCGTAACGCCTTCGCCGGGCTTCGCGCAGCGCGACGGGGCGGGCGAGTGGCGCGGTTTCGATGTCGACTTCTGCCGCGCCGTCGCCAGCGCGGTTCTCGATGATCCCGCCAAGGCGCGATTCGTCGAACTCCTGCCGAAAGCGCGGGTTGGCGCGCTGCAGGCCGGCGCGGTCGATCTCGTCGCCAGCGCGTCGCCATGGACGCAGGCCCGCGACGCCGGACAAAAGCTCATCTACGCGGGCGTGTTCCTTTACGACGGACAAGGCTTCATCGTCCGCCGCCAGCGCGGCTTCAATTCCATTCAAGAGATGGAGGGCGTAGCGATCTGCGTCGAGCAAGGAACGCCCTATGAGCTCGACGTCGCCGACTTTTTTCGAGCCCGAACGGCGAAATACGACCCAAAACTGTTTGCGAGCCTAGAGGAGGCGGCGAAAGCCTATGACGAAGGCAAGTGCGACGCGCTGACCGCCGACGTTTCCCTTCTGAGCGGCGTCCGGATCGGCTTGGCGGCGCCGGCCGATCACGCCGTTCTGCCCGACCTCCTGTCCAAGTCGCCGCGCGGCCCGCTCGTGCGGCAGGGCGACGACCAGTGGCTCAACATCGTCCGCTGGACGCTCTTCGCGATGATCGACGCCGAGGAGCTGGATGTATCCAAAGCGAACGCCGACGCCGCGCTTTCGTCGGAAAAACCGCAGATCAGGCGCCTGCTCGGCGTCGACGGCGCCCATGGCGACGATCTCGGTCTCTCTCAGGATTGGGCCTATCGCATCATCAAACACGTCGGCAATTACGCAGACGTTTTTGAGCGCAACCTCGGGAAGGGGGCGCCTTTCGCCATGGAGCGAAGGCTGAACGCTTTGTGGAGCAAGGGCGGCCTGTTGTACGCGCCGCCGGTCAGATAGGCGGCGACTGGGAAGCTGCCGCGTTGATTTTCGCCCACCATTGCGCGAGCGCCGCACGTTCGGGCGCGACGTCCTCCGCCAGCGGCCCGGCGAAGGCGCGCCATTCCTCGCGGTAATGCGGCGACACCGCCGCGATCACCGGAACCCGCGCCGCCATCGCCGCCCGGAAGGCGTCGCAGAGCCCGCCGCGACCCGCTTCCTGCTTGGAGAATTTGCTGATCACGATCAGCTGCGCGCCGCCACGGGCCGCGCGCTCGATCGCGGCGCAGGCGAGCGCCAATTCGCTCGAATCGAGATTGCAGGCGACCGAGCCCGGCCCAAGGTCCTGCGAGATCGGATAAAAATCGCCGGTGGCTACGTCGCGCAACATGATCCCTGATCTGTCCGCGACTCGAATTTGCGTCACGCCGCCGACCCGCACGCCGCCTTCGATAAGCTCGTCGGCGAACGCCCGCATCAGGGACTGGACGCGGACGCTGTCCTCCGCAGGCAGGGCGGCGATGCGCGTCCACCCGGCCGAAGCCGTCAGCGGCGCGCCGCCCGGAACATGAAATTCTTCGCCGTGGGTCGGCATCGAGTCCTCGCCGGGCGCGCCCAAAGAGCCTATGTTCAAGTTCCGCGCCAAGCCTCTTGTTTATCAGAGCGCGCGTCCGATTTTAAATGGAACGTCAAAGAAACGACGTGAACCGCAGTGGGCGATCATTCAAACAAGCCGCCAACCGCTCAAGGCTCTGCGCAATCGGGGCCGATCGACGCTTTTCTCGACCGAGCGAGGAGCGTCGTGGTGGACAGTTCGCGCGGCCGGCTGATCTTCGCGCTGGATGCGACGATGAGCCGGCAGCCGACATGGGACATGGCGCAATCGATTCAAGGAGAGATGTTCCGCACGACCGCCGCCCAGGGCGGGCTTGACGTTCAGCTGGTTTATTTCCGCGGCTTCGGAGAATGCCGCGCTTCACGCTTCGTCTCGGGAGGGGAGGGACTCGGCGCGCTGATGGCGCGGATCGTCTGCCAAGGCGGACGCACGCAAATCGGCAAGGTCCTGCGCCACGCGCTCGACGAGTCGCGCAGCGCGCGCGTCGGGGCGCTCGTTTTTATCGGCGACGCCATGGAGGAGCGGATCGACGACTTGACGGCGACGGCAGGGCAAATGGGATTGATCGGCGTAAAGGCCTTCATGTTCCAGGAAGGCCAGGACGCCGACGTGAGCTACGCCTATCGCGAAATCGCGCGTTTGACCGGCGGCGCCTATGCGGCGTTTGACGTCGCCGCGCCGCGGCGCCTGGCGGAGTTGCTCGGCGCCGTGGCCGCTTACGCCGTCGGCGGCAGAGTTGAATTGGAGCGGCGCGCCGGCGAAGGCGAGGGAGCAGCGCGTCTGCTCCTGTCCCAGATCGGTTGAGGATAAGAGCATGCCCATTCTGATCGGACTTGTGGCCCTGGTCCTGACCATCCTGGCGCTCAACGCCTATACGAAGACCTCGCCGGCGCTGTTGGCGGTTCTTTTGAAGCGCGGCGGCGGCGTTCTCGCGCTCGCGCTCGGCGGCCTGCTTCTCGCCCGCGGCCGCCTCGACCTCGGCATGGCGCTCCTTGGCTTTGGCGTGTGGCTCATCGGTCTGAACGGAAAAACGCTGCGCGGCTTTCGCAACGCTGGCGGCGGCGCGGGCGGCGTGTCGCGCGTGCGATCCGCGATGATCGAAATGGAACTCGACCATTCGACGGGCGCGATTCGGGGAATCGTCCTCGCGGGCCAGCATGAGGGCGCGCAGCTCGACTCGCTGGCGCGCCCGGCGCTCCTCGAACTCTACGGCGTTTGCCGCCGCGACGATCCGGACGGCGCGAGGCTGCTAGAAGCTTATCTTGACCGCCGGTTTTCCGGCTGGCGTTCGGCAAGCGATGCGCACGCGGACTCGGGGGGCTTCCGCTCGGGCGAGGGCGGCGCGCGTCGCGCGGGCGCGATTTCGGAAGACGAGGCGTACGAAATTCTTGGCCTCAAGCGCGGCGCCGCCGCCGCGGACATTGCCCGCGCCCATCGCGATCTGATGAAAAAACTTCATCCAGATCTTGGCGGGGCGACGGATCTTGCGGCCCGGGTGAACGAGGCCAAGGATGTCCTGATGCGGCGTCACCAGCACTGACGCCCGCCGATCGCCGAAGTCGTGGTCCCAGGTCGTGGACATCTCTCAAATCAATTCCTCGTCGTGAAGCAGGCGAAGCCGGAGCGCTTGAGCGCCTTGCATGCCGATTGCGCGGTCTCTTCCTCGAGACCCGCAAAACGTGCGCGGTAGAGCGTTCCGGCCCCCTTCTGAACCTTTTCGGTGAACGCCGTCGCGTTGGCGGGGAAGCCCTGAAGCTGACTGCGCGCGCGCGCGAGCAGTTGATTGGCCTTATCCTGGTCCTCGGTCGCGCCGATCTGGATCATCCAGCCCGGCCGTGTGGGACGATTGGCGTCGGATTTGGCGATCGGCGGTTTGACGGCGGCGCTGCGGATGGCCGAAGGAGTCGTCGAGACCGGCGTAACGTCGATCTTGCGGGCGCCGCCCGTCGTCGATCCATCGCGCGAAGCGAGCGGAGTCACGCCGACATGCGGCCTGGCGTCCGGAGACGTTCCCTTTCGCTCTGGCTCGTAAGCGCCGGCCGCGCGCTTTTGACCGCCCGAAACGAAGGCGGGACGAATAGCGGGCCGCGCCTCCTGCGGAGGAATGTCGGCCGCCGGAACCGGAGCGCTCAACCGCCGGCTGAACGGTTCCGGCTCCTCTGCCATGGCTTCCTGAGGTTCGGCATAGGCCAGTCGCTCGGAGACGGCGATCTGCGGCGCGCGCGCCGCCGTGATCTTGGCGTGCTGTGGACGTTCATCGGCCGGCCGCTCCTGCGCTTCGTCGCCGTTGCGCGGGTTTTCGACGACCGCGGCGGCGGTTCTGACCGAAGCGCCATCGTCTATATTTTCCGCGATCAGCCCGGCCATGATGTGGTCGCGCGTATAGGCGGTCTTGCCGCCCATCACTACCGCAACGATGTGATGTCCGTGGCGGCGCACGGAGGTCAGCAAATTGAATCCCGACGCGCGGGTATAGCCGGTCTTGATGCCGTCCATGCCTTCGACCTGGCCGAGCAGGTGATTGTGGTTACGATGCACCGCGCCGTTGTAGGCGAAGCTCGGCGTCGAGAAGTAGCGATAGTAGCGCGGAAAGCGCTCCTGGATCGCGCGTCCGAGCACGGCGAGATCATAGGCCGTCGTCACCTGGTTGGGATCGGGAAGGCCTGACGCATTCTCGTAATTGGTGTTGCGCATGCCGAGCGCATGCGCCTTGTGCGTCATCATCTGCGCGAAACTATGCTCGTCGCCGGCGAGGTTTTCGGCGATCGCGCAGGCGATGTCATTGGCGGATTTGGTGACGAGCGCCTTGATCGCATTATCAACGCTGATCGTCTGGCCGGGCCGCAGGCCGAGCTTGGTCGGCGCCTGCGCCGCCGCGCGCTGGGAAATCATCAGCGGCGAATCGAGGCGCAACCGGCCCTTCTCCAGCTGCTCGAAAAGAAGATAGAGCGTCATCACCTTGGTGACGGACGCCGGATGGCGCAGATCATGTTCGGAACGCGAATAAAGCGTGCGGCCGCTGTTGGCGTCGACGACAATGGCTGAAAAGCCGCGATGCTCCCCGATGATGGGGTCGCCGGCGGCGTTGGCCCGCGTCCGCGCGGCCGAGACGCGCTCGTTAAACTCGGCGTGTTGGTGCTGGCGCCAGCCCCGACGCGCTTCGGCGGGGGCGACGGACATCGCCAGAAGGAGCATGATCGCAGTACTGACTGCCGCAAGGGAGCGGGCCCGCGACAGGTCATCCAACAAACTCGGTCTCACCATGAACGCGCCCCTTCACTTCACTGTTGTTCGCGCAACCGCCCAGCCGCGCCGAAAGTGACGTTTTGCTACATTAACGGCCGGCAGTTACCCGCAGGTTAAGCATTGTTCATGCGCCTGATTGATATTGCGTCGCAACATTTTGGTTGACTTTATTTTGTGCAATGCATATAAATAAGTCGTCAGCGGGCGCATGAGGCCGCATAGGGCGCGTTTGCGCCAAAATCATGAGGACGAACCATGGTAGCTTCCTTAGACAGCGTTCAGAAGCTCGGCAAAGAGCAATTTGAAGCCGTTTCCGCCGCCGCGGCCGCGGTGACCAAGGGCTGGCAGAGCATTGCCGCCGAAACCACCGATTATTCCAAGAAGTCCTTCGAGAAGAGCCGCGTTCTGGCTGAAAAGCTTATTGCGGTCAAAAAGTTAGACGAAGCCCTGCAGCTTCAGTCCGACTACGCCAAGGGCGCCTATGAGGACTTCCTCGCTGAAGCGACGAAGCTCGGCGAGCTCTATTCGTCGATGGCCAAGGAAGTTTTCAAGCCGATTGAGTCGGCGGCGAAGGCCTATAGCCCTGCCGAGTGAGCGGCGCTCGACAGGTTCGTCCAATACGCGGCTAGGACTGTTAAGCCCGGGGAGGCGCGAGCTTCCGCCGGGCTTTTGGCTGAACGCAGTTTCTGCCGGGCGACAATCAGCGTGAGAGTCCAGCGACAATCAGGATGAGAATCTCGGGGGTGCTGGCGCGACGGAGGGAGAGCGAAGCTCGACCGTAGTTGCGCCAGCACCCCCGGGCGTGCCGAAAAAA
>VGDY01000076.1 GCA_016869555.1 Alphaproteobacteria bacterium | reverse complement strand
ACTCCATGGCGGCGCGAGGGATGCGCGTCCTCGGCGTAGCCGCGGCCATGCCGAACGGGCCGATCACCAGCCTCGAGGGTTCCGGCTGGCGGCACGACTTGCGTTTCCTTGGGCTCGTCGGCATGGCGGATCCGCCCCGTCCGGAAGCGATCGAGGCGGTGAAAGCATGTCAGCGGGCGGGCGTCGCCGTTAAGATAGTGACTGGCGATCACTCGGCCACCGCACGCGCGATCGGGGAAGTCTTTGGACTGCTGGGCGCCGGGGAGGCTGGCGCGAAGGTGGTCACCGGCCATCAGATTGAAGCTGCATCGGACAGCGAGCTCGTCATGCTCGCACGAACGGCCAGCGTCTTCGCTCGGGTCACGCCTGAACACAAGCTGCGGCTCGTCGAGGCGCTGCAGGTGGATAGTCAAATTGTCGCGATGACGGGGGACGGCGTCAACGATGCGCCCGCTCTGAAGCGCGCGGAACTCGGCATCGCCATGGGCATCAGCGGTACGGCCGTGGCCAAGGAAGCGGCAGACATGGTGCTTGCCGATGATAATTTCGCGTCCGTCAGCGCAGCGGTGGAGGAGGGTCGAAGGGTTTACGACAATCTCTGCAAATCGCTTGCGTTTATCCTGCCGACGAGCCTCGGCCAAGCGATGATCATCCTCGTCGCGGTTTTGTTCTTTCCCGTCTCCGACGGTCGTCTGCTCATGCCGATCGAGCCAGTCCAGATTCTTTGGGTGAACCTGATCGTGGCCATTGCGCTCGCGCTACCGCTCGCATTCGAGGCGCACGAACCGGGCCTGATGGAGCGGCCGCCGCGGCCAACCAACGAGCCGCTGCTCAGTCCCTTCCTGATCTTTCGCACATTCCTGGTCGGCGCGCTCATGACGGCTGGCGCTGTGGGCCTGTTCTTGTACGAGTACAGCACGGATGTAGGGGACGGCGTCGCACCAGAACTCGCACGTGCGGAGTCGCAGACCGTCGTCGTCACAAGTATCATCCTTTTCCAGGCGATCTATCTCCTAAACTGCCGTTCGCTCACCGAGAGCGTTTTCCGCATCGGACTGCTGAGTAATCCGTATGTATATTTTGGCATCGCGGCGACTATGGGGTTGCAACTCGGCTTCATTTATCTACCCCCGCTTAACCAACTGTTCCATACCCATCCGCTTGATGCGACGGACTGGATCGCCCCAACGGCGCTTGCACTCGCCGGCTTTGCGGCAATCTCGCTGGAGAAGTGGTGTTGGCGTCGGCTGCGGACTGAACGGCCAGGACCAGTAGCCATGACGCCGATCTCTTGCGCAACAGAAAGCCCCCACATAAAGCCGTCAGGACCTACCGCGCCTCCCGAGTCCCCCCCACCCGAAACAGCCCGTTTTTGGTCTCAGAGGGGGCTCCCTGGGCTCGCGCTCATTGCGCTCACCGCTATTGGCCTATTGCTCTGCTACTTGATCGGTCGGCCATTCGTTTCACCGCTCGCCTGGGCGACGGCGCTGGCGGTCGTGGGCGAGCCGCTGCATCGTCGAATAGCGAAATGGATTGGCCGGCCAACCTTGGCCGCCGGGTGCTCCGTCGTCGCGATTGCGGTGCTCCTGATTGTTCCCGCCGGGATGCTCATTCCACGCCTTGTCAACGAAGCGGTCCGCGGTTTTAGGGCATTAAGGGCGCAGATCGAATCGGACGCGTGGGACGATGCGCTTGAGCGGCACGATTGGATCAAGCCCATGTGGGAATGGTTGAAGGAGAGAATGGACCTCGGTGACGTCGTCCAGCACGCAAGCGCGCTCCTGACAGCGGCCGCGTCCTTTGCGGTGAAGTCGTCGTTCACTGGTATGATCGAGATCGCGCTCATATTCTTCTTCCTCTTCTACTTTTTCCGCGATCGCAATTCGATTCTTGTGAGCATCCGCTCGCTGCTCCCCCTTGCGCCTGCAGAGATAGACCGCATCATCCGCGTCGCGAGCGATACGATCTTTGCGACGGTCTACGGCAAGGTGCTGGTGGGCAGCGTACAGGGCCTGCTCGGCGGTCTGATGTTTTGGTGGCTCGATCTCACGGCGGCGTGGTTCTGGGCCATCGTGATGGGCATCGTCTCGATCATCCCGTTTCTTGGCGCGCCGCTCGTCTGGGCGCCGGCAGCAGTATTACTGCTGCTGAACGGTCAGTGGGGCCACGCCGCGATCTTGGCGCTGTGGGGCGCCGTGGTCGTGGGATTGGCCGACAACCTGCTCTATCCGATCGTGGTCGGGAAATATCTCCCCTTGCATACGGTGACGCTGCTGATCGCGTTGATCGGCGGCATCATCGTCTTCGGGGCGGCGGGATTCTTTCTCGGACCGGTCGTGGTCGCGGTCACGCTTGCGGTGCTCAATGTATGGCGTGTGCGCATTGCGACAGCAACGAGCCTGCCTGAGAATATCCGGGGCGATTGAGCTTCTCTTCGGTATCAGCCGTCTGATCCTCCCGGCATGGGATCAGTCAAGAGACGGAACAATCTGACTCGCGCGCCGACCGCGTTGCAACGGTCGCCACAACAGCCCGAAGCGAGTTCAGCGGGTTTGGATATTAGAACTCCTTGATAAGCCGAAGTCCAGCGTGGGGCCGCCAGGCGCCGCCTTGTTCCCGTACAACGCCCAACCCTGCCTGGACTTTCAAGCTTGCCGTTAACGCCTGATGCACCTGTGGCATCAGCAGCGTGTAGCGATCGGCGCCATGGCGCGTATTGACTTCGAATCCCAGCGTTGTCGCCTCTGATATGTCGTAGAAGGTTGCATGGTTCACGATCAGGTTGCAGCGATCGCAGGCGCCGACAGTTACGTCGCCGATCCCGACCATCGTCATCGTGCTCCATCTGTCGTTGAACCGAAATCCCAGCAAATAGATGAGCGAGCTTTCCCACCGCGAGCTTTCCCGATTGTATACGCCAAGGTACTGGAGTCCGTGCACTCCCCGGCCGCCGGCCAATGTCCCGAAGGTTCCCTGAACCCCGACCTTGTAATCGGTAACGCGAATATCTTCGACCGGCAGTTCGAACTCCATCGCAAGGTCATCGGCAATAGCATATTCGACTTCGGGGCCCCCCTTGACCGATTGGCGCAGTCCCGACAAGTTCCGCTGGACAAGCATGTTCGCTTCCAGCTCGCCTTGCTTCGCGCCGAGCGGGCGAACCATATCAAAGATCATCGGCTCGGGAATGCGCGGATAGTCTTGTGCAAGAGTCGATGGCGACGCGGTCAGCGCTGCGACGAGGAGAGGGCCCTTGAGGTTCATTAGCGCAGGGGCTGCAGTTGCGCCGGCGTCTCGATGCACTGATGGACAATCCACGGGCGCTGAACGCGGCGATGTTGACCGCCGAGCAAGACAACGACCTACCTTACTGAGACCTTACAGGCAGGTCTGATGCGGCTGCTGATCGTCGAGGACAATACCGAGTTGGCCGACATCGTTGCGCAGCGGCTCGCGGACGTTCGGCTGGCGAGCGACCGGACAGCGAGCGCCGAAGAAGCACAACTGCTGATCGAAACCGGCGACTACGGCGCAATGGTGCTGGATCTCGGCCTGCCTGACGGCGACGGCATTGACCTGCTGCGATGGCTGCGCGAAACGGGCCGCGATCTGCCTGTGCTCGTCATGACCGCTCGCTCAGCGGTGGCTGACCGGGTCGCCGGTCTAAGAGCTGGAGCCGACGACTACCTCGGAAAGCCATTCTCGTCAGACGAACTGATCGCCCGGGTGGAAGCGCTGCTCCGTCGCGCGACTGGCGCAGGTGCGGCGCCTTGGACCTGCGGGCGGATGACATTCGATCGCCACACGCGCAGCGTCTTGATTGACGGTCGCGCGCTGCCGTTGCCGCCGCGCGAGGCGCAGCTCATCGACCTGCTGCTGCGACACCGCGACAGGGTTGTGCGCCGGACGCAAATTGAGGCGTTGTTCTTCGGATTTGGGGAGGACTTTTCTTCCAATGCAATCGAGGTCGGCGTGCACCGCTTGCGCCGCCGCCTCGACGAAGCCGATGCCGGCGTCGAGATCGTCACGGTGCGCGGCCTGGGGTATTTGCTACGACAAAGGGCGGCGGCCGAGTGATGCGGCCCAGCTCGATTCTGTCCCGGATTCTGTGGCTCCATGCGCTCGCAATGTTCATTACCGCGCTCGTCGCAGGCGCAAGCGTGGCGCTCCTATTGGAGAATACGGGGCGCCGTCTCCAGAACCAGACGCTGACAGCCTATGCCAATACTTTGGCGGCGGGGCTGCGCCGCGAAGGATCCGGTTGGGCGATCACGCCTGAAACAGGACTGGCGCTGCGCGGCGGCGGATCGAGCTTCAGCTTCACTATTGTCGAGCGCGGACGCCGTTTGAGTTTGGCAGATCTTCCCACGGCGCCGGAAGGGCCCCTACCGCTGGCCCCTACGCCCACTTTCTTTGAGCGGATGCAGGGTCGCGCGCTCTATTCAGGAGTCAGCGTGCCGGTGGCAGGCGTCGATGATCTATGGGCGATCGTCGTGCAGAATCTCGATCATCCCGACGTCATTTTCGACGATGTCGAAACTCGGGTCTTGTTGGTCGGCCTCCTTCTCATCCTCTTGCTATTGGCGATGCTGCTTGCGACCGACGTCTGGATCGTCCGCCTTACGCTGGCGCCGGTCAGGCGCGCATCCGCCGCGGTCGCAAGCATCGATACGCGTACGCCAGAGGCCGGCATCGATACGCGCGACCTCCCTGGTGAAGTCCTGCCACTTGCCCAGGCCTTCAATGATTCGCTTCGGCGGTTGCTGGACGCATATCGCGTCGAAAAAGAGTTCGCAGCCGATGCGGCGCATGAGCTGCGCACGCCTCTTGCCATCCTTCGCCTGCGCGCGGAAGAAATCCCGGAGGGAGATAATGCGCGCAAGATTATCATTCAGATCGAGCAGGTCGAGAAAATCGTCGATCGACTGCTGCTGCTCGCCGAAATTGAGGCGAGCGCCCCGCAAGCTGAACGTATCGACCTTGGCGACCTGGCGGAGGGGCGGCTGGCATCGATCGCGCCGCTTGCGATCGCGCGCAGGCAGTCGATTGAACTGTCACGAAAGGAACCAGAAATCGTCGAGGCCGCTCCTTTACATGCAGCTCGAGCAATTGACGCCGTCATCGAGAATGCCGTGCGTCACACGCCGCCGGGAACGCGAATCGTTGTGCGTATCGAGGGCGCCTCGCTTCACGTCGCTGATGAGGGTCCCGGCCTCGGCATGGATGCGCAAGAGGTCTTCCAACGCTTCCGGCGCGCGGACCGTCAGACCGAGGGCGGCTCCGGCCTTGGGTTGTCGATTGCAGCAAGGATCATGGAACGAATGGGCGGGAGCATTGAAGTCCGCCCAAATGCGCCTTCCGGCGTTACTTTCTCTCTCCTCTTCAAGAAAGCGACACCGAATGCATGAGCGCATGAACGCAGATGTCCGAATACCGTGTCGATCCGCCGCTATCGATGTTCATTGATGGAACAGAGACACCCGCAGCAAGGACTCCGCCGTGAATTCTGTGAATGCTCGCCGCATGGCTTAAAGAATCAACAGATGTGATAGTCAAGACACGGCGCTCATGTAATGCTGCAAGTGTGCGTCTCCGGTCATAAGTGGAAATCGGCGCGAGACGTTTACCTGCCAACCACCCATCTTCAAATCGCGTTTGGACTGGCGCCGCCGCTCCTCAACGTAGCAGCTAAGCGCCCCTGTTAACTTGACGATCCCATGGCCTGCCGGCGCTCACGCAAAAATAGATAGTGAGCCCGATGTACAAAAGTCCGACTTGAGAGCCAGCGTCCATCCACGCCGGTCCAGGCTCTGGGGCCGGAATAGATAGGCGAATGACGCAGCAGCAAAGTTTGGCGACTTTTCGCAAATGAAAAACGAATAACAGCTATAGATCAGCGCCGCGATTAGATCGCGGCATGCTCTCGTTTCAACATTCAAGCCGTTAGACCTTCAAATCCGCCTCGTCACCTAGCCGCGTCGAGGCCGTTAAAAAGTGCGAGCTGAACGTTGTTAACGGCCGTTGCAATAGCTGCATTAGAAAATTTGAAATTTGTTCCGTCGCGGCGACATGTATCTTCCTCGCAGAGACGATTGAGTTGAGCAGCGTTGCGTCCCGCAACTGCCCGAATGGTTTCAGTACGAGGCTGCAGCGGCATGCATGGAAAAGCCATCATAATCCTCGTTCTCGTCTGCACATCAGCGCCAGCAACCGCTGCCGAACCGTTCATCGATGGCGCTCGAGGGAACTGCTTTCTTTGTGATGTGTTGAGGCGCGGCTTTAGCAAGCCGAGCGTCGAGGACTGCGCTCCAACTGCGCCCGCCATCTCTGAACAGCGCAGCAAGAAAACGCTGCAAGAAGCGGAATCCGAGGCGTCCATCGCTTTTTAACGGAACGCCACGGGCGGCGTTTTCGGCGGTCGCGATTGCAGCGCTTAGCTTCGGGCTAGTTCGTTTGCTGGCAGGCGAGAGAAAGGCGGCATGAAATGAACGCCCTCGATTTCAGGAGTTCCCCGACGTTGAGGGCTGTCGACGTCTCGTCAGCGCTTCCCTTGCCGGCAGCAACGGTGGCGAGCCGCTTTCGGATTTTCATGACCCTGTGGGACAGCCGCTTCGAGGACCTGAAGCGCGCAACGTGGGCGCAAACGACCTACCGCGATTTTAGCGCCGGGCTCATCGTCGCGCTCACCGCCATCCCCATGGCGATGGGGTTCGCCATGGCGATGGGTTTGAGGCCGGAGCAGGGGATCATCGCCGGCGCGCTGGCCTGCATGATTGGGCGCACGTTTGGCGGATCAAAGTATCAGGTCTATGGCCCTACGGCCGCGTTCATCCCGCTCATCGCCGGCCTCATGAAGAAATATGGCGAAGCTGGCGGCGGCGCGCTCCATGAGGCGCATGGCTTCCTGGTGTTAGTCTCGATCCTTGCCGGCGTCATTCTTATGGGCATGGGTCTGTTCGGACTCGGTAGATACGCGAAGCTTGTGCCCAACTCCATCGTCGTCGGTTTTACCGCCGGAATCGCAGTCGCCATCGCCGCGTCGAATATCGAGTCGGTGCTCGGCCTACGAGACTTCACTGAGCTATTGGGCGAAGAGGCTGATCTCTTTGGCAGTTTCGAAGCGACCGTCGTTAACCTCTTCAGCAATCTGGACAAGATCAATGTTTGGGCCGTCGTTCTCGGTCTCATGACCTTCGCGCTGACGAAAATTCTGCTGCGCATCTCCATTTTCATTCCAGCGCCCGCGCTCGCGATCGCCGCCTGCACGGCGCTTACCTCGACGGTGCTGTCCGACAGAGGCATCTTTGTCGTGCGCGACCTCTACGGGAAGATCCCAAACGACTTCTTCATATTCACGCCGCCGGTCCTGCCTGAGATGAGTTCGGGCGTAGTGTTCGACGTTTTCTACTACGTGCTCGCGATCGTTTTCGTTTCCGGCGTCGAGAGTCTCCTTTGCTCGTCGATGGCGGATCGTCTCGCCGACAATCGCGGCACGCCATTCAATCCCGACAAGGAGTTTTGGGGACAGGGTCTGGTGCAGATCATCACGCCCATGGTCAATGGTTTCCCCTGCACAGGCGCGCTGGCGCGCACGGCGACGAGCATCAAGGCCGGCGCAGTGACGCCGCTGGCGGGCTATTTCAAGGGTATCCTGAAACTGACGCTGGCCTATTTCATCGCGGATTATCTCGAGATGGTCCCGATGGCCTGCATCGGCGGCATCTTGCTTTGGGTGGCGTCGAACATGATCAAAATCTCCGAGATCAAGGAGGTGTTGTCCCACAACCGATTCCATGCCGGCCTGATGGTTTTCACCGCGGTGATGGTGCCCGCGACGGACTTCCTGACAGGTGTGCTCTCGGCGCTGATCCTTTACTTTACGGGCCGACGTTTCTTCGATGAGCCCTTCGCCATTGCTGCGCCCGTCGCCGCAGCGCCGACCAGGGAACCGGAAATTATTCGCCCCGGCGTCTTCAACACCGTTGCGATCCCGTTGTCGTTGACGCCGGAAGACGAGCATCTGCTGGATTACGTCGAGAATCTGAGCAAACTCGGCGTGCTGCGCGACCTGCATCTGGTCCATGTCAACACTCCCCACCCGGTAGCGCCGTCGGTCGAGGAGGCCCGTCGCCGCATGAGTGAGATCGTGAGATCGCGGTTCACCGATGCGGGCTATACGGGCAAGATCGCTTTCACCGCCGTCGAGGGCGGCAGCCGCCTCGACGCGTTGGTGAAGTTCACGCTCCAGGTCGGCGCCGATCTGATCCTGCTCGGGCACCGCAAGAACCGCAGCGGCGCCCGCTCCTTCGCGACGCGGCTTGCAATGATCACCCATTGCTCCGTCTGGATGGCTCCGGAGGGAAGCCCGCCGGCGATTACCAAGATCCTGTCGCCGATCGATTTCTCGGAGCGCTCGGCGGACGCTCTTGGGCAGGCTGTCGCCATTGCACAAGCGGCGAAGGTTCGCTCGATGACGGCGCTGCACGTTTATTTCGACCCTTCAGTGCTGCATTATGAAGAACATGACGCAGTGGTTCGCGACGAGGAAGATGCGCGTTTCCGTCAGTTTGTCGGTCGCATCGACACTGATGGCGTCGCAGTTCAACCGATTTACGTAGAAAGCAGCCATCCCGCTGACGCCGTATTGCGGGAGGCAAAGTCGAACAAGGCCGACCTTATCGTTCTGGCCACGCGCGGCCGCAGCCAGGCGGCGACGATCCTTCTTGGCTCCGTCGCGTCGGAGGTCATCCGCCGGTCGCCTGTGCCCGTGCTGGCGATCAAGCACTTTGGCGACCGGATGACGGTATTGGAGGTGCTGAAGTCCGCGCAGTTTTGGCAGGCGCCGGACAGCCAAGCGAACTGAGTCGGACGAGGTGCGGTTGGCGGCAGAGGGTTACACATCAGTTTGAGCGAACAGTTGTGTTTGGTTCCACTAGATCACGCTGCGTTCGCCTAAGCGCAGATGACGAGCGCGCTTTGCGCGAAAAGCCGGCATCTCCTTTTTCGCAGCGCGCTACAGACGACGCCGATCCGCGCGCGCCTTCATCCACCATCCGTGAAACAGTAACGGAACGCCCGGCCTGCGACGGGAAGCCGACGATGCGCTACGCCGAGTTGAAGACGCAGGATCAGATCGACGTACAGACTCTGCACCGCTCACGCGACCGCGTGATACTATTTCCGTCTGAACGGCTTGGCTGTCGTTTTCGACGCACGCTTTGCACGCGATCAAGAATCCAGAGCAAAACCCCCATTGCCGGAGCGGCTCTGCATTCTTGTCAGAGCTTCGGTGTGCAGGGAATGCAGCCCAAGCAAACATATCAAGCGGAATTCGTATGATTGGAGAGCGGACGGCGCGAAACAATCAGGCGCGTTCGATTCTTCTCGAACGCAGGATCGTCGTTCCCATGGGCAAGCGTCATCTCGAAGAAATACGCGGTGTTCTGCTGATTCCGATCGATGGCGCCCCCTAAAACGAGATGAAGGCGCCCCCCGATCACGGAATGATGGCGCCCCCCGATTCCGAGATGATCTCGCCCCCCTGTAACGGAATGATCCCGCCCGGGTGATTTCATGCAGTGGCGGGCTCCGCCGTTGGCCTGATCAGGTCGCTTCCTTGGCAACCGAGGGAGCGATCCATGCCAGCGGAGCGGATTACGATGCGCCAGGCGCGCGAGATTATTCGGCTGAAGTCCACATCGATTTCGGCGCATGAGATTTCCCGGCGTCTTGGCATGCCGCGCTCGACGGTGCGGGAGACGCTCAGGCGCGCCGAGAGCGCCGGGTTCTCCTGGCCGCTGCCGGAACGCATGAACGACGACGGGCTGGAGGCGGCGCTTTACGCCAACCGACGCAGCAAGCGCGGTCACCGGCGTGTCGAAGAGCCGGACTGGGTCGTCGTGCATCGCGAGTTGAAGCGCAAGCATGTCACCTTGATGATCTTGTGGGACGAATACATCGCCGAGAACCCCGGCGGCTACAGCTACTCGCGCTTTTGCGAGCTGTATCGCGCCTTCGAGAAGACGCTGTCCGTCACGATGCGGCAGACGCACGCTGCCGGCGAGCGACTGTTCGTCGATTATGCTGGCGATGGCGTCCCGGTCGTCATCGACCGGCTCACCGGCGAAATGCGCATGGCGCAGATTTTTGTCGCGGTTCTGGGCGCGTCGAGCCTCACTTTTGCGTGGGCGAGCTGGACACAGACGCTTCCCGACTGGATCGATGCTCATGTGAGCACGCTTTCGACGATCGGCGGCGTTCCGCAGCTCATCGTGCCGGACAACGCGAAGACGGCGATCGTCAAAGCCTGCTTCTACGACCCGCAGGTCAATCGCACCTATGCGGACATGGCGGCGCATTACGGAGCCGCGCTGCTGCCGGCGCGCCCGAGAAAGCCGCGGGACAAAGCAAAGGTCGAATCGGCGGTGCTGATCGTCGAACGCTGGCTGCTCGGCAGGCTTCGCCGCCGGACCTTCTACAGCCTGGCGGAGGTCAACGCCGCGATCGAAGAGATGCTGAAAACTCTCAACGAGGAGCGGCCCCTCCGCCGGCTCGGCGTCACGCGCCGGCAATTGTTCGAAGAGATCGACCGCCCAGCGTTGAAGCCCTTGCCAACAGAGCCTTACGAATATAGCGAATGGCGCCTGCGCCGCGTCGGCATCGATTATCACGTCGAGATCGACGCGCATTATTACTCCGGGCCCTATCGCTTCGCCCGGGCCGAGGTCGAGGCGCGGCTGACCGTCCGCGGCGTCGAGATTTTCTGCAAGGGCGAGCGCATCGCCGTCCATTTGCGGATGAGCGGCAATCATAAGCACACGACAATCTCCTGAGCACATGCCGTCGAGCCATCGGCGCTACGCCGGCTGGACTGTTGAACGCATCCGGGAGGACGCCCGCAAGATCGGTCCGGCGACGGCGGCGCTCTGCGAGCAGATCCTGGAGGCGCGGCCGCATCCCGAGCAGGGCTATCGCGCCTGCCTCGGCGTCGTCCGCCTTGCCGGCCCCTATGGCGCCGAGCGCGTCGAGGCCGCGGCGGAGCGCGCCATCGAGATCGGCGCGAAGACCTACGGTTCGGTCAAATCCATCCTCGACCACAAGCTCGATCGGAAGCCGGCGCCAAAGCGCGGCGCGGACGCGGCTCCGATCCTTCACCCCAATATCCGTGGCCCGCGCTACTACCATTGAAGGAGACGCCGACTTGCTCAAACATCCCACCCTCGACCAGCTTCACGTCCTCGGCCTTTATGGAATGGCCAAGGCCTTCGCCGAACTCGCAGAGACAGATGAGGCGAAAGGGATCGACCGCAATGACTGGCTTGCTCTGCTACTCGATCGGGAAGCCTCGCTTCGCCGCGACAAACGGCTGACGGCGCGGCTGCGCGCCGCAAAACTCCGCCAGCAGGCCAGCATCGAAGATGTCGACTATCGCGCCGCGCGCGGGCTCGACCGCGCCCTGTTCCAGAAGCTCGCAGAGGGCCAATGGATCGACGCTCACGATAATTTGGCTCTGGTCGGCCCCGCCGGCGTCGGGAAGAGTTGACTCGCTTGCGCCATCGGCCAGAAGGCCTGCCGCGACAATCGCTCAGTCGTCTATCATCGCTGGCCCAAGCTCTGCGAAGACTTATGCCTCGCGCGCGGCGACGGTCGCCATCCGCGCATCATCAAATCCCTCGGTCGCGCTGATCTCCTCATCCTCGACGACTTCGGGCTCGAGCCGCTCGACGCCGGCGCGCGTCACGACCTGCTCGAAATCCTCGAAGAGCGATACGGGCGCCGGTCGACGATCGTCACCTCCCAGCTTCCCGTGACCTCATGGCACGAAATTATCGGCGACCCCACCTACGCCGACGCGATCCTGGACCGCCTCGTTCATAACGCCCATCGCATCGAGCTCTCGGGCGAGAGCCTGCGACGAGCCCGCGGAAAAGGAGCCAAATCCGCTTGACCGAAATCCGGAACGGGTGAGACAAATCACGTCGGTCAACGAACGCGGCGCCCGGGCGGGATCATCTCGTAAAAGGGGGGCGCCATTATCCCGTTATAGACGGGCGCCTTCGTCGGAATCGCCAGTGTTCTCCTGTACGAACCTGATGAGCAAGAACTGAGCGGGAGAATGCGCAGATAAACGCGATCTTCGAAAACTGCGCGCCTGTCAGCCAGAATTGGTAGTCGTTGGCGCTTCCTTTCACAATCTTGTGTTAGTCGTTCGAACCACCGTCCAAGGTTATGAACAGGTGACGTCCTTCGTCAGAACCGTGCATACAGCGTGAACAAGGCCGAGCGGGGCGCGCCCGGGGAAATGAGGTTGTTTCGATGGGCGGTCGGGAAATATCGGATCCCGCCGATATTCTCGATGTTGAGCTGGCCGGTGATGTTTTCCGTCAGCCGCACATAGACAGCTCCGTCGACTCTCGTATAGCCGGGGATCACGACAGCATTGTCGGGCGAGGCGAAAAACTTCGAGTTGTAGAGAACGCCTCCGCCGACGCCGATCATTCCCGGAGGCGCATTGAAAAGCGATGACATGTCGTATCTGTTCCAGAAGGAAAAGGTGTTCAGCGGAACGGACGGCGTCACTTTCCCTACCGCGAAATCTCTGTCCGCACGCGTGATGTTGGAGCGCTGATGGCCGTAACCCAGAGTAACGGACCATTCATCCGTCGGATTGCCGATGAGAGCGATCTCCCCGCCACTCGTGCGTGTGCTGGTGACGAGATTGAAGTCTTCCTGATACTCGATGATCTGGTTGTTGCGATCAAGTTGATAGATCGCGCCAGTGAACAGAAGGCGCGGCAGCACCTGAGCCTTGAAACCGGCCTCGATATTTTTGAAGGTCTGAGGCGCAAGCGTCTGAGGATCGACGGCCCCGCGCGCCAATTCGCCATCGAGATTGGTGAATTGATCGCCCGCCGCCGGCAGGAAGGATCGCGAATAGGCTCCATAAAGCGACAGGCCATCCCACGGCTTTACGACCAGTCCGAAACGGGGCGACCAGACGTTGTCGACCCGCCCAAGGCGTGTCGCATCCGGGCCGGTCGTATAAACTCCATCCTCGTTCAGATTGCTCTGAAACCTCAAACTGAAGCTGTCGAAGCGAACGCCCGCCAGCACATCGATGTATGGCGTGATGGCGATCTGATCCTGAATGTAGCCGGAGGCGACATGGAGGTCCGTACGACGTCGACGCTGCATCTGAGTGAAAAACATCTGATTATAGACCGTCGGATTGAAGACCGTCGTCCACAAGACGCGATTCGCCCGCTTCGGCACCGGATCGTTCCACAATCCCCGATTGCGCCAATCGAAGCTTTTCTGATAGCCGAATTCAGCGCCGACAAGCACAGTATGTTTGATATCGGGCGTCATTTCGAAGCCGTACGTCAGATCCGTCCTATTGAAAATGTTCACTCTTGGCTTGTCGTTTCTGTATCCGCGCAAGGGCACTTGAAGGTTGGCGTTGACGGCGCCGTCGTCGTCCGGAAAAGCCATTTCGGTTTGTCTGCCATAGCTGACAAAAGCCGTCTGATTATGGATGTTCAGGCCGAAATCCGTAGTGTGATCTTCGACGACCCGCACGGCGTCGAACCTGTTATGTACGATATTCGAAGGCATCCCGAATAGGTCACTGCGGCTGCCCCCGAACCACGGCTGGCCAGGCTGAAGGACATAGTCTCCAACGACGATCCCGCCAATGGATGGGATGCCGCGATCAGCCGTGCGGCGATCTGAAAAATGCTCATAGCTCGCGGTGACGAATGTCCTCTCGAGCGGCCGCCAAGTGAACGCAGGATTTACGCCATATCGCTCCAGCTTGAAATGGTCTCTGAAGCCATATGAGTGCTCGTACATTCCGTTGAGGCGGAAGGCCAGATCGTTGTTGATCGCCTGGCCGACATCGGCCGTTAAGCGCTTCTGGGCAAAGCTGCCCGTATAAACCCAGAAATTACGAATCGTATTGAAGTCCGCCTTCTTGGTGACACGGTTGATGATGCCGCCGCCGCCGCCGCGGCCAAAGATAAGGGCGCTTGGCCCCTTCAGCACTTCGACACTGTCAATATTGTAAATATCGCGGAAATATTCCGCGTCGTCTCTCATCCCATCGACGTAAAAGTCGGCCGTCGTGTTTTGACCGCGAATGAGAACCTGGTCGCGGCTGCCTTCGCCCTGCGACACGACGACCCCCGGCGTATACTGCAGCGCCTGACCAAGGCTCAGGACCGCGCGGTCCTCCATCTGTTTTTTCGTGACGATGCTTACCGCCTGTGGAATATCCAGCAGCTTCGTGTTGGTCCGCGTGGCCGTGAAGGTTCCTGTGGCGAGATAATTGTCGACGCCCGTCGGGCCGCTTCTGAATGTCGCGTTCGTGAAGATCAGCAGCGGGGTTGTGTCTCTGGAGACCTGTTGAACCGCCCCGACGCCCGCCCTAGAGGCGGCCCCCAAGTCCGACCTGGCGCGCAGTTTGTTCGCAGTTCTTGTCCCCACATCGATGACGGGTAGCGTTTGTTGGGCGGAGACCGGGACAGCGATTATCAAAGCCAGAAGCGAGACAGACGCGAACGGAATTCTGCGCTTATTCCCCATTTCAACATTTCCTTGGCAGTCTACCGAGTGTTCCCGGCAACGAACGCGTGTATGATTCGGCCCCGAGCTCGCAGGAATGCGGGTTCCGAGTTCAGACTAGATGTTTAATGCTGGTTAACGGCACCGATCAATCGATTAAGTCACTTAATATCAATGCGTTGTATAAGTACAACACGGGAATATATCTTGTCTGCGTTGGGAACTTATCCCGCGTTTGGCAGCTTATATTCAGCGTCATCCTTGCTGAGATTGACCTGCACCTGAGACATTCCTCAAGAAGGGATTAGAGCCTGCGCATTGCAAGCGGCGGGACGGCGAGAAGTGGGGTAAGAACCGCATCTACCGGCTTTACCGCGAGGAAGGACTGACGGTGCGCGAGCGTCACGCTCGCCGCCGAGCTGTCGGAAGTCGGAGGCCGATCCCCCTCGAGGCGAGGCCGAACGCGCAGTGGTCGTTGGAGTTCGTGCACGATCAGTTTGCGTGCGGGCGATGTTTCCTCGTCCTCAACGTCGTCGATGCCGTGGCACGCGAATGCGTGGCGGTGATCCCCGACACGTCGATATGACAGCAACTGTCGCGAAGACATTCTTCGCCACGCTCACACTACGGAACGCGGCAAATCTTTGGCCTAGACGGGGTGACGTTAACGCAAATATCGAAAGGCTCCATGCGTGCTGACACTCATTTAAAAAGAACGAAGGGAAAGTTCGCCTCGTGGCTGAGAAGCAGCTCGCGGAGGTCGTGGGCTGGTCAATTTTCCTCGTGAGCGCCTTTCGACCAGTGTCAGAGTCGGCTCCGTTTATCATGAAGCTCTAACCGAGGCCGAGGAATCGCGCGCTCCTCAGTGTCATCTGCTCATATCGGCCTACGTTGACGACCTATCTTCTTGGCTCGAACGCCGCTAAAATTGTAAGATACGCGATATGTTCCGTGCTGGTCGTCCGACGGTAAAATCTGTTTGACCGGACGCCCCGCGGGCTTCGCTCCGCAGGGCAAAGGATTTGAGAATGCGCTTCGATACGACGCTGACGGCGGCGGCAATCATCATCCTCGGGGTGGGCGGCGCACATGGGGCCGACTGCGTTGCGCCGCATTCCATCCGACAGGTACGAAATGGCCGAGGCGCTTGGACGGAATTCGTCAGATTTGACCTCAACGGCTCGCCAAACAGGCCTTTTCAGGTGACGCAGGCGCGTCCACCGTTCGTCGCCGATCCTAGCGGCCGCCCTATCCGCGTCTCTGGCGATAAATTCAAAAAGATAACTTTCAAAAACGTCAATTGGACCTGCACGGTCCGCGAGCGCCTCTCGCTGCCGCGCCTCGCCATCAGAGACGTGAAGAAACTTAGGCAGTTCGAAGGCGTCGTCGCCTATGTTGTCGGTTATAGCGCCGCATCGAATTACGCAGGCGCGCGCGCCTATCCGTACCGGTCCAACTGGCGTGTCGTTCTGCGCTTCCGGAATACGGCGTTCCTAGGAAGATAGCTGCATCGGACAGGGCCCGCGACGCTCGTGCTGGCGCACGTCGTCAACCCAGTCCTGAATCGATCAACGATGGATCAGTCGACGCAGCGACGCCGGATCATGCCATAGCGTCGGTAGTAATAACAACGACGGCGCCGACGGATAAACGCCTTTTCCGCTCTGGCGTTCGCGATATCATCGCCGGTGGCGACCGCCACCGACGGCGTTTCGCTCGCTGCGTTTTCGAAGTCTCGAGGGGCGTTGAAGAAGGCGCGGGACGAAGACACCGACATGCCTGCGGCCGCACCGGCCGAACCTAACAAGAGGCGCAAAACCGTTCGCCGTTCCATGACATTCCTCCCGCCACGTAGCGCTTCATGTTATTCATGAATTCGCCGACGCAAAATCAATTGAACCAGCATGAATTCGTGGTGTCAATTCTAAAGCAGAATTCGATTCAAAAACGCTGCGCCGTGGCGAGGCAAAGCGGTCGCCGAAGTTGCAGTCGAAAGGCGTGCGATCATTCACTGAAAGTCGATGTCGCTTGTCACGAAGAGGCGGCGTTTCTCTGATCGAGAAACGCGTTCTAGGGCAGACCATCGCCACGCTCTGACGCGCAGCCGAATGAGCGACACAGGGTCAACCTCAAGCGAGATCGGTCACATCTTCTTGCATGCGGAACTGAATTGCGGGGACGTTCCCGTTTGAATCGGGCGCCGCACGAATATGCTCCTTGAGAATTGCGGCGACCGCCGCATTTTTTGACTTCCGCTGCGTCGTGATCGCGTAGAACTGCTCGGTCACGTCTTTGATTTCTCCGACAAACTCCAGTTCATATTGGCGCTCGATCGTGTCGCGGACGACGGATGAGGCGACGATGAGACCTACTCCTTCTGAGGCAAACGTCTTGAGAAGAGCGCTGTCTTCAATTTCAGCGATAACGTCGGGCCGGATTTTCTGGTCCTCGAACCACTCATCGAGAGATCTGCGAGCCTCGATGTTCGTCGTTTGCATGAGCAGCGGCGCTCCATGGAGAGATAGGGGGAAGCCGCTACGGTATTTCCCAGCCATCATTGGCGATCCAAAGACGGAAACAGACGATTGAGCTATCATGTGGTTATAGACGCGCGATCCGTTTGCGCTTGTTACTGGCGCGTCTGACAACACGAGATCCACGCCATGCAATGTGAGCTCCGCCAGGAGACGGTCTCGTTTGTCCTCGTAGCAATGCATCTGAAAAGGGTGATCGAGGCCCAAAACAGGTTTGAGCCTGCATTCGCCGGATGACCAGCGATTTTAATCATATTCTGACTCGACCGACGGGTTTCGGCAAGCCAATATCCCCAGCCGGCCGAGTGAGCGGGGCTGCGGGTCGGCGAACGCCGTG
>VGDY01000075.1 GCA_016869555.1 Alphaproteobacteria bacterium | reverse complement strand
TGGTAAGCATTCGGCGTAGGCCGCAGGGGCCCTCTGGCGCGACTACGCTGCCAGCGCCGGCGCGACGTTGTTGTTTACGCGCCAGTTCCACGGCAGCAACTCGTCGAGCCGATGCGCCGGATGCGCGTTAAGGCGGCGATGGCGCGGCTCGGGCCTGAGATCGCGGCCCGGATCGCCTATATCACGCCGGAAGAGGCGCGCTTGCTGCCGCCCAATCTCGTGGCCTTGGCGGAGGCGCGCGCCATACTTCATTCCGCGGCGGCGATGTCATGACGCTCCTTTTTCGCTTGGCGGCGCGGCGCCAAGCGGCTATAAGCTCTCAGATTCGTGGCGCGCGGCCGGCAGGTCCCGCGCCGCGATCGTTTTGCGGCGCGTCTGATGTGTTGCGGCGCATCTCATTTGCGGCTTCTCACGAGGCCGCGCGTTCCCGCTCAGCCCGGTAGTCGAATGGTCAATCCGTTTCAATTCCTTCAGGAGGTCCGCGCCGAGGCGGCCAAGGTCACCTGGCCGACGCGCCGCGAGACCTTCATCACGACCGGCCTCGTCATCCTGATGGTGCTGTTCGCCAGCCTGTTTTTCGTCATTGTCGATTACGCGCTGCGTTTCGGCGTCGGCCTGATGATCGGCATCGGGCGTTAGATAATTGGAGCTAGTGGCGCCGCTATGAGCATGCGCTGGTATATCGTCCACGCCTATTCAAACTTCGAAAAGAAGGTCGCCGAGGCCATTCGCGAAGGCGCCGCGCAGCGTGGACTCTCCGAAAAATTCGAAGAAGTCCTGGTGCCGACCGAACAGGTCGTCGAGCTGCGGCGCGGCCGCAAGGTCACGGCCGAGCGCAAATTCTTTCCCGGCTATGTGCTGGTGAAATGCGACCTCACCGACCAGGTGTTCTCGCTCATCAAGAACACGCCGAAAGTCACCGGCTTTCTTGGCGCCGACAACAAGCCGATGCCGATCAGCGAGGACGAGGCGCTGCGCATCAAGGGACAGGTCGCCGAGGGCGTCGACCGCCCAAAGCCGACGATCATGTTCGAGGTCGGCGAGACGGTGCGCGTCGCCGACGGGCCTTTCGCTTCCTTCAACGGGCTTGTCGAAGAAATCGACGAGGCGCGCTCGCGCCTCAAGGTCGCCGTCTCGATCTTCGGCCGCCCGACGCCGGTCGAACTGGAGTTCGCCCAGGTCGAGAAGGTTTGAGGACGCCTGAGGCCCGAAATCGAGCGGCCCTTATTTCTCCTTCATCCTGAGGAGCGAGCGAAGCTCGCGTCTCGAAGGACGAAGGAGAAATAAGGCGCTCTTGCGGACTTCCTCGTCCTTCGAGACGCCGATTGCAGCGGCTCCTCAGGATGAGGAAGTCCTCGGTCTGCGTCCCTCATAATATGTGATATAAAGTGACTGCCGCGCTTTTTAGCGGCGATGGAAGCCGCGATGAGCGACGAGCCCGAAAATTTCACGCTGGCGCTGTTGCGCAAGATCGACGGGAAGGTTGACGGCCTTCGCGAAGAGATGGCGACGAAGAGCGACGTCGCTGACGTCCGCTCGGAGCTTCGCTCCGAGATTCATTCGCTGCGCGCCGACGTGGCCTCGGACATGATGAATCTGGAAAAGCAGATCAAGGAGCAGGAGAGGCGCCTGAGCGACCAGATTTCCGGGCTGCGCCGCTCGGTGATGGAATATCACTCTTCGCAGATCGGCCATAGCGTGCTGCTGACCGAATTCGAGGAGCGCCTGCGCCGCCTTGAGGAGCATGTGGGACTTACGCCCGAGGGGCATTGAGGTCGGCACCGGCCGTCGAAGCCTATGAGTCGGAGTTCGGGCAGTCAGAGAAAACCTACGTGCTTATCCTCGCCTCTGGAATAAAGGGACGCGCGCGTCGGCTAAACAACTCATTTCGAATTCGAGCGGAATGCCAAACTCCGTTTTAAAAAATAGCCGCTATATAGTGAAGGTGCCCTTTCGGACGCAGATCGATTCATCGTTCTCTTTGAATTCCATCGTAGGTGCTCGACGCATGGCGAACAAATATGTTTATCAGCGACTTGTCGGCATCCAGGAAATTCTCAATGGCGTTCACAAGAGTAGCGCCGCATTATCGGCGAGTTCGCGGGGGGCCGAGCGGGCAGCGTTTATAGATGACTTTTTATCTAACGTGTTGCCGCCAATATTCCGCTTTGGCACGGGCGACGTGACCGACGTTGCAGGAAGCCGAAGTGGGCAGCTTGACGTCGTGGTTGAGTATCCGGTTTCTCCCTCGCTGCCGAGTGTAGGTTCTGCAGAAAGCAGGCTTTACTTAGCAGAATCTGTCGCGGCAGTTATCGAGGTTAAATCAAATGTGTCTACCCAATGGTCGGAGGCTGTACGCACCGCTCAGCAACTTTCTCCTTTGAGGCGATCCTTTAAATCAACGTTGACATTTGGCCATGCTCCAACAGCACGAATCCCTCTTTTCGTCGTTGGGTATACTGGCTGGGCAACGCTCGAAACTCTGACGAGCCACCTAAACGCCGATGCTGAAGTGGCCGGCATTTTAGTAATAGACGCAGGGCTATTCGCTACGAACAAAAACTACTACGATATAAGCGCCACAGGTCCATGGGCGCTGTGGGCGCTCATTTACATTATCCACGCCATCGCCAACGGCCTACAAGCGGCTTCAACTGATCCGCTTCAATACGCTTTGGATTGAAGCCCCTTATGGAAGGTCACCGAGGTACGACTCTCGGTGGCTTTTGGTTTGATCCCCTGTTGAAGTCGAGCAACTGTCGTCTGGCGAATTACCGTCACCGCCCTTGCCCTTCCGCCCGCCTTCCCCTAAAAGCCGCCATTCCTCGGACGGTCCCGCCGCCCGAGGAATTCATACGTGGCGGGTCTGCCCTGACGCCATCGGGGAGCGCCAGACCGGACCACGAACTGCAACCGGCGCCGACGCGACTAGCTCGCGGCGGGCGCCCATCGTTGGAGAAAGCAAATGGCGAAGAAAATCGCCGGCTACATCAAACTGCAAGTGCCGGCCGGCGCGGCCAATCCGTCGCCGCCGATCGGTCCCGCGCTCGGCCAGCGCGGCCTCAATATCATGGAGTTCTGCAAGGCGTTCAACGCCAAGACGGGACAGATCGAGAAGGGGACGCCGATCCCCGTGGTCATCACCGCATATCAGGACCGCTCCTTCACCTTCGAGATGAGGCAGCCGCCGGTCAGCTTCTTCTTGAAGAAGGCCGTGGGCCTCAAGATCGGCAAGAAGCCCGCCTCCGGCTCCAAATTGCCGGGCCGCAACGTCGTCGGCAAGATCACCAAGGCGCAGATCCGCGACATCGCGGAAAAGAAGATCGTCGATCTCAACTGCGCCTCGATCGAATCGGCGATGTCGATGATCGCCGGCTCCGCCCGCGCGATGGGCCTCGAGGTGGTGGAGTAAGATCATGGCGCACATCGGAAAACGTATTGCCAAGACCCGCGAGGGCATCGAGCGCACCAAGCTCTATCCAATCACCGACGCCGTGAAGCTGGTGCGCGAGCGCGCCAAGGCGAAATTCGACGAATCCGTCGAGATCGCCATGAATCTCGGGGTCGACCCCAAACACGCCGATCAGATGGTGCGCGGCGTCGTCAATCTGCCGAACGGCACCGGCCGCGTTCTGCGCGTCGCGGTTTTCGCGCGCGGCGCCAAGGCGGACGAAGCCAAGGCGGCGGGCGCCGACGTCATCGGCGCCGAGGATCTCGTCACGACGGTGCAGGGCGGCACGATCGACTTCGACCGCTGCATCGCGACGCCGGACATGATGCCGCTCGTCGGGCGCCTGGGCAAAGTGCTCGGCCCGCGTGGGCTGATGCCGAACCCCAAG
Organism: Alphaproteobacteria bacterium; assembly: GCA_016869555.1. Taxonomy (GTDB): domain Bacteria; phylum Pseudomonadota; class Alphaproteobacteria; order Rhizobiales; family Beijerinckiaceae; genus Methylocystis. Next base: position 13,942 of record VGDY01000075.1, on the reverse strand, counting down.
GTCGGGACGGTGACGATGGACGTCGCCGGCGCGGTGAAGGCCTCTAAGGGCGGCGCGGTGGAGTTTCGCGTCGAAAAGGCCGGCATCGTTCAGGGCACGGTCGGCAAGGCCTCGTTCGACGACGGCAAGCTCGTCGAGAACATCAAGGCCTTCGTCGACGCCGTCGCCAAGGCGAAGCCGCAGGGCGCCAAGGGCACTTACATCCAGCGCGTCGCCATCTGCTCGACCCAGGGTCCGGGCGTGAAGGTCGACGTGTCGAGCCTCGGCGCCGCCCCGCACTAGATCACGCTGCGTTTAGGCGGAATCGCCTAAACGCAGATGACGTGATCGATTCCAAAAGTTTAGAGCGCGCTTTGCGCGAAAAACCGGCATCCACTTTTTCGCGAGTCGCGCTCTAAGCGCTGCTGCTTGACCGCCTTGGCGCGATGATGCACGCTTGAGCGGAAATTATGTTCCACTCCGGCGCGAGGCCACGCGCGCCGGAGTCGAGTTGTCAGGCGGATGCGGCCATGCTTGAAGCGCGTAACCTCACCAAAATTTATGAAGGCGCGCACGCGCCGGCGCTCGATCGTTTGAATTTGGTCGTGCCGGCCGGCGAAGTGTTTTGCCTGCTCGGCCCGAACGGCGCCGGCAAGACGACGACCGTCAATCTCTTCTTGAATTTCATCGAGCCCAGCGCCGGACAGGCGCTCGTCTGCGGAATCGACGCCGCCGTCGATCCGTCTGCGGCGCGGGCGCGGCTCGCCTATATTCCCGAACAGGTGATGCTCTACGGCGCCCTCACCGGCCTCGAAAATCTCCAATATTTCACCGAAATCTCCGGCGCCGAGGCGCCGCGGGAGACGCTTCTGTCGCTGCTCGCCGCGGCCGGCCTACCGAGCGACGCCTTTCAGCGTCCCGTGCGCGGCTACTCCAAGGGCATGCGCCAGAAGGTCGGCGTCGCCATCGCGCTCGCTAGACGTGCGCAGGCGCTGGTGCTCGACGAACCGACCTCCGGCCTCGATCCGCTCGCGGCCAATGAATTCGCCGCGCTGATCGAGCGGCTGCGCAAGGACGGCATGGCGGTGCTGATGGTCACCCACGATCTCTTCCTCGCCAAGCAATGCGGCACGCGGATCGGCATCATGGCGCAGGGGCGTCTGGCGTCGGTCTTCGGCGCCGACGACGTCGACCATCTCGGGCTGGAGCGCGCCTATCTCGATCTTTTCGCGAGGGCGGCATGAGCGATCTTGCGCTCGCTCCCCTCGCCGCGGCGGCGCCGTCGAAGAGCCGCTGGCGCGTCATGCGCGCCGTCGCCGCCAAGGAATGGCTGGAGCTTTTTCGCGACCGCCGTCTCCTCTGGCTCTGCGCCTTCGTCGTCGCGCTGATGCTTGGCGCGCTCGCCTTCGGCTATGTCGAAAACGCCCGCATCTTAAGCGAGCGCGAGGCGGCGGCGCGGGCCGATCGCGAAATCTGGGTCGGACAGAGCGCCAAAAACCCGCATGCCGCCGCGCATTTCGGCCAATACGCCTTCAAGCCCTTAAGCCCGCTGGCGCTCGCCGATCCCGGCGTCGACGCCTATGTCGGCTCCGCCGTGTGGCTTGAGGCGCACCGGCAGAACGAGACGCAGTTCAAGCAGGCGCGCGACGGCGGCGTCGGCGCGCGGCTCGGGTCGCTCTCGCTCGCCTTCATCCTGCAGACGATCGCGCCGCTCATCGTCATCCTGATGGGTTTTGCGAGTTTTTCGGGAGAGCGGGAGAGCGGCACGCTCAAACAATTGCTCAGCGTCGGCGCGCGGCCGCGCGACATTCTCGCCGGCAAGGCGCTGGCGCTGATCGGCGCGATTTTCGCGCTGCTCGCGCCCGCCTTCATCGGCGCGGCGCTCGCTCTGTTGTTCTTCGTCGATCGCGAGCGCCTGTCGCTGTTCGATCAATTCATTCGGCTCGGCGCCTTGGGCGCCGCCTATGTGGCCTATCTCGCCGGTTTCGCCTTTCTGGCGCTTGGCGTGTCGGCGCTCGCCAGGAACTCGCGCGCGGCGCTCGTCGCGCTGCTCGCCTTCTGGCTCGCCAACTCCTTTTTGGCGCCGCGCCTTGCGACCGACGCGGCGCGCGCCTTCGCGCCGGTTCCAACATTGCTGGAGTTTCGGGCGGGCGTCGTTCAGGACAAGGCGAAAACCTTCGGCCATGACGAGACTCATCCCGGCTTCATCGCGTTCCGCGACGCGACCTTGAAGAAATACGGCGTCGCGCGCATCGAGGATTTGCCGGTCAATTTCCGCGGCCTCGCGCTGCGCCAGGACGATCACGCCGGCTATGCGATTTTCGACCGCCATTTCGGCGCCCTGCAGTCGACCTTCGACCGTCAGGACGCGCTGCGCGCCGCGCCGGGCGTCCTGTTTCCGCTGCTCGCGCTGCGGCCGCTCTCGATGGCCTTCGCCGGGGTGGACAGCCGCAGCCAGTTCGATTTCGCGACGAGCGCCGAAGCGCATCGGCGCGACATTCAGAACGAAGTGAGCGACAACATCATCCATTTCGCCCACGACAATACTTACGTCGCCGGCCCGGAGCTGTGGCGCAAGATCGCCGCCTTCGCCTATCGGGCGCCTGGAGCGGGCTTCGCCCTGGGCTACAGCCTGCTGCCCGTCGCCGCGCTTGTCGGATGGCTCGCGCTCGCAGCAGTCTTTGCGCTCTTCGCGGCGCGCCGTTTGCGGCCGGTGTGAGGCGCGCCATGTCTTCCTCTTTTCTTGCCGGCGCGCGCTTTGAAGCGCGCATGATGCGCCGCGACGGCGCGGTCTGGTTCGCCCTGCTGATTTTGGCGGGGGTCGCGCTGTTCGCGCTCGCCATGGGGACGGCGCGGATCGCGGCGCAGCAGGCGGCGATCGCCGCGGCGCGCGCCGACGAGACGCAGCGGCTTTCCAAACTTCAAAAAACGCTGGCGCAATTGCAGCAGGGCGATGCGCAGGGAAAGCCTGCGCCCGAGCCGCCGCCCTTTCGCGATCCGCGCAACGCCGCCTTCATGGGCGGCGGCCCCGCCGCGACGGTCGCGGCGCTCGCGCCTGCGCCCTTGGGGCTCGTCGCGACAGGCCAGAGCGATCTGCTGCCGCCCGCGGTCCGGGTGACGACGGGCTCGAAGGACAGTTTTCTCTTCGCCGACGAGATCGACAATCCCGCCAATCTGATGTCGGGCGCGACCGATCTCGCCTTCGTCGTCGTCTTCGTCTATCCGCTTGTCGTTCTGGCGATGGCCTTCAATCTGCTCGCCGGCGAGCGCGAGCAGGGAACGCTGGGCATGACGCTTGCCTCGGCGCGCCGGCCGAGCGCGTCGCTGGCCGGCAAGCTCGCCGCGCGCGTCGCCGCGCCGATCGCCGCGATGCTGCTGGCCGTCGCGGCGGGCGTCTGGATTTTCGCGGGATGGGAGCGCTTCGCGACGCCCGGCTTCGCGGCGCTGCTTTTCGTCGTGCTGCTCTATGGCCTGTTCTGGGCGGCGCTCGCCGCAGCGGTCGACGGGCTCGGGCGGGGCTCGGCGTTCAACGCGCTGACGCTGATCGGGGCCTGGGTGGCGATCACCATGATCCTGCCGGCCGCGATCAACAGTATCGCCGCTTTCGCGCATCCGGCGCCGTCGCGCATCGAGATGGTGCTGGCGGCGCGCGCCGCTTCGACCGACGCCGACAAATCGCGCGACGCCGCGCTCGCCCGCTATGCCGACGAACATGGCGGCGGCAAGCCGGCGAGCGCGGCCGGCGCCCAGGAGGCGACGCTGCGCCGCCTTGCGACGCAGGAGGCGGCGTTTCAGCGCGTCGAAGCGATCGTCGCCGAACATGACGCGCAACTCGCCCGCCAGCGCGACATGGCCGACCGGCTCGGCTATCTCTCGCCCGCCTATCTGACCTATGCCGCGATGGCCGACATCGCCGGCTCGGGGGAAGCCCGCTATCGCGCCTTTCTCGACCGCATCCGCGCCTTCCATCTCGACTGGCGCGAATTCTTCCTGTCCCGCGCCAAGGCGGGCGCCTCGCTGACGGCACAGGATTACGCCGCCATGCCGAAATTTACCCAGGCCGACGAAGAATTGGTGGGCCGCCCGCCGGCCGGACTGGCCGGCCCGCTCATCGGCGTCGCGCTGCCGATGCTGCTACTCGCGGCGTTCGGCCTGCGCGGCTATCGGCGCGCCGCGCCGCGATAGAGAGCGCCGCCGGTAGTGGCTCAGTTTGATTTTCGGCTTGCGATCCGTAGCAGTCGCCCGCCAAGCGGATGATGAATGGCTTTGATTTGACCCGAGGCGGTCTTTCATCGTCCACGCGCAAGGTCCGTTATGGGTGGAAGCGGAAGCTTTTGGCTGGCAGGCGGGTAGCTTTTTCGCGCCAATATCAGAAGTGCGGCGGCTCGGCCATAATGTCCTAATCCGAGGGAAGGCGGACCTTACGCCAACCGCAAGACGGTCGCTCGTCGAAAGCCTTGGAATGTATCACCAGTACTAGAAGTCGCATGCGCTTATAAGCTATTTTCGCTGCCTAGCGCGCTTTGCGGCTGATCTTCGTTCTCTGCGGTTCATTGGCGAAGATGGACTAGATTGCGGATACTCGTCGACGCTCAAGTGGCTCATCTGCAAGCGGTCTGCGTTCAGCACATTGAAATGCGCGCGCTGCTCACGGACGCTTGCTTCAAGCTCGGGCGTCCATGCGTCGATTTCGTAGGCTACGAGATCTTCCGAGCCTCCCTGCCGTCCTGTCACTCTACTCGACGCATCGACCGCGACGCCCACCATCCGTTTCAGATTCCGATGGTCGTACAAGAAGGAAGCGCAATAGGCCTCCAGCATCGCGGCCCGCACTTTCCTGTACTGCTCATAACCTTCCAGCAGCTCGAATGTCTTTGGGTAAGCGAGAATTAGAAATACATAACCGCATGCTGGATCGGCCATGCCTGCAAAAGGCATGATCACCCGGGCGAAGCGGTCTTGCGCCTGCTGTTCGGCCGCTTCCAACGCTCCAAAAAACGCTGCACCAAGCGCGCGCCGTAGCGTTCTATTTTCGCGCGCCATGATACGAAGCGCAGGCTCCGCGCGCAGAGCGCTGGGAGCCTCGCCATATATTGCAACCGAAGTGCCTGCAAGAATGTTCTCAGTGAACACTCCTATCAGACGGTCCCAAACGTACGAAACTTGATCTGCTCTTTTTTTCGCCTGATATGGTGGACTCTCGGTGAAAGCGGCGTATGAGCCCTGCGCGAGCGTGATTTTGAAGTCGTCCGCGGCCCCAAGCACCGATGGAGTCGGAAAAGTATGACCGCCATCGTCGCCGTGCTGCAGGTAAATCGCTAGTAACTCCGCTTCGTTAGGAGAGTGAAGTATGCGCTCTTCGCGGATGAATACCTCGCGCTCCTGAAGATAGCGCGTGAAATCTGCGATTGTATCCATTTCCCGCATAACAAGGTCCAGCGCACCCTCGTCGAAGACGTGAACAAACGGGCCTCCTGGATCGACGTCGCCGATAGAGAAGGGCATGTACGCCTTGGCCTTCGGGTCGATGTGGTCCTTGCCTTTGAGCGGGCCAAGTATCATGAGCGATCCGTCGTCATCGTCGCAGAAGTGCTGGCAAGCCTTCTCTGCTCCAATCGCAATCGCAATCCCATGAACCCGCGCACGGTCCGGCGGCGGCAGCAGGATTGGCATGGGCTTCGTGCAGGCGCTGTCGATGAAGATGCGATCCGGAAACTGCCTAAGCCAGCGTTCCGCACCACGAATTTGGTCGACAGATTTTTCGATCGCGCGGCGGTACCACCTCGCCCAGCTAACGTTGACATCTTCGTGCTCGGGCCAGCCGCACGACTTATCACTGAAGATGATTACGTCGTCGCCACATACTACGAGAAGATCGCAGAGTTCTTTGCCGTCGCCCTTGCCGCGAACCCTTTTCTCGTAAAACGTGTTCGGATACGACCAAAGGTCAAGGAACGTTCGATCCGCGAGCAACGCGAGATAACGCTCGGATTCGGTGACACCCCGGCCGCGATTGATGGGTTCCACGCCTTATGCACTTCCTTCAATTTTGCCGGCGGGATACGCGACTGTGATAGGAGCCGTACGGGCACCTTTAGCGTCGACCAAATAACACGTAACGAGGCCGTGGGTGAATGCTTTGACCATAAAGCCGATCTAGGACCGTTGGTCCGCGATTGTCTGTCATCCACCTAAAGCCGAAATTCAAACTGAGACACTACCCCGCCGCCCGGGGGCCTGTTGCGTCTCCGGCCAAATGGCGGCATGTAAGGCGCAAATTCGCCCAGCGCCTACGGGCGCCTTGACTTCCGGAAAGATAGAATGACCGCAGCCGTCGCGACGAAACTTGCAGCCGCCCATTGGACGAGTGATGCGAAAGAGGCGCTCGCCGCCGTCGAGGCGCTTTACAAGGATGCGCTGGCCAGCCTGCGCGCCCGCGACTCTCGCGACGGCAAGATCGCCAATGATCTGTTCGAGGCCGACCAGCACGCCGCGCACGGGCTCGCCTGGCTCGCGACCTATGTCCAGGGCCTGCGCGAGCTCATCGACTACGCCGAGCGGCTCTCGGCGGAGGGCGCCTATGGCGAGACCGAGGAGCTTTTGAACCAGATCGGCTTCGCCGAATTCCTCGCGCAAGTCTACGGCGGCATTCCGATGAGCCAGGGCGAGATCGTCCGGCTCAGCGATTTCGGGCTCACCAGCCAGCAGATCGCCGCGCGGCGTCCCGCCTGCGTCGAGCGGCTGATCCTTTCCGGCAATACGCCGGCGAACCGCGCCCGCCTCGCCGAACTCATCGACCATCACGCGGCGGCCGAAACCATCGGCGCGTCGGGCCTCGACGACACGCTCGAAGCCATCCGCAGCGAAATGCGCAAATTCGCTTCCGCCAATGTCACGCCCTATGCGCATGACTGGCATTCGAAGAACGATTACATCCCGCTCGACGTCATCTCCGGCCTCGCCGAACTCGGCGTCTTCGGCCTGACCATTCCGGAGGAATATGGCGGCTCCGGCATGGGCAAGATCGCCATGTGCGTCGTCTCCGAGGAATTGTCGCGCGCCTATATCGGCGTCGGCTCGCTCGGCACGCGTTCGGAAATCGCCGCCGAACTGATCCTGGTCGGCGGCACGCCGGCGCAGAAGGAGAAATATCTCCCCAAGATCGCCGCTGGCGAAATCCTGCCGACCGCCGTCTTCACCGAGCCCAACAACGGCTCCGACCTCGCCGGGCTGCGCACCCGCGCGACGCTGGAGGGCGGCGCCTACAAGGTTTTCGGCAACAAGACCTGGATCACCCATCCGGTGCGCGCCGATGTGATGACGCTGCTCGTGCGCACCAACCCGAATGAGAAGGGCTACAAGGGCCTTTCCATGCTGCTCGCGGAAAAGCCGCGCGGAACCGACAGCGATCCTTTCCCAGCGAAGGGCATGACCGGCGGCGAGATCGAAGTGCTCGGCTATCGCGGCATGAAGGAGTTCGAGATCGGCTTCGACAATTTCGAGGTGCCGGCGGAAAACCTTCTCGGCGGCGAGGAGGGCAGGGGCTTCAAGCAGCTCATGGAGACCTTCGAATCGGCGCGCATCCAGACGGCGGCGCGCGCGCTCGGCGTCGCCCAATGCGCGCTAGACCTCGGCCTGAAATACGCCAAGGAGCGCATTCAGTTCGGCAAGCCTTTGTTCTCCTTCCCGCGCGTCTTCAACAAGATCGTCTCCATGGCGATCGAGATCCACGTCGCCCGCCAGATCACCTATTTCGCCGCGCGCGAGAAGGACGAGGGCAAGCGCTGCGACCTTGAGGCCGGCATGGCGAAGCTGTTGGGCGCCCGCGTCGCCTGGGCGGCGGCCGACAACGCCCTGCAAATCCATGGCGGCAACGGCTTCGCGCTGGAATATCCGGTCTCGCGCGTGCTCTGCGACGCCCGTATCCTCAATATTTTCGAGGGCGCGGCGGAAATTCAGGCGCAGGTCATCGCGCGGCGGCTGCTGGAGGGGTGAGCGGGCGCGCGGCATCGACGGAAATTTCGTGGATGGCCGGGACAAGCCCGGCCATGACGGTGGTAAGGCGCGCGATAAGCCAAAAGCGCGACGACTGAATCGAAGACGCGCAACCTCTCCACGTCATGCCCGCGCTTGTCGCGGGCATCCACGCGCTCTCATCTGCTGCCGTCTCAAAAGAGTGAAGCTTTTCTTCGCGCATTCGTGAGCGCTCTGGAATAAACCGGCGTCCGCGCGCATAATGCAGCCATGTGCGAAACTGATCCATTTACGTCGAAAATTGAGCCTGACCCGCTCCGCGCTGGGCGGTTTCGTTGGACGGTCTGCGAGGGGTCACAGATTCATCTGCGGTCCCCGCATGCCTACGACACGAAGCGCGAAGCCGAGCAGGAAGCAGATAAGGCTCTGCAAAAGCTCGCTTCCACATGGACAGGCAAGCGCTGACCCGAGCAAAACCTTCCTCGCTCCTCTCCGGCGCCTTACCTTCCGCTTATGACCAAGCGCATCTATCGCCTCGTCGACGGCTCGCGAGGGCCGCGGCGGGATTTCCGCATCACTGTCGGCCTGCGCGAAGGCTGGGAGGCGGAAGGGCGCGTCTATGACGTCTCGGAGGCGGTGCGCTGCGCGCGGGCCTGGATGCGGCGGCGGGTCGAGGCGGGACTGCCGGCGCTCTCCGGCATGTTCACCCGCGGCGAGGTGACCTACGCCTGGCGCAGAGACGACGGCGCGGTCGGCTCGGACCGCGAGCCGGTCGCGATTTTTACCGGCGAAGCGGTGCACGCCTATCTCGGCGACCTGCCGGAAGCGCAGATCGAGGCGATGCTGAACGAACTCGCCGGAGAACTTGGCGCGGCGCTCGGTCAGGAGCGCCTCTATGTCGCCTTTTGCGACAAGACCTGGATTCTCGACTGCGGCGAGGGATAGGCGCGACCCTCTCGCGGGCCGCCGCCCTATTCTAAGAGCGACGCCCTCAATCGGAGGCCCTCATGGTCAAGCTCTACTATCATGCCGGCGCATGTTCCCTTGCCCCGCACATTGCGCTCGAATGGATCGGCGCGCCTTATGAGACACAAGAGGTCGAGTTCGGCGACAAGGAATATTTGAAGATCAATCCGGCGGGCGCGGTGCCGGCGCTCGACACCGGCGAAGGCTGGATACTGACCCAGGCCGCTGCCGTCTTACGCTATCTTGCGCGCCGCTACCCCAAAGCAGGAATCTCCGCAGACAGCTCGCCGCGCGACGAAGCCGAGGCGGACCGCTGGTCCTCCTTTATCACCGGCGATCTTCATCCCGCCTTTTTTTCGCTGTTCTCGCCCAATCGCTATACGCTCGCCCGCGAGAAGGAGGCGTTCGACGATGTGCGCGAGGCCGCCAAGGCGCTCGTGCGCAAGAAGTTCGACATTCTCGACGCGCATCTTGCAGGGCGGCGCTACATTGTGGGCGACAAGCGCAGCTATCTCGACGCCTATGTTTTTCCGATGGAGCGCTGGGCCGCGTCGATGCTGGAGGACGGGCTGTCAAAATATCCGAATGTTCAGAAGCACCATGACATGATGGCGGCGGACGAGGGGGTGAAGCGGGCTTTGGCGGCGGAAGGCGCGTAACCGTCGCGACAAGCTCTCTGCCTCGACCGCGAAGGCGGCGGGTGAAAGCCTCCGCCTGCGTTCAGGCTGGAGAAACACATGGGTCGGTTCAGCGGCAAAGTCGCGCTGGTCACTGGTGCGGCGCGCGGCCTTGGCCGGGTAACGGCGCTCGCCTTTGCGCGCGAGGGCGCGATGGTCGCGCTCGCCGACATCGACGAGGCTGGCGGGCGCGAGACTCTCGACATGATCCGCGCCGAGGGCGGCGAGGGGCTGTTCACCCTTGCCGACATGCGCGTCGAGCGGGACGTCGAAGCTATGGTGGCGACGACAGTCGAAGCCTATGGTCGCCTCGACGCCGCGGTGAACAACGCCGGAGTCGTGCGCTTCAAGCCGATCGTCGAGGAGACTGAGGAAGGCTTCAATTTCCACATCGACGTAAATCTGCGCGGTGTGTTCTTTTGCATGAAACACGAGATCCGGCAGATGCGCCAAAACGGCGGCGGCGCCATCGTCAACCAGTCGTCGATCACCGGCAGCCTCACCGGCAATCCGGCGGAAGGAGCCTATGCCGCCTCCAAAGGCGGCGTCGACGGACTGACCAAGACGGTCGCGCTCGAGGTCGCCAGGGACAATATCAGCGTCAATGCGATCTGCGCCTGCGGCATCGACGCGCCGGGCGACGTGTTCCATCAATGGATGGAGAAGGAGGGCGTCACGCCCGAAGAGGCCGGGAAGCTTTTTCCGATCGGACGCATGGGCAAGGCCGAAGAGCTGACCGAGGCCGTGCTGTTCCTGTGTTCGGAACAGGCGCGCTTCATCGTCGGCCACCTGCTTGTCGTCGACGGCGGATGGATCGCCCGGTGAAGACTTATTCCACCCTTGATTATCAGGCCGGCGTCCCGTAACGTCGTTCCCTTAGCAGGGAAACGCAGACATGCGCGCCATTCTCGTATCTGAAGCGCCAGGAGCGGAGCGGGGCTAGGCCCGGCCTCCGCCAGCGGCGCTTGACCCAAGGCCCCAAGAGGGCCTTTTTTGTTGCCCGAAACCCAGTCCATGCCGCGCGTAGCAAGACGGAAAGAGATGATGTCGAAGGAAATGACCGGCGCCGAAATGGTGGTCGAAGCCCTGAAGGACCAGGGCGTGGAGATTATTTTCGGCTATCCCGGCGGCGCCGTCCTTCCGATCTATGACGCGTTGTTCCATCAGGACAAGGTGCAGCATATTCTGGTGCGCCATGAGCAGGGCGCCGCGCATGCGGCCGAGGGCTATGCGCGCTCCTCCGGCAAGGTCGGCGTGCTGCTCGTCACCTCTGGCCCCGGCGCCACGAATACCGTGACGGGCCTCACCGACGCGCTGATGGATTCGATCCCGGTTGTCTGCATCACCGGCCAGGTGCCGACGCATCTCATCGGCTCCGACGCTTTCCAGGAATGCGACACGGTCGGCATCACCCGCCACTGCACGAAGCACAATTATCTCGTCAAGAATATCGCCGACCTGCCGCGCGTGCTGCATGAGGCGTTCTATGTCGCCTCGTCAGGCCGGCCGGGGCCCGTGGTCATCGACATTCCCAAGGACGTGCAGTTCGCGCGCGGCCTCTACGCGCCGCCGCGCAGCGCCGCGCATAAGACCTATCATCCCAAGCTCGACGCCGACGTGGAGACGATCAGGCAGGCGGTGCGAATGATGGCGGCGGCCGAGCGCCCGATCTTCTATACGGGCGGCGGCGTCATCAATTCGGGACCTGCGGCTTCGACCCTGTTGCGCGAACTCGTCGGCCTCACCGGGTTTCCGATCACCTCGACGCTGATGGGGCTTGGCGCCTATCCCGGATCAGGCGAGAACTGGCTCGGCATGCTCGGCATGCACGGCACTTGGGAAGCCAATCACGCCATGCATGACTGCGATCTGATGATCGCGGTCGGGGCGCGTTTCGACGACCGCATCACCGGGCGTCTCGACGCTTTTTCGCCGGGCTCGAAAAAAATCCACATCGACATCGATCGTTCGTCGATCAACAAGAACGTCAAGGTCGATCTCGCCATCGTCGGCGATTGCGCCCATGTGCTCGAAGCCATGGTGCGCCTGTGGCGCTCGGAAGCGATGAGCGCCGAGAAACAGCCGCTCGACCATTGGTGGGCGACGATCAACGAGTGGCGGGCCAGAAAATCACTGGCGTTCCGCAATTCGGAAACGGCGATCAAGCCGCAATATGCGGTGCAGCGGCTCTATGCGCTCACCAAGGACCGCGATGTGTACATTACGACCGAGGTCGGACAGCATCAGATGTGGGCGGCCCAGCACTATCATTTCGAAGCGCCCAACCGCTGGATGACGTCGGGCGGCCTCGGCACGATGGGCTACGGCCTGCCGGCGGCGATCGGCGCGCAGCTCGCGCATCCGGGGTCGCTCGTGATCGATATCGCCGGCGAAGCCTCGATCCTGATGTGCATTCAGGAAATGTCGACGGCGATCCAATATCGCCTGCCGGTGAAGATTTTCATCCTCAACAACGAATATATGGGCATGGTGCGCCAGTGGCAGGAGCTGCTGCACGGCGGGCGCTATTCCCATAGCTACTCCGAGGCGCTGCCCGACTTCGTCAAGCTCGCCGAAGCCTTCGGCGCCAAAGGCGTCCGCTGTTCCGATCCCGCCTCGCTCGACGCCGCGATAATCGAGATGATCGACTATGACGGACCGGTGATTTTCGACTGCGTCGTCGACAAGATCGAAAACTGCTTCCCGATGATTCCGTCGGGCAAGGCGCATAACGACATGCTGCTCGCCGATCTTTCCGACGACGCAGGGATAGAGATTGGTTCGGTGATCGACGAAAAGGGAAAAATGCTTGTCTAGGCAGTCGGCAGTCGGCAATGGGCAGTCGGAGAAAGATCGACTGCCGACTGCCTAATGCCGATTGCCTGTGCAACATCCTAAACGTTATAGCTTGGACGCACCCCGCATGAACGCCCCTGCCTCTCCGCCTTCCCCATACGCCGCCGCGACCACGAACTCCAAGGCCGAGTCGCATACGCTCTCCGTGCTCGTCGACAATGAGCCGGGCGTATTGGCGCGCGTCGTCGGCCTGTTTTCGGGCCGGGGCTACAATATCGAAAGCCTCACGGTCGCCGAAGTCGCCCACGCCGAACATCTCTCGCGCATCACCATTCTGACCTCCGGCGCGCCGGAAACGATCGATCAGATCCATCACCAGCTCGAACGCCTCGTCCCCGTGCATCAGGTGACCGATCTCACCGTGTCGGAGCGCTCGCTTGAACGCGAGCTCGCGATGGTCAAGGTCAAGGGCAGAGGGGAGCATCGCACTTTCGCGCTGCAGCTCGCGGAAGCGTTTCGCGCCCGCATCGTTGACGCGACGACGGAGAGCTTCATTTTCGAATTGACCGGCAAACCGCACAAGATTGATGAATTTATCGACCTGATGCGTCCGATCGGGCTCGTCGAGGTCTCCCGCACAGGCGTCGCCGCCATCTCGCGCGGGCCGGATCCGATCTAAGGCTCGAGAATTTTGACCTTGCCGGGCGGCCCGCGTAGAAGGAGCCCGCCAGCGAATTCGACGGCAGGCGCGCCGTTCCCCCAAGAGCGCACGCACATCAAGGAAGCAGAGCACATGCGCGTTTATTACGATCGGGACGCCGACATCAATCTGATCAAAGGCAAGAAAGTCGCCATCGTCGGCTACGGCAGCCAGGGATTCGCGCATGCGCTCAATCTCAAGGAGTCCGGCGTCGCGGAAGTGGCGGTCGCGCTGCGCCCCGGCTCCGCCTCGGCCGCCAAAGCGGAAGGCGCGGGCCTCAAGGTCATGACGGTCGCCGAGGCCTCCAAATGGGCGGACGTCGTCATGATGCTGACGCCGGACGAGCTTCAGGGCGAAATCTACGCCAATGAGATGGCGCCCAACCTGAAGCCGGGCGCGCTGCTGCTCTTCGCCCACGGCCTCAACATTCATTTCAACCTGATCGAGCCGCGCAAGGATATCGACGTCGCCATGATCGCGCCGAAGGGCCCGGGCCATACGGTGCGCGGCGAATATCTCAAGGGCGGCGGCGTGCCCTGCCTCATCGCTGTGCATCAGGACGCGTCCGGCAACGCCAAGCAGATCGCGCTGTCCTATGCCGCGGCGATCGGCGGCGGCCGCGCCGGCATCATCGAGACGACGTTCCGCGAAGAATGCGAGACCGATCTTTTCGGCGAGCAGGTCGTGCTTTGCGGCGGCCTCGTCGAACTGATCCGCGCCGGTTTCGAGACGCTGGTCGAGGCCGGCTATGCGCCGGAAATGGCCTATTTCGAATGTCTACATGAAGTGAAGCTGATCGTCGATCTCATCTATGAGGGCGGCATCGCCAATATGAATTACTCGGTGTCCA
>VGDY01000074.1 GCA_016869555.1 Alphaproteobacteria bacterium | reverse complement strand
CGAAAGTTTGCGCCATCGTCGGAGAGATAAACCGAAAAAACGGTTCCGTGAGTCTCGCCCCATTTGATGAAGGCGCCGAGGGGAAACCTGACATAGCCGAAATCAACTGTGATGCTCTCGCCGGGAGGGAGGTTTACCGGGCCATAGCCCAGGGCTGCGATACGACCTTCCTCTATTACCGAAGCGGCGTTGGCCGGGCTGTAAAGATTGATCTCGATGATCTCCGGCGCTCGCGCCGGTTCCGGGTTGGCGCAACGCCAGCGCACGAAGCGAGCCACAACTGGCGGGAAGGCAAAAACCTCCTGTCCGCCTTCGCCATGCCGAGTGCGACAAAGATGCGTCCAGGTCTCGCGGTCGAGCGAAGACTCGAACCCATAGCTTATCGGCGTTTGCTTGCCCCAATAAACCTCGAGTCCGCCAAGCTTCGCGACCATCCCCAAGTCGATCTCCAGCCAAGGCTCCGTCGAGGGATCGGATCGCCACGTCGTTGCATAATGGTCGTCGATGGCAAGACCGGGATCGCCGCTGTCGGCGGTTATTTTCCACCGCCCTTTATGCGGCACGTGCGGCACGTCCACGAATGCTCCCTAGCGGCTTTGACCGCAGTGCAATTCCAACAGGAATACACCAGGCGAACATATCGAAACCTGAATTCTCCGAAAGAGCCGCGGTTTTCCGCATGAACGTCCGCGGAACCCAGGTCTGTCGATCGCTCGGCCGCTCATGTGGCCTGTCTTCCCAACTTTATATCTCGGCGATCTCGGCGTAACGCGCCGCAGGCGTTGACGGCAAAGGGCGAGAGCGCGGTCAAGGCTATGGCGAGATTGGTCGCCCTCGCGGCGCCTTGAGACGCCGCCGTTTCAATGCAGGCCCTACCGGGCGAACGAGTCTTACCGCCGCACCACTAGCACCGAACATGTCGCGTGCCTTACGATTTTGGCGGCATTGGAGCCGAGGAGATACGTCGCCAAGGTTGGCCGGTTCGAGCAGATGACGATGAGATCGGCGCCCCACTCTCCGGCCTCGGTGAGAGCCTCGTCATAGACGGCCCCGATTCTCACGATGGTCGAAACACGCTCACGCGGATAATTGATCGTGGCCGCAGTCTCTGCGATTTGTTTTTCAGACACAAGCCGAACTTCGCCTTCGTAATCGGGTGGAAGATATTCGACGAATGTCGCTGGCACCATCGTTTGCACATTGACGAGGCGCAGTTCGGCGTCCGGATCGGCGATCTCTACTGCCGCGTCAATCGCTTGTCGCGTCATCTCGGCTTCTTCGAGATCGATCGGGAGGAGGATCTTCTTGAACATCAGATTTCCTTTTTGTCGGTTTTTGTTGGCCGTCGATTTTTGAAACACTGCGTCCTTCGCGCCATCCGCATCGACGCCGCCGCTATGTAATTTACAAATGATCGCCGATCCGACGCAATCAGCGACAAGGATCGTGGCCAAGGGCAGAGTAAACAGAGTGGAGATTTTGGTTTATTTTGCGATAGGTCGTGGGGAGGCGCGAAACAGTCAATTCCGCTTTTTGCGGCATCGTTTTCGGCGCTATGGCGAGGCGGGAAATCCGAAAAGCAACGCAAGGAATCGCGTGGCGACCCCCAAGGTGGAGCGGGGCGCGCCGCTCTCGCAAATGCATCCATCGAAGATGTTGATCCGACCTAGCAAATGCGCGGCAACTGTTCTCCGCTCAGCATGTCGACAGCGCGGTTGAGGCCGAGCGCTCCTCGACAGGTGACTCGCCCGCGCGGCGCCTCCTCGACGCGGCCGATGATTGTCGCGCCTTCGCAGACCGGCCATCGGCGCAATATCTCGACGGCGCGCGCGGCGTCTTCTGGCGCGACGAAGGCGATGAACCGGCCTTCATTGGCGACATGCAGCGGATTGAAGCCGAAGAGTTCGCAAGCCGCTTTCACTTCGTCACAGACTGGAATCTCCGCCTCGTCGAGCGCGATGGCGAGATCCGAGCTTTCGGCGATTTCAACCGCGGCGCTGGCGAGCCCGCCGCGCGTCAGATCGCGCAGGCAGCGCACCGCGACTCCTTGCTCGATAAGCGCCAAAACGGGCTCGGCGAGAGGTGCGCAGTCACTGGCGATCGTCGACTCGAAACTAAATCCTTCGCGCGCCGTCATGACCGCGATGCCGTGGCGGCCGATGTCGCCGCTAACGATCGCGATGTCGCCGGGCCGCACGCTCTCGGGCCCGACCGGCGCCGGCGCAACGACGCGGCCTACGCCCGCCGTGTTTACGAACATCCCGTCCATCTTGCCGTGGTCGACGACCTTGGTGTCCCCGGTGACGAGACGGACGCCCGCCGCGACGGCGGCGTCGCGCATCGACGCGACGACCTGGCGCAGCGTCTCGATCGGCAGACCTTCCTCGAGGATGAAGCCGACGCTGAGATAAAGCGGCCGCGCCCCGCACATGGCGAGATCATTGACCGTGCCATTGACCGCCAGCGAACCGATGTCGCCGCCGGGAAAGAACAGCGGACGCACCACATAGGAATCGGTGGTGAAGGCCAGCGGGCCGGTGAAATCCAGAACGGCGCCGTCATGGCCGCGGTCGAGTTCAGGATCGCTGAAGGCTGGCCGCACGATCCTGTCGATGAGCTGTTTCATCGCGCGGCCGCCGCCGCCATGGGCGAGCTGCACGGTCTCTTGGTCCGGTACAGGCGCGGGGCAGGCGAGATCGAAGCCGTCCGCTCGCGTCACGGCCGAACTCCCGTCGCCGTCTCCATTGCGCGATAGCGGTAATAGGCGGCGCAGGCGCCTTCATTCGACACCATGGTGACGCCGAGCGGGCGCTCCGGCGTGCAGCTTGCTCCGAACGCGGGACAGTCCGTCGGCTTGCGCTCGCCGCGCAGCACCAGGCCGCTGATGCAGGGGCCCGCCGCCTCGTCCAGCGTCGAGACCGCGCCGAAACGCCGCTCGGCGTCGAGATCGGCGTAAGCGGCGGCGAAGCCAAGCCCGCCCTCGGGAATGTCGCCGATCCCGCGCCAGCGTCTTGAGACGACGCGAAACACCTCACGCATGACGCCGCGCGCCGCTTCATTGCCGTCGCGGCGCACCGAGCGGCTGTATTGGTTCTCGACGACGGCGCGTCCCTCTTCGAGCTGGCGCAGGCACATGTAAACTCCCTGCAAAACGTCTAGCGGCTCGAAGCCGGTTACGACAATGGGAACGCCGAAACGCGCCGCGATCGGCTCATATTCGCGATAGCCCATCACCGTGCATACATGCCCTGCAGCAAGAAAACCCTGCACGCGGGCGCCGGGCGATTCGAGCAGCGAACGCATCGCCGGCGGCACGAGGGCGTGCGACGACAGCATGGTGAAATTCCTCACGCCAATTTGCTTGGCTTGGTAGGCGGCCATGGCGTTCGCCGGCGCCGTGGTCTCGAAGCCGACGGCGAAAAACACGACCTCGCGACGAGGCTCCGCTTGGGCTACGGCGAGGGCGTCGAGCGGCGAATAGACGATGCGCACGTCGGCGCCGCGCGACTTGGCGGCGAAAAGATCGCCCTTCGTTCCCGGCGCGCGCAGCATGTCGCCGAAGGAGCAGAGGATCGCCTCAGGTCGGCTCGCGATCTCGATCGCCTTGTCGATATATTCGGCGGGCGTGACGCAGACCGGGCAGCCGGGCCCATGCAGCAGGCTGATCTGCGGCGGCAGGAGCTGGTCGACGCCGAAGCGCAGGATCGCGTGCGTCTGGCCGCCGCAGACCTCCATCAGCGTCCAGGGGCGCGTGACGATCCGGCGAATTGCGTCGGCGAACCGCCGCGCGGCCGAAGCGTCGCGATATTCGTCACGAAACCTCACGGCGGATCCCGTTCTTCGCTTTCGATTTCGCCGTTTTCGCGCAAATGTTCGAAAACGCGCGCCGCCTCGACCTCATCGATCACGGCGATGGCGAAACCGACATGGGCGAGCACATGATCGCCGACGCGGGCCTGCGGCGCGAAGGCGAGATTGATCTCCTTGACGATCCCGCCGAAGTCGACTCGCCCGAGCCGCGCCAGAGGATCGTCCCCCGACATGCTGAGAATGCGTCCCGGAACCGCTAGGCACATGTCTCGCGTTCCTTTGCGTCGCGCCCCGCCGCCCACGCCGCTTGTCCAAACGAGAGGCCGCCGTCATTGGGCGGAACGCGACTATGCCACAACGGCTCGAATCCGGCCGCGCGCAGCGCGCCGACCGTCGTCTCAAGCAAACGCGCGTTCTGGAAGCAGCCTCCGGTCAAGGCCACGCGGCGCGCGCCAACGCGTTCGGCCACGGCGATGATGGCCTGGGCGAGGCCATTATGAAAAGCTTCCGACACGGCCTCGGCCGCCACTCCGCGGCGCAGGTCGGCAAGCGCCACCTTCAGCGCCTCCCCCCAATCCATGGTACAGGCGCCGTCCGAGTTCGCCGGATCACGCAGTGGGAAGGGATAGGCGCGCCCGCCGACGCGATCTCCGGCCGCCCATTCGAGCTCTGCGGCCGCCTGTCCCTCGTAACTGGCGCGTTGACGCAATCCGCAAAGCGCGGCGAATGCGTCGAAGAGCCGCCCCATGCTTGACGTCAGCGGCGAATTGACGCCGCGCGCCAGCATGACGCCAAGCCCCTCGCGCTCGCGGGCCGTGAACGCGGCGACTGGAGCAAGGCCCGTCATCGCGAGGGCGCTTGATCCGAACGCCTCATAGAGCAGGCCGAGCGCAGCGCGGCGCGGCTCGCGCGCAGCCGCTTCGCCGCCAGGAAGCGGGAAGCGACGCAAATGAGCGACGCGCCGCCAGCCGGATTCGGTCACGAGCAGGAACTCGCCGCCCCAGACCGTTCCATCCGGGCCGTAGCCCGCGCCGTCCCAGGCGACGCCGAGAATCGGCGGCGCGACGCCATTTTCCGCCATGCAGGCGGCGACGTGGGCGAGATGATGCTGGACGGCGACCAGCGGCAGGCCGAGCTCTTCCGCGGCGCGAGTCGTCGCGTAATCAGGATGGAGGTCTCGGACGACGCGGCGTGGCCGCGCGCCGCCGAGTCGGACTATGTCTTCTACGGCTCGCGCATGGGCGTCGCGCGCTTCGACCGTCTCGAGGTCGCCGATGTGCTGACCGAGCGTAACGCCGTCCGCGCTGGTCAGCGCCACGCTCGTCTTGAGATGACCGCCCAGCGCCAGCACGCCCGCCGCCGCGCCTTCAACGGCGATCGTCGCCGGCGCATAGCCTCTGGCGCGCCTCAACAGGAGTTCGCGTCCGCAGACGATCCGCGCCACCGAATCGTCCACGGGCCGCACGATCGGCCGGTCGTGGACCAGGAACAGGTCTGCGATTCCCGCAAGGCGACGCAGCGCGTCGCGTTCGTCCATGACGATCGATTCGTCGGACACATTCCCGCTTGTAGCCACGATCGGAAAGCCGAGTTCGCGCATCAGCAGATGATGGAGCGGCGAGTAAGGAAGGAACGCGCCGAGCAGAGGGTTGTCGGGCGCAACGGCCGCCGCGATGTCTCCGCCGATCCGCCGCTGCAGCACGATCGGGCGCGCCGGACTGCAAAGCAGCGCCGTCTCCTCGTCCGAAATGCGGCAGCTCGCGGCCACGTCCGCGAGCGCCGGGAACATGACGGCGAAAGGCTTGTCCGGCCGCCCTTTACGTTCGCGCAGCCGTCGAACCGCCACCTCGTCGCGCGCGTCGGCCATGAGATGAAAACCGCCGATTCCCTTCACGGCAAGAATAGCTCCGCCGCGCAGGGCGGCGCTCGCCGCGAGCAATGCGTCGTGGCCTATGGCTTGCGTTTCGCCCGAACTGTCCCACAGCGCGAGTCGCGGCCCGCATGCGGGGCACGCGTTTGGCTCCGCATGAAAACGGCGGTCCCGCGGATCGTCATATTCGGCCTGACAGGCGGCGCACATGCGGAAACGCCGCATCGAGGTGCGCTCGCGGTCGTAGGGCAGCTCTTCGATGATGCTGTAACGCGGACCGCATTGTGTGCAGTTGATGAAAGGATAGAGATGGCGCCGGTTCGAGGCGTCGAAGAGTTCGGTGAGGCAGTCGGGGCAGGTCGCGTAATCCGGCGGCGCGGTCGTCTTTCGCGCGCCCTCCGCGTCGCTCGGTAGTATCGCAAAGCCTGCGCCGCCCTGCGCCACGATCTCGTTCGCCTCGACGGCGGCGATTATCGCATTCGCCGGCGGCGTCCTTTGCAGCGCGACGAGAAGTTCGGCGATGCATGGCCGCTCGCCTTCGGCCTCGAGCACGACGCCCTCCGAGCTATTGCGCACCCATCCGGAAAGGCCCAGCGCCGTCGCCCGGCGGTGGAC
Organism: Alphaproteobacteria bacterium; assembly: GCA_016869555.1. GTDB lineage: Bacteria > Pseudomonadota > Alphaproteobacteria > Rhizobiales > Beijerinckiaceae > Methylocystis. Next base: position 11,702 of record VGDY01000074.1, on the reverse strand, counting down.
GAAGGGCCGGAAGCCAACCCCCTGCACGGTTCCACGCACGCAGATGCGCATCCGCGCTCTGGCGCAATCGTCGCCTTTGGTCCGGCGGGCCGTCGCCGTCATAACCGATCAATCCTCCAGCTCGATCTTTTCGAGCAGAATGTCCTGAGCGTTGACGTGCGCCACGTCGCCGGAGACGGTCACCTCGAGTCGCGCGCCCTCGGCGACGCTTCCGGCGGCGGCGCGCTCGAAATGCTCGGCGAAATGTTCGGCCGACATATGGCTGAGCGCGCCGATCCACACCGAAACGCCGACCACCTTCTTGGCGCGTTCGTTCTTCGCTGCTTCGTCGATGCGGCGCATCAGGCTGCTTATGAGGGAGGCTTCATGCATGTCGCGCTTCTTCCGTCTCGACGCGCGCTGCGATCTCGGCGCGCAACCTTTCGGCGACGGTTGCGACCGCCGCCGCGACGGGCGGCGATAGCGGCGCGCCCGTCTCGAAAGAGCCGCCTTCGATTGCGTAGACCACGCAGATCGGCGGCAGTTGCTTTAACGCGCGCGCGAGTTCGATGGTCTCGGCGAGGCCGAGGCCGTGGCTCGAAAGCGCGAAAGTCCTGCTCGGCAGAGGCGCCGCCGCCGCGTCGAAACGCGATACTATGCCAGGCGCTGCGCCCGACGCGCAAGCGTCGATGATGTATGCCGCCGCGGCGCCGTCGAGTTCGGCGAGCAAGGCGGTCGCCTCGCCGTCCTTTTCCGATACCTGGAAACCCTCCGGCGGCGCGTCTCGCAACAGGCGCGCGACAACGCGACCCGCCACGTCGTCGCCGCGGTCGGGGTTGCCGACGCCGACGACAATCCGGCGGCCTGACGCTTTACTGCCCATGTTCGAGCTCCAGCCGCAAAAAATGCGTGGCGCAGGAGATGCACGGATCGTGGTTTCGCACGGTTTGTTCGCAGCGATGGCGCAAATCTTCTTCGGGGAGGTCCAGCCAGCCGCCGATGAAGCGGCGCAAGTCTTCTTCAATGCTCGGTTGGTTTTGCGAGGTGGGCGGCACGATGCGCGCTTCGGCGATCGTTCCGTCCGCCGCGAGCTGGTAGCGATGATAAAGAAGGCCGCGCGGCGCCTCGGTCGCGCCGAAGCCGACGCCGGCGCGCGGCGGCGTCCCGACGGTGGGCCATTCAGACTCCTCGTAAGCGTCGATCAGCCGCAGCGCCTCGTCGCAGGCGTAAAGAACCTCGACCGCGCGCACGAGAATGCTGCGATAAGGATTGGCGCAGACCGGCCCGAGGCCGGCCTCCCGCGCCGCGTCTTTCGCGAGCGGGGAGAGGCGGTCGAAGTTGAGATTATAGCGTGCGAGCGGTCCGACGAGATAAGCGCCGCCGCCCTTGCGGCGGGCGTGCAGCGCCGTCGAGCGCTCGACCTGCGTCTCTTCAAAATGCGCGTCAAACTGGTCGGGCGCGATGTCGAGGCCGCGGGTGGAAGCGATGCGGCCTTCATAGAAAGGGTAATCGCGCTCATGTCGCAGGGCGACGAACTCGTAATCGCGCTCGCGTTCGGGAAAATCGAAACGCGCCGCCCAACGCACCGTCTCCAGCGCCGCATCGCGCGCCCATTTCAGCTCTTCCGCGAGCGGCTGAAGCTCGCGCCGGCGCGGCGTGCGATAGAAGCCGCCGACACGCACGTTGATCGGATGGATTTCGCGCCCGCCAAGGAGAGAGATGATGGCGTTGCCGGCTTTCTTCAGGGCCAGGCCGCGGCGCACCACGTCGCCATGATCGCGGGCCATCTCAACGGCGCCCTCGTAGCCGAGGAAATCCGGCGCATGCAGCATGTAGACGTGCAGCGTATGGCTCTCGATCCATTCGCCGCAATACATCAGCCGCCGCAAGTCGCGCAGCGGCGCGCCGACATCGACGCCGAGCGCGTTCTCGATCGCCTGCACGGCGCTCATCTGATAGGCGACTGGGCAGATGCCGCAGATGCGCGCCACGATGTCGGGCGTCTCGACAAAGGCGCGTCCGCGCAGAAAAGCCTCGAAAAAGCGCGGCGGTTCGAAAATCCTGAGTTCGGCCGACGCGACCGCGCCGTCGCGTATGATGACCTTGAGCGCGCCTTCGCCTTCGACGCGAGCGAGATAATCGACCTTGATCGTCTTAACCGCCATGGCGCGCGCTCTATCCTTCGCTCATGTGACGTTCGCTTTCCTCGCGAAACGCCGCGGCGTTGGCGTTGAAGTTGCGGTAGACGCGCTTCAGCGCCGCCTCGTCCACGCCAAGCTCTCGCAGCCAGCGGCTCAGCGCCGGCGCGTTTGGCGTCTCCATCGGCCCATAGCAGCCGTAGCAGCCGCGCGTGTAGGACGGACACAAGGCGCCGCAACCGGCGTGGGTGACGGGCCCCAGGCACGGCGTCCCATGCGCCGCCATCACGCAGACATTGCCGGCGAGCTTGCACTCGATGCAGACGCTGTGGGGCGCGACCGTCGGCCGCCGGCCCGTGAGAAAGGCCGATATGACTTCGAGCAATTGACGTTTACTGATCGGGCAGCCGCGCAATTCGAAATCGACGGCGACATGTTCGGCGATGGCGGTCGAAGTCGCAAGCGTGCTGATATATTGCGGCTTGGCGTAGACGACCGAAAGATATTCGCGCACATCGGCGAAATTGCGCAGCGCCTGAATGCCGCCGGCCGTCGCGCAGGCGCCGATGGCGACAAGGAAACGCGAATTTCTTCGAACCTCGCGGATGCGCTCGGCGTCATGCGCCGTCGTGATCGAGCCTTCGACGAGCGAGAGATCATAAGGGCCTTTGACGCTCGCGCGCGTCGCTTCGGCGAAATGGGCGATTTCGACGGCTCCCGCGACCGCCAGCAATTCGTCCTCGCAATCGAGGAGGCTGAGCTGGCACCCGTCACATGACGCGAATTTCCAGACGGCGAGCTTGGGGCGGCGCGGCTTGGCGGCGTCGTCTGGCATGTCACAGCTCCCGTATGGCGAGCAGATTGCGAACGCGGTCGTAACGGTAGACCGGCCCGTCCTTACACAGAAAATGCGGGCCGAGCTGACAATGACCGCACAGGCCCACGGCGCATTTCATATTGCGCTCCAGCGAGACGAAGATGCGCGAAGCCGCGACGCCCATGTCTTCGAGCGCATGGGCGGTGGAGCGGATCATCACTTCCGGACCGCAGATCATCGCGATCGTCTCAACGGGATCGACGCGCGCCTTGGGCAGCAGGCCAGTGACATAGCCGACGTCGCCGGGCCATTCCCGCCCGGCGCGGTCGAGCGTCACCCGAACCTGGAAATCGGGCGTCCGCCGCCAGCTGTCGAGCTCCTCGCGGAACAGCAAGTCGTCGAGGGTGCGCGCGCGAAGCCTCGCTCTTTGGGCGCGGATGATAAGCGCGCGGCGTTGAAGAAATATCCTTTCGAGGGTCTGCCCCATATTGCGTGCTCCATGAAAGCCGAGAGCGGCATCATACACGCTCGCAATGTTCCGTTCCTGCGCGACCATACATGGTGCCCTTGAGCGTTTTCAATCGACTAATCTGTTCCTCTATTTGACCATTGCTCCAAGGTTCCACGACAGCATTTCGGACCGCGTCGATGTCATGACGTAACGTGCGTCGCATGGCGTGGATTCCTGAGAGGGCATGCAAAATTGTGGGGTTCGCCACGCTGAGAGCCGTGTTGGGTGATGTTCATTGTTTGATTGGAAACCGTAAGCTCCCATGCTTTGCTGGCGGCGTATGGCGCCGTTCAGACGCGACGCGCGGTTCGGATGTGCAGCGAATCGCCGGCGCGAAGCGCGGCTTGGTGCGCAGTTGATAGTCGCCGGCGACATGAACGAGTTCATATGGCCGCACGTAAATCGTCGCAGATGTCAGAAATGAGATCGTCGAGACTGAAGGTCGATCTCACCAGTCTTGCGAGCGCTTCACGCGGCGCCGGATTTCGCGCGGCGAAGTAACGGCTTCGACGCGCCCCATCCATTCCCGCCAACGTGCGCCTTCCGGCAACTCTTTTCCCTAACAGGCGTTAAGGGTCCGTGGACAACCACGCCCCAGTTAACGTATGGCCCGCCCCGTCTGCGAGAGTTTTTGCGTTCCTGCCTTCTTCAGTCTGCTTCAACGTATCCGGCTTTGGAGCAAGGCTCCGAGCCAAGATGGAGATCCGCGCAGCCTGGTCCTCATAATTTTATCGACCTCCAGGGGCCATTAACTGGGTCAGGCATCCAAGCTGCCGTGTTCGACTGTTGGCCATCTCGCTTCCACCACTCGCAAACATCATCGGCCCATCAACGCTTCCTTCAGCGTAACGGGTCCAAGCTTATGCCGCGACAAACAAACTACCAACCGCAAATTTTTCTCCTCGCCGCAACACGGCCCAGGCAATCCGGGCCAGCTTGTTGGCGAGCGCGACGACCGCGACATTATAATGAACGCGGGCGATCAATCCCTTCAGCCATTTGCCGAGCCCCGTATCGCGTTCGGCGACATGAGGCAACGCGGCGCGCGCCCCGTGGATCAGTTGTTTACGCAAATAGGCGTTCCCACGTTTGCTGATCCCGAGCAATTTGGGCTTTCCGCCGGTTGTCGCTTGCCTTGGAACAAGGCCCAGCCACGCCGCGAGATCGCGCCCATGTTTGAATGTCTCTGCTTTTCCAATCGCCGCGATCAGAGCCGAAGCGATCAATGCGCCGACGCCTGGAATCGTCGTCAACTGGCGCGCGTCCTCATTCTCTTTCGCAAAGGCCGCAAACTCCGCATCGAATGCGGCGATCCGCTTGTCCAATTCTCGCCATTGCACGCGAACGTCGGCGATGAGCCGGCGCATTCTTCCGCTGAGCTCTTGCTCGTCCGGTTCGTCCAGCAGAACGCCGAGCCTTTCCTCGAGATGACGCTTGCCCTTGGGAACAACAATCCCGCGCTCGAGAAGAATCGCCCGCGCCTGATTGATCAGCGCCGTCCGTTCGCCGATCAAGCGGTCGCGCGAACGGTGTAGCGTTTGTATGTCGAGCTGATCCTGCGTCTTCAACTCGACAAAGCGCATCGTCGGACGCGTCCCCGCCTCTGCGATAGCCTCCGCGTCGCGGTCATCGTTCTTTTGCGCCTTGACGTACGGGCGAACATATTCGGGAGACATCAGGCGGACCTCGTGACCATGCGTCGCGAATAGCCGGCCAAGATGATGCGCGCCGTAACACGCTTCCATCGCGACAATACAGGGCGGCAACTGCGCCGCCAAACCAACAAGCGTTTCCCTCTTCGCGCGACGACGTAAAACCACGGCGCCGGATGCGTCGAGGCCCACCAGGCTGCAAAGATTCTTGCCGATATCAATGCCGAGCACGGAAATCTTCGTCTTCATGATCCTTCCCTCCAGTTGAGCCTCCGGCGAAACTACAACGCCGGTCGGAGGGGCGGGCCATTCCATAATTAACGGTCCCACGACAAGCCGAGCACCAATATTCCTCGCGAAATTCGAGACGCAGCGAAGGTTTATTGCACCATGCGCGGGTTCGGGCATACTTAACCGTCAGGATCACCGCGATAGGACGTGCAATGGAGTTTCTCGCCGCAGCCGAACTTGGCGATTTGGCGGCTGATTTCGTGATGTTGCTCGTCATCGTCGAGCCGCTGGGACTCGCGCCGATCTTTCTCGCGGTCACTGCGGGGCACGGCGCGCGAGCGCGCGCGGGGATCGCGGCGCGCGCCTGTTTCTACGCGCTCGCCATCCTGTTTGGCGCGGCGCTTGTCGGCGAGCGGCTGATCGACGCGTTGTCGATTTCGCTTCCGGCCTTCCGCGTCGCCGGCGGATTGCTGCTGTTTTCGATCGCGTCCGAAATGGTGATTGGCGTGCGCGTCCGCCGCGAGGCCCACGCCGCCGCGCAGGCGGCGGAAGAGAATGGACGGCATCTCGCCGCCTTCCCGCTCGCGATCCCGCTGATGGCCGGACCGGGCGCGATCACCGCAACGCTGCTGCTCGCAGGCAAGGCGGATGGCGATCCGGCGCGGCTCGCAACGCTCTTGATCGCGATCGCCGCCGTGATTCTCATTTGTTACGTCGTGTGCTGCATGGCGAGCGCCGTCGAACGCGTCTTCGGCGCCACCGCGAATATAGTGCTCTCGAAAGTGCTCGGCGTGCTGCTCGCGGCGCTTGCGGTGCAATTCGTGGCGGACGGCGCGAAGGAATTGCTGCGGGGCTGAGCGACGCGCTCTTTCGTCGCGTGGCCGGCTATGCAACTTCTATCAGCTCCGCCGGCCATGCTCGCATTGCGGGAGTGGCCCGTCATGAACTAACATTCGCTTCGGACCATTCTGTGGGGGCCGACCAGGCGAGACATTCCGACGCGGAATATGGTTAGGCGTTGTTCGTTTTTGAAAAGGCAAGGGCCGAAGCGAGCAGATCGGAGATGGCGTCAAGTTCTTCGATATGGGCGGACACCGATGCCATAATCGGAGCGTTACAAGTGGAAACAGCCAGCAACAAGGACGACAGACATGACGGGGGAAACGCTCGAGCCGACTAAGAATCCATTTTTTGCGTCCATGCAAACCGCTCAGGCATACAATGCGAAACTCATGGAATTCAGCGCCATCAACATCAGCGCCGTTTTCAAATGCGCCGAGAGATTGTCGAAGGTGAAGACGCCGCAGGAATTCGTCGATGTCGTGGTAAATCACGTGCGGGACCAATTCGAATCGCTGACGGAGCAGGTCGAGGAACTATCGACGTTCGTTCAAAAAGCCACATCGGAAAGTGAGCTGGAAATGAAATCTGGTCTCGGGGATTAGCTCTCTCAATGGCCTCGATGTGTCACCGCTAAGCTAGTCTCATCAGCGATGCACCCAACAATAACGAGAAGTCTCTCAAAAACGGTTGTTTTTGAGAGACGTTCGGAGGCCTCGAAGGTTCCGCAGCGATTGGGATTACGGCACAATGACGAATGGAGTCGAAGCGCTTCTCTCAGAACGCCTGATTTTGGGAAGGTGCGCGCAATAGCCGCTGGGCCTCTTATCCCATATCGGCGAGATCAGAGGAAAGGAGGTCGCTTTGACCAAACTTTTGACTGCTGCGGTCAATGCTATGGCCGAAGAGGGGCGAGGTTAGCGAGTGCTCGTGAACGCTCGTAAGAGCAGATGCAGGATCATTCGCCCCAAAAACTCGAAGTCGTCCATCGGCGCGGCTTGCGCATGTCAGAGCTCCCGTATCGCCAGAAAATCGCGAATGCGGTCGTAGCGATAGACTGGTCCGTCCTTGCACAGAAAATGCGGGCCAAACTGACAATGGCCGCAAAAGCCAACCGCGCACTTCATGTTGCGTTCCAGAGAAACAAATATGCGCGTCGCAGAAACGCCCATGTCTTCGAGCGCCTGCGCGGTCGCACGGATCATAATTTCGGGGCCGCAAACCATTGCGACGGTCTCCGCGGAATCGACGCGCGCCTTGGGCAGCAGCCCGGTGACGTAGCCGACGTCGCCGCTCCAGCGTCGATCGGCGCGGTCGAGCGACACGCGAAGCTGGAAATCAGGCGTACGCCGCCAGGCGTCAAGCTCTTTGCGAAACAGCAAGTCGTCGAGGGTGCGCGCTCCACACAGCAGCGACACCCGCCCATAGTCCACGCGCCGCCGCAAGAGATGATAGACAACCGGGCGCAGCGGAACGAGACCAATGCCGCCTGCGACGATGAGAACGTCGCAGCCCGTCGCCTCTTCGACTGGCCAGCTGCTGCCGAAGGGCCCGCGCAAGCCGATTGCGTCGCCGGACTTAAGGTTCACAAGCGCCTTGCTCACTGCGCCGACGGCGCGGATCGTATGCGTGACGCGATCGCCGATTGACGTGTCGCCGCTGACGCTCACGGGAATTTCGCCGACCCCGAAAGCGTAGAGCATGTTGAACTGGCCGGGACGGCAAGCGAGCCTCTCCGCATCGGCGTCGTCGAGCGCGATATCGAGCGTCGCCACATCCGCGGTTTCGCGAATGCGGCGGCGCACGGTCAGGAATCGCGGCGCCATCGGATCGGGGCGCGAGGTCGCGGCGCCGATGTCTCCGAGTCCCGCCATCCTATGTTTCCAGGCTCTGCAAGCGCGCCATTCGCAGCCGCTGAACGAGCGGCGGTATGAAGCGCTTCATCATCTCGTAGCCGACATGATGGTCCGCCTCGCATTTGCCGCGCAGGCATTTGCCGTCGAAGGCGATGGCGCGAGTGAGCTCGACGGCCCTGGCGTCGAACGACGACCGGTACGGCGGAACCAGCCAATCGGCGCCGAGAATCTCGCCGGCCTTGACCGTGAGAAAGGCGACGGCGCCGCGGCCGGGGACGAAGGTTTCGAGCGCGACGGTGCCGTGCCGGATGAGATAGAAGCAATCGGCTGCGGCGCCTTCGCGGAGGAGATAGTCGCCCGGTTGGAACACGGCGTTGCGAGCGCAGCCCGCAACGAGCGCAACGACGGCGCCTTCGAGCCCTTGCGCGAAGGGTTGCTGATGGAGGAGCTCTTCGATGTCCTTCATGAAGACTCTCCCGTAGTGGCGCCGGTTGCGCGGATCGCGCGCGTTTCCTCGGTGATATCGATGCCGACCGGGCACCAGGTGATGCAGCGGCCGCAGCCGACGCAGCCCGAGGAGCTGAACTGATCGATCCAAGTCGCGAGCTTGTGAGTCATCCATTGGCGATAGCGCGAGCGCGCGCTGGCGCGCACGCTGCCGCCGTGGATGTATGAAAAATCCATAGTGAAGCAGGAGTCCCACCGCCGCCACCGCTCGGCGCTCGCGCCGTCGAGATCGCTTGCGTCTTCGACGCTTGTGCAAAAGCAGGTCGGGCAGACCATGGTGCAATTGGCGCAGGAGAGGCAGCGGGACGCCACATCGTCCCAGCGGGGATGCTCCAGGTTGTTCATGAGGAGGTCGCGAAGACCGTCCGATCGCATTTCCCGGCCCATGCTGGCGGCGGTCTGCGCGACGATCGCTTCAGCGGCATCGATTTCGGCCTTCGTCGTGGGGCGATGCGGGATGTCGTTGAGAATCTCATGGCCCGCTTTCGAGCCCGCTTCAACCAGAAAGGCGGGCTCGCCGCCGCCGATGAGTTCGGTGATCGCCAGATCGAAACCTTGGCTAACCTTCGGCCCGGCGTTCATCGAGGCGCAGAAACACGTCCCTCCGGCCTTGCCGCAGTTGACGGCGACGATGAAAACGTTTTCGCGGCGCGCCTCATAATGCGGATCGCGATAAGGCCCGTCGAGAAACACCCGGTCCTGAATGGCGATTGCGCGCAGCTCGCAAGCGCGCACGCCGATGAAGGCGAGACGTTCGGCCGGCGTCGCGTCCCACTCGAGCTGCACGTCATGCCCCTCTCGCCGCGCGCGCCACAGTCGCAATCGCGGCGGATGCAGATAGCACTTCCAGGAATGAGGACCGACGGCGTAGCCGAACAAGGCGTCGTCATCCCGCCGCAGCAAACGATAGCGACCGCCATCCTGCTCGTCCGTCCATCCACGCGGCAAATCGTCGATCGACTCGATGTCGTCATAGACAATCGCCTGATCGCGCATGGTCGGGCCGATCGTGCGGAAGCCGCGACGGCGCAGACTCTCCAGCAGGGCCTGCATCCCGTCGAGAGTCACGATCTCCAATGTCGCGGAACGTTGCTGATCCGATTGCATCGCGCCTCTTCTCTTCGCCAAGCATTATACGTTATGTGATACAACGAATTAGGGATTCTGACGCGCGGACGCCGCCCGAGATTAGACGTTTCGTCAATTTGTTCGCATCCAGTCATATCCATCACGCGCCTTGATCCTCGCTTGGGTGAGCGAATGACGAAATAGCTTAGCTCTTTTTCTCCGTCAGCACTTCGAAGGCGGACGCCAGCACGACCGTGGCTGGAACGGAGAGAACGACGCCCATAACCCCAAACAGCGTTCCCAAGGCCAGCATGAAGAAGAGAAGGGTCACCGGCGGCAAAACCAGCGCCTCGCTCTGAAGATAGGGCGTAATCAAATAGCCCTCGATGAAACTAGCGGCTCCAATCGTGCCAGCGGCGAGAAAGGCGAACGACAGACCTTGGGGCAGCGCGGCCAGCGCGCCGACGAACATTGCGACGATCGATCCAAAATAGGGGATGAACGCCAAAGCGCCGCTGATTGTCGCAAGCGCGAAAGGCGCATCGACGCCGCTGAGCCAAAGTCCCGCGCCCGCCATGCCTGCGTTGAGCGCGACGACATAAAGTTGCACGGACAGCCATCGTCGAAGCTTCGCTCCCGATCGTTCGAAGAATCGGGCGACGTCGTTTCTGCGGTTCTCAGGCGCAATGGCGATCACCCCGTCGACGTAACGATCGGGATCAACTGCGAGATAGGCGCCACCCAGCAAAATAAAGGCCGTATATCCCAGCACATGGCCCAGAGAGCCGATAAGCGACGCGATATGCATGGCGATCGGCGCCGTTGCTTTCGAGAGGTCGACGCCTGCGACGAAGTGCTCGAGGAAACGCCCCCAAGGATGGGCTTCGACGCCTTCCTTGATGACGGCGACGGCCGCTGGAATGTCTCGCGCGAGATCATCGTATTGCTTGAGGAGATGGCTCCCGAAGAGCATGGTCGCCAAGCCGGCGCAACCAATAACGATGATCGCGACCGCGAGCAGAGAGAGCGGAGTCGAGATTTTGCATCGTTCTGCGATAGGTCGCGCGGCGCCGCGCCAGGCCACAGCAATCACCACGGACGCGAAGGACGCCATTATCGCCTCCGTGAGCCGCCACAGCACGACAGCGCCAACGCAGATCAGCAAAACGACGGTCGCTCGCAACGTGAAATCCTTCAGCGTATCATATTGCGAGCCTTTGTCCGTCGGCGCAGGTTGGCCGTCTCTCCCAAAAAGCCTCAATGGTTCAGCCTCCTTCATTGATAAACGTCAATGCGGTTGCGTCGGCCTCGTTGAACGAGACACGTTAGTGGCGAATTCGTGCTTTGCAATATTGGACGCCGAGGCCCCCATTCCGAGGCCGAGCCGCGGACCAGAGCCGTCTCGTTGGGTGTTGTTCGGTCGAGTTGACAGAGTCGCTTTGAAATATTCCAATTGAAGACCGTGTCGAAGCGGGCGACGCGAAAACAAGAAGTTGGAGGAGGAGATCATGGAAAGGCGGATGTTCTTGCGCTTGCTGTTCGCGTCTGTTGGCGGGGCGGCAGGCTTGTCGACGTCTCCGTCGCGCGCTTTCTTCAATCCCTTGCGGGGCGCCGCGGCCGACAGCGGAAGGCGCGAAGCGCTGTCAGAGGCGGTCGCCACGCCCGATGACATGGTGGGCGCGAGAGTCGAGAAGACCGTCGTCCGCAGTCGGCGCCGTTGTTATTACTATCGGCGGCATGGCACCATCCGGCGTCATTGTATTGATTGATCGACAAGGAGAGCGAGAACCGGCGACGACACGTCGTCGTCGCCCATCTCGCCGGGCGCGCCTAAAGAAAATGTGTTTGGTTCTTTTGGGACGAGATCAGCTGTGCCGCCAGACCTTCGCGGCGGAGACGAGCAGGATCGCGGCGAGGGCGGGAAGCAGAAGCGCGCTCGGGACGATGGCGAGCAACCAGCCTCCGACGAAACTCCCGACGATCGACCCGGCCGCCATGACGAGCGCGAAGGCCCTGTTCCGTCCAAGGGTCAAGAAGCTGCGGTCACGACTGTAACGGGCGAACCCCGCGAGCATTGTGGGCAGACTCACCGCCAATGAGAGG
>VGDY01000073.1 GCA_016869555.1 Alphaproteobacteria bacterium | reverse complement strand
GAATCGCGGTCGATGTGGTATGTTCCTGCATGGCGTTGCTTCCTTTCGTGGAATCAGCACCCCGAGCCTAACGGCTCAAGGCGAGCAACGCCGCTCCTCCTTTTTCAACAATGATCGGGACATCCCCCAAAGCTTTGGCAAGCCGCCTTGCGCGGCAGCGTTCGTGTTTCAGAATTGCTCGGCGCAGTCCCGCGAGAAGATGAGAGTGCGTTCGTGCAGAATGCGTCGAGAAAAAAGCCCCCGGCATTGCGGGGGCCTAAATTTCAACTCAAGCGTTCCCCACCGTGCGCAGCATCGGCGCGGCGCGGCCGTGCGTCGACTTGCCGTCGATGACGAGGCCCGAGGCGTCGGCCGAAACTTCAACCGTCGCGCCGTCGATGATCTCGCCGGCGAGCAGGCGCTCGGCGAGGGCGTCCTGCAGCTCCTTCTGCATGACGCGCTTTAGCGGCCGCGCGCCATAAGTCGGGTCGTAGCCCTTCGCCGCGAGCCAGTCGCGCGCCTTTGAGTCGAGATGCAGCGTGATCTTGCGATCTTCGAGGAGCTTCTGCAGCCGCTTGACCTGGATGTCGACGATCGCGCCCATATCCTCGCGCCGCAGGCGGTTGAACAGGATGATCTCGTCGACGCGGTTCAGGAACTCCGGCCGGAAATGCGCCCGCACCACCTGCATGACTTCGTCATGCACGGCGGAGGAATCCTCGCCCTCCTTCTGCATGACGAGGAACTCCGATCCGAGATTCGATGTCATGATGATCAGCGTGTTCTTGAAATCCACCGTGCGGCCCTGGCCGTCGGTGAGGCGGCCGTCGTCGAGCACCTGCAGCAGCACGTTGAAGACGTCCGGGTGCGCCTTTTCGATCTCGTCGAACAGCACGACCTGATACGGCCGGCGTCGAACCGCTTCGGTCAACGCCCCGCCTTCCTCATAGCCGACATAGCCGGGCGGCGCGCCGATGAGCCGCGCCACTGAGTGCTTTTCCATATATTCCGACATGTCGAGCCGCACCATCGCGGTCTCGTCGTCGAAGAGGAAGCTCGCCAGCGCCTTGGTCAGCTCGGTCTTGCCGACGCCGGTCGGACCAAGGAAGATGAAGCTGCCGATCGGACGGTTTGGGTCCTGCAGTCCGGCGCGCGCCCGGCGCACCGCGGTCGACACGGCGACGACCGCATCATGCTGCCCGACGACGCGCTTGGCGAGCTCGTCCTCCATGTGCAGCAATTTTTCGCGTTCGCCCTCGAGCATCTTGTCCACCGGCACGCCGGTCCAGCGCGAGACGACCTGCGCCACGTCATTGGCGGTGACCGCTTCGTCAACCAGCGTGTCGGCCTGGCTTTCGGTCTCGCCGAGCTTCTTTTCGAGGTCGGGAATCACGCCGTACGTCAGTTCGCCGGCGCGCTGATATTCGCCGCGCCGCTGCGCCTGCGCCAGTTCGTTGCGCGCCGCCTCAAGCTGCTCCTTGAGTTTCTGCGCCGCGCCGAGCTTGTCCTTCTCGGCCCGCCAGCGCGCGGTGAGCGCCGCCGACTTCTCTTCGAGGTCGGCAAGCTCGCCTTCCAGCTTGGACAGACGGTCCTTCGAGGCGGCGTCGGTTTCCTTCTTTAAGGCTTCCTGCTCGATCTTCAGCTGAATGATGCGCCGGTCGAGTTCATCGAGCTCCTCGGGCTTCGAGTCGATCTGCATGCGCAGTCGCGACGACGCCTCGTCGATGAGGTCGATCGCCTTGTCCGGCAAGAAGCGGTCGGAAATGTAGCGGTTCGACAAAGTCGCCGCGGCGACGATCGCGCTGTCGGTGATGCGCACGCCGTGATGGAGTTCGTATTTCTCCTTCAACCCGCGCAGGATCGAGATCGTATCCTCGACCGTCGGTTCGTCCACGAAGACCGGCTGGAAGCGCCGCGCCAAAGCCGCGTCCTTCTCGACATGTTTCCGATATTCGTCGAGCGTCGTCGCGCCGACGCAATGCAATTCGCCGCGCGCCAGCGCCGGCTTCAGGAGATTGGAGGCGTCCATCGCGCCATCCGCCTTGCCGGCGCCGACGAGCGTATGCATCTCGTCGATGAACAGGATGATCTTGCCCTCGGCGGCGGTAACTTCGTTCAGCACCGCCTTCAGCCGCTCCTCGAATTCGCCGCGATATTTCGCGCCGGCGATCAGCGCGCCCATGTCGAGCGCGAGCAGCTTCTTGTCCTGCAACGACTCGGGCACGTCGCCATTGACGATGCGCAGCGCGAGCCCCTCGACGATCGCGGTCTTGCCGACGCCGGGTTCGCCGATCAGCACCGGATTATTCTTGGTTCGCCGCGACAGCACCTGCACGGTGCGGCGGATTTCCTCGTCGCGGCCGATGACCGGGTCGAGTTTGCCTTCCCGCGCCGCTTCGGTGAGGTCGCGGGCGTATTTCTTCAGCGCGTCATAGGCGTTCTCGGCGGAAGCCGAATCCGCCGTGCGGCCCTTGCGCAAATCCTCGATCGCGGCGTTCAGCGTCTGCGGCGTGACGCCCGCGTCCTTGAGGATGCGCGCGGCCTCGGAATCCTTCTCCATCGCCAGCGCGAGCAGCAGCCGCTCGACGGTGACGTATGAATCGCCCGCCTTCTGGGCGATCTTCTCCGCGTTGTCGAAGAGCCGGGCGGTCGCCGGCGCGAGATAGAGCTGGCCGGCGCCCGAGCCGCCGACTTTCGGCAGTTTTGCCAAAGCGGCCTCGGTTTTCGCCAGCGCCTCGCGCGAGCGCCCGCCCGCGCGGTCGATCAGCCCGGCGGAGAGACCCTGATCGTCGTCGAGCAGGACCTTTAGAATATGTTCGGGCGTAAACTGCTGGTGGCCCTCGCGCGTCGCCAGCGACTGGGCGCTCTGCACGAATCCGCGCGCGCGTTCGGTGTATTTCTCAAAGTTCATTCATAGCCCCTCTGACCATGAGGCGGCCCTTTTTCAAGCGGTCCGCCCCGCGTCCAATATTTTGTGAGAGAGCCCCTTGCGGCGGCCCTCGTGGTCGATATGGGAAGCGGGGGCCAGTTGAAAAGGCCCACGCGCGGCGCAAGCGTCGCAATTTGCCGCCGCTTCGCCAGGACGTATTGTCGCTGCCGATTTTCGCCGGAGCCAGCATGCGCATCGCCGCCCTCTACCGCTATCCCGTCAAGGGCCTCTCGCCCGAGAGGCTCGACGCCGCCGATTTGCACTCGGATGGCTACTTTCCCGGCGATCGGATGTTCGCGCTCGAAAACGGGCGGTCAGGCTTTGATCCGGCGGCGCCGGCGCACCAGCCCAAGATCAAATTTCTCATGCTGATGCGGAACGGCGCGCTCGCCGGTCTCGCGACGCGCTACGACGCGGCGACGGGCGTGCTGACGATCGTGCAAGACGGGCGCGAGGTCACGCGTGGGGATTTACGGTCGGCCGGAGGGCGCCAAGCCATCGAAGACTTCCTGACCGGCTTTCTTGGCGCCGAAATCCGCGGTCCCGTGCGGCTGCTCGCCGCGTCGGAGGGCTTTCGCTTTACCGATTCGAAGTCCGGCTTCGTCTCGCTCGTCAATCTCGCCAGCGTCGCGGCGATCGGCGAAGCGCAGAGGGCCGCGGTCGATCCGTTGCGGTTTCGGGCCAATCTCTATCTCGAGGACATGGCCCCCTGGGCCGAGGCGGCGCTTCCGGGCCGAACGCTCATGATCGGCGGCGTGCGGCTCGACATTCTCAAAATGACCGACCGCTGCGCGGCCACCGGCGTCGAGCCGGGAACCGGGCGGCGCGACATGGATCTCGTCCAGACGCTGCGCAACAGCTTCGGCCATATCGACTGCGGCGTCTATGCGCGGGTGGCGCAGGGCGGACGAATCGCCGCCGGCGACGCGATCAGCGTCGTCGCATAAATCGGTTAGAACCGATCCGGCTCAACCGGCAGTTCGCCGACCTCGGGCGCGTCATCTTCCCGAGAGCCGCCGCTGGCGTCGTCCATCGGCGGGCGCGGCCGCCGGCGACGGCGCGAGCTCAGATGATAGTTGACTCCGCCCTCCTGGTCGCGCGGCGTTTCACGCTCGATCAGCGGCTCCGCGACATCGCTCGGCGCGGGACGAGAGCCCGTCGGCCCGGTTATGAATGACGGCAGCGCCGCTCCCGCGGCTCCCTCGGCGGCGGCGGTCTCGCCGCGCGGCTGGAAACGACGGTCGCGGCTGCGGTCGTAGCCTTGGTGACGCGGGGGGCGGTCGCCGCCCTCGACGTTGCGATCTCGGTTAAACGGCGGCCGCTCGGGCCGCTCGGGCCGCTGCGGGCGCTCGGGGCGTTCCGCGCGCTGCATCTCGCCGATCGGGCGCTCCTCGAAAGGCTGCGGCTGAGGCTGCGGCGGCGCAAAATTTTGAGGCGGCGCGAATGGCTGCTGCTGCGGTTGCGGCTGGTATGCCGGCGCCGGCAGCCGCTCGGCAAGCGGCGCGAAACGGTCGGGAAGCGGCGCGAAATCGTCGTCGTCGTCGGAGGTCTCGACTTCGGCTTCGAACTGCGGGCGCGCATAGCCGTTGACCTGCTGCTGCGCGGCGGCGATCAGCCGGAAATAGTGCTCTGCGTGCTGCAGTAGGCTCTCGGCCATGATAATGTCGCCGGACGACTGCGCATCGCGCGCGAGCTGAAGATATTTTTCGGCGACATGTTGAGCCGTGCCGCGAATCTTCACGTCGGGTCCATTGGACTCATAGGATCGCGTCAGCGGATTGGGCCCTTTGCGGCCGTTGCGTCCGCGCATTCTCTTGTTCTGTCCTGGTCTCATCAAACTCCCCGCAATTTCGCTGCGCTTGACCCTCGCCTGCGCGGCCATATCGACAACGCCGCCGCTAAATCCATTCGCCAGAAGCCGCCAACGCCGTATGACTGGGCGAGAGCGATCCGTTCCCGGACCGCGGGCTTCGAGAGCGGCGCGCGAATCGAATGTCCTCAAGTCGGCCGCAATCTGCAGCCCCGCCCAGTTCTGCGCCAATTCCCCTCAGCGCGAATTCATGACGCCAAGCGCGGCGGGATGCCGTCTGCCTGCCCGGCGCATGACGCCCGGCGACGATCGAAGTGGCCTTACTCCGGCGCTCTCATGTCGATTTCGACTTTGCTCCCGGCCGGTCGTTTCGGGCTTCCGTTCGCGAAGCGGAGCCAAAGGATCGAGGTTCTCTCTCGAAGTCGGCGATCGGCTGGAACTTGGAATGACTATAGTGGAGGGGGCGCCCCCCAACAAGGCCGGGCGCCGAGCGGCGGGCGAAAAAAGGGAGTACTGTAGCCAATATGTCACGTCGGCGAGGGCGCAAGGCGCGCCGCGACGATCCTCTCGCGTCCGCCTGCGTCGCGGGCGACGCGCTCGATTTGGAGCCCATGGACGGCCAAAAGCGCGGCGACGCTGGCGGCTTGATCGAAGCCGACTTCGACTAGAACGACAGCGTCTTCGGCCAGCAGCCTCGGCAGGTCGCCGAAAATCTCTCGATAACAGTCGAGTCCGTCGGCGCCGCCGTCGAGCGCCAGCGCCGGATCATGCAGCCGCACCTCGGGGTCGAGCCCTGCGATATCGTCGCTGCGCACATAGGGCGGATTGGCGACGATGAGGTCGAAACCTCCCTGCAGCGCCTCGGCCCAGCGGCCGCGCACGACATACGCGCGATCGGAGAACCCGCAGCGCCCGAGATTAGCGGCGGTCGCCGCGCAGGCTTCCGGCGAAAGATCGACGGCGAGCGCCCAGGCGGCCGGAAGCTCGCTGAGCAGCGCGCAGGCGATGGCCCCCGAGCCGGAGCCGAGATCGAGAATGGCGAGCGGCGAATCGTGTTTTCCTGCGACGAGGCTTAGCGCGGTTTCGACCAGCGTTTCGGTGTCCGGCCGCGGATCGAGCACGCCGGGCGCGACGGTAAGATCGAGCGTCCAGAATCCGCGCTCGCCCAGGATGCGGGACACGGGCTCGCGGGCGGCCCGCCGCGCCGCATAGTCGGAAAGGATGCGCGATTCGTCCTCCGACAGCGGCGCGCGCGGCGCGAGGGCGAGCTCGAGCCGCGTCAGCCCCGCGGCGCCGCGCAACAGCGCGCGCGCCTCGTCCTCCGGATGCTCGACGCCGGCGGCTTCGAGGCGGTCCGCGACCGACCCGATCGCTTCGATTCGCGTCGGGGCCGGCGGGCTGTCCGCCGCCGGCTTTTTCCCAACGCCCAGCTTCATGACCTATCCCTTGTTGGCGAGAAGCGCCGCGAGCCGCTTCGCAAACGCCGCCGCGTCGATCGGATGTTCGCCGTCGGCGACTCGCGCCAGATCCAGCAGAAGGAACTGGTCGTCGCTGGTCGCGTCCCGCCCTTTCGCGCGCAACGCGGTCGCCAGCGCGACGATCGCCTGATGCCTCGGATTGACCTCTAAAACCGGCTTTCCGAAGGCCGCCTGTTGACCATGTTCGGCCAGAAGGCGGGACAATTGGCGATCGAAACCGGTATCGGGCGCCACGAGGCACACGGCGCTGTCGGTGAGCCGCGTCGAGGCGCGCACGTCGTCCACATATTCGCCGAGCGTTTCCTTCAGCGCCGACAGCAAATCAGCCACGTCGGCGGGCGCCGCATCCGCCGTTTTGGCGTCGTCGACGAGCGCGATCGAATCAATGTCCGCCTGACCCTGCGTCACCGATTTGAACGGCTTGCCGTCAAATCCCAGCGCGCTCGTCACCCAGAAGGCGTCGACGGCGTCGTCGAGCAGCAGCACCTCGACGCCTCTCGCCCGGAAGCCTTCGAGCTGCGGGCTGGCGCGCAGCCGCTTCATGTCGTCCCCGACGAGATAATAGATCGCGGTCTGATTCTCCTTGAGATCGGCGACGTAATCCTTGAGCGTGCGGGTCTTTTCCTCCGCCTTGGTCGAGGCGAAACGGGCGATTTCGAACAGGTCGTCGCGGCGGCTCGGGTCTTCGTGCAGTCCTTCCTTGAGAACCGACCCGAAGTTTTTCCACACGTCAGCGAATTTCTCGGGCTCGGAGTCGGCGAGCTTTTTCAGCTCGTGCAAGACGCGCGTCGCGATCGCCTTGCCGATCGCGCCGACGACCGGGCTCTTCTGCACCATCTCGCGCGAGACGTTGAGCGGAATGTCGGCGCTGTCGACGACGATGCGCATGAACCGCAGCCAGGCCGGCAGCATCGCCATGTCGCGTGAGATCAGCACGCGGCGCACATAAAGCTTGGATTTGCTGGTTCGCGCCGGATCGAAGAGATCGAACGGCCGCGCGCCCGGAACAAAGGCGAGCACCGTATATTCGGTGCGTCCTTCGGCCCGCCAGTGGGCGATCAGCGCCGGCTCGTCCAATTGTCCGGACAACTGCCGGTAGAAATCGACATATTGCTCCTGCGTGATCTCGGATTTCGGCTTCGTCCACAGCGCGACGCCCTCGGCGATGCGGCGGGGCTCTTCGCCCGGCGCGGCGATAAGGTCGATCGGCGCGGCGATCGCGCCCGAATGTTCGCGCACGACGTTTTCGACGCGCCAGCCGTCGAGAAATTCGTCGCTCTCGGCGTTAAGATGCAGTGTGACGCGCGCGCCGACGGCGGGCGCCTCGTCGAGCGGCAGCGGCGCGATCTGATAGGAGCCCTTTCCTTCCGAACGCCACAGCCAGGCCTGATCTTCGCCGGCGCGCCTGGTCGCCACCTCGACGCGATCGGCGACCATGAAGGCGGAATAGAAGCCGACGCCGAACTGGCCGATGAAGCCGGCGTCCTTTTCCTTGCCGAGCTTGTCGAGAAAGGCGCGGGTTCCCGAATTGGCGATGGTGCCGAGCGCGCCGATCAGCTCCTCGCGCGACATGCCGACGCCATTGTCGGCGACGGTCAGGGTGCGCTTGTCCTTGTCGAGCGCGATCGTGACCAGCGGCGCGGCGGCCTGGGCGGCGAGCTTTTCGTCGGACAGCGCCTCATAGCGGAGCTTTTCGCACGCGTCGGCGGCGTTCGAGACAAGCTCGCGCAAAAACACGTCGCGCTCCGAATAGACGGAATGCGTCATCAGTTCGAGCAGCCGTGCGACATCGGCCTCGAAGCCGAAATCGGCGGCTTGCGGATCGGCGGCTGGGGCCGCGCCTTCGACGGATGCGGCGTCGTCGGTCATGTTCACTCCAATGAAAACAAAAAGGCAATCGGCGTCGCGGTCGGCGCGACGGCGCATCTTGAGTTCGTCATTGTCGGGAATTTTGCAAGGGCGCGCTTCGTCGCTCCCGGCCGAGGCCGAAAGTAGACGGGCCGGCGCGGGAGCAAAACTCCCGGCCGGCCCGACCATCGCCACGACCTCTATATCTCGGCGCCACACGCTTTCGGGGGGCTGGGGGGCTGACGAAACCGAAAGCGCGCGGCCCCGAGCTGTCGAGGCAATGAACTTCATTTTGGGCGGCGCGTTTGGCTGGCAAGGGGCGCCATGCCGGCGAAAGTATGATTATTGCAGGCCAAATCTTATCTGGTTGCGCAGCCGCAAAGATTCTCGTCGCAATCCCGTCATTTAGTCTTGCCCGCCGCATCGGCGCTTGCCAACATGGGCGCGAAAGTCGAGGAGAGCGTGACGCATGGCGGAGTCGGAGACGACGGAGCCCAGCCGGGCTCGACCCGCGCTATTCGTCGTGAACGGCGTTTCGCCGGGCGCGGCGCAGGGGGCGCGGGGAGACAGGCGCAGCGCGGCGGTTTCATTCAGCCGGCTGGAACTCAACGTCATCTTCAATCTTTACGGCGCGAAAGTCGCGCAGGGCGAATGGCGCGACTATGCGATCGACTTCACGCCGGCCAAGGCCGTGTTCTCGATTTTCCGGCGATCGAGCGAGGCGCCGCTCTATCGAATCGAAAAAGACCCCGCGCTTTCGCGTCGACAAGGCGCCTATTCAGTGATCGCGGCGACCGGTCTCGTGCTTCGGCGTGGGCATGATCTGTCTCGCGTCGTGCGGGTTTTGGAGCCCGCGCTGAGGCTCGTCGGGGCGGAGTAGGGCTAAAACCGGTCGGCGCGATAGGGCGTGGGATCGATGAAGGGCGTCTCGCCGGTCATCATCTCGGCGAGCAGGCGGCCGCAGACCGGCCCGAGCGTCAGCCCGTGATGGGCGTGGCCGAAATCGAACCACAGGCCCTTGTGGCGCGGGGCGGGGCCGACGATCGGCAGCATGTCCGGCAGGCAGGGCCGCGCGCCGCGCCAGGGCGCCGGGTCGAGCCGTTCGGCGAGCGGAAACAGCTGGCGCGCCGTGGGCTCGCAAATCTCGATCTGCGCCGGCGTCGGCGGCGCGTCGCGGCGCGCGAATTCGGCGCCGCTGGTCAGCCTGATTCCGCGGCGCATCGGCGCCAGAAGATAGCCGACGTCGGCGTCGAGGATCGGATGATTGAGCTTCGCGCCGTCTTTCGCGGCGTAATGCATGTGGTAGCCGCGCTTCCAGCCGAGCGGCATGCGATAGCCGAGCGGCCCGTAGACGGCGTCCGACCAGGGGCCGAGCGTCACGACCGCCGCGCCGGCGACGAGCGGCCCCTCCGCCGTCGCGAGGCGCCAGCGCCCGTCCGGCTCCTGCGCCAGGCTGCGCGCGTCGCCCGCGAGCAATTGGCCGCCGCGCGACATAAAGAGGTCGGCGTAGGCCTGCGAGAGCGCGCCGGGATCGACGATCGCGGCGGTGTCGCGGTAATGGATTCCGCCGGCGACCGGCGCGAGATCAGGCTCCAGCGCCGCGACGGCGGCGGGGTCCAACGTATCGATATGCAGGCCGTAGCCGCGCAGCCGCGCCGCCTCGGCGGCCGCGGCGGCGAGGGTTTCGTCGCGACGATGCAGCTTGATCCAGCCGCTTTTGCGCAGGAGTTCGCCGGCGCCGGCCTGTTCGATCAGCGCTTCGTGTTCGATAAGGCTGTTTTCGATCAGCGGTCGCCGCGCCTCGATATTTCGCGCTACGCGCGCGGGCGCGCTCTCTCGCCAATAGCGCAGCAGCCACGGCCCCACCGCCGGTAGGGCCGAAACATGGTAATGCGCCTCTGGGAGAAGATTCAGCGCATATTTGACCAGCCGCGCCGGGTCGCGCGGGAAAAGATAGGGGATGAGCGAAGATCGCTCGATCAGCCCGGCGTTGCCGAAGCTCGTCTCCTGACCCGCGGCGCCGGCGCGATCGATCAGCGTAACCTGGCGGCCGCGCGCCTGCAGATGCAGCGCGGCGCTGACGCCGACGACGCCGGCGCCAAGAACCACGACATCCGTCGATTTCATATATCCTCCAGCGTTGACCGCAGGGCGATCGGGTAAAGGGCTTCCTCATCCTGAGGAGCGTGCGCAGCACGCGTCTCGAAGGACGAGGAAGCCCGCTTTCGCGTATGTTTTCCTCACCCTCGTCCTTCGAGACGCCGCCTGCGGCGGCTCCTCAGGATGAGGGTGAGGAAAACGATCTTCACTCGATCACGCTCCAGGGCGGCGGCCTCATATATGGACTTTGATGCAACGCGCGTGCTAGGCGCCACTCTTCTTCCAGAAAATTTCAAGGCGCCCGATGATCCCCCGCTATTCCAGACCCGAAATGACCGTGATCTGGGAGCCGCAGACACGGTTTCGCATCTGGTTCGAGATCGAGGCCTATGCCTGCGACGCGCTCGCCGAAATCGGCGTCATTCCGCGCGAAAGCGCCAAGGCGATCTGGGACAAAGCGGATTTCGTCACTTTCGACGTCGCCAGGATCGACGAGATCGAACGCGTCACCAAACATGACGTGATCGCCTTTCTGACCCATCTTGGAGAATTCATCGGCGCCGAATCGCGCTTCGTTCATCAGGGCATGACGTCGTCCGACGTGCTCGACACCTGTCTCGCCGTACAATTGTCGCGCGCCGCGGATCTCCTGATCGCCGACGTCGACGCGCTGCTCTCGGCGCTCAAGACCCGCGCCTACGAGCATAAATACACGCCGACGATCGGCCGCTCGCATGGCGTTCACGCCGAGCCGACGACCTTCGGGTTGAAGCTGGCTCAGGCCTATGCCGAATTCACGCGCGCGCGCGCGCGACTCGTCGAAGCGCGCAAGGAAATTTCGACCTGCGCGATTTCGGGCGCCGTCGGCACTTTCGCCAATATCGATCCGCGCGTCGAAGACTATGTGGCGCATAAGATGGGGCTGACGCCCGAACCGATCTCGACGCAAATCATTCCGCGCGACCGCCATGCGGCTTTTTTTGCGACGCTCGCCGTCGTGGCGTCGTCGGTCGAACGGCTGGCGATCGAAATCCGCCATCTTCAGCGTACCGAAGTGCTCGAGGCGGAGGAGTATTTTTCGGCGGGGCAGAAGGGCTCTTCCGCCATGCCCCATAAGCGCAATCCGGTGCTGACCGAAAATCTGACCGGCCTCGCGCGGCTGGTGCGCGGCATGGCGATTCCGGCCATGGAGAATGTCGCGCTGTGGCACGAGCGCGATATTTCGCATTCTTCCGTCGAGCGCATGATCGCGCCGGACGCGACGGTGACGTTGGATTTCGCGCTGGCGCGCCTGACGAGCGTCATCGACAATCTCGTCGTTTACCCCGAAAACATGCACAGGAATTTAGAAAAGCTCGGCGGGCTCATTCACTCGCAGCGCGTGCTTCTGGCGCTGACCCAGAAAGGCGTCTCTCGCGAGGACGCCTACGCCATGGTGCAGCGAAACGCCATGCCAGTGTGGCATAGGGCGTTCGAAGGACGCCCGTCGCAAGAAAATAATTCGGAAGGGGATTTTCGCACGCTGCTCGGGCAGGATAAGCACGTCAGCGCGAAACTGTCGCCGACGGAATTGGACGCGCTCTTCGACCTCTCGTACCACTTCAAACATGTGGATACGATTTTCGCACGGGTGTTTGGGGAGACTTAGCGCCGCCGCTGATCTCCAAATATGCAAGCTGCAATTCTTTGGCGAAGGCGATCAGCGCGGCGGTGAAGAGCGCCATCGCCAGGGCGAAGAGCAGGCCCGCGCCATACTCGTGGCGCATGTGAAGGTAAGCCGCCGCGAAGCTGATGATGACAAGAACGCTCGTCACGATGCAACTCGCCACGCCCCAGTACATGGCGCGATGTATCAGCAGGCCGCGCTGTCTAAGGATCGGCAGTTCAGCCTTCAGATGGGCGTATTCCTCGCTGTCGCCTTCCGTCCCTGCGACGGTTCTCGAACGATCGACGATGCGCTCCAATCGCGACACGAGGACGGACAAGAGCTGCGCTTCGGCCGCGAGCAGAAAGGCGGGTCCGGTGACCTGCGAGATCACAGTGGAAAGCTGTTCGATCGATGGCGTGTTAATGAGCATGAGGGTCTCGGAGCATGAGGGCGCGCAACAGGACCAGTCCCATTCCGATTGGGCGGCGCGCCCGTCAAGCCTTACCGTGACGGCCAGCGCCATTTTGGCGATTCATGCTCGGGCGCGAGCGTCTCGCCAGATCGTTCGATTTGTAGGACGCTTTGTCCGGTTCTTGCGCGAGTCTTTGGCAAAGGTTAGCCTGCCGCGAGACAGAGTCATCATTTTCAATCGATTATTGCGGGAGAACACAATGCATCACGGAGACGTTTCGCCTGAAATCGCTCAAGGCCTTCTCGCTCTTAAGAAGAGAATAGCCGCAGCCAAGATTCCACCCTCAAAACTCGATGAAACGATCAATATCGCTGTTTGGAATATACGCGAGTTCGGCAGGAAGCGTCGGACGAAGGCCGCGATTCACTTGATAGCGGAGATACTGGGACAGTTCGACCTTATTGCGATGGTCGAACTGCGCAACGATTTGGCCGATCTCGGAGAAGTCATCCAGTTCCTCGGGCCGAGCTGGGACATTGTCTATTCCGACTGGATCGACGACAGGGGCGGAAATGACGAGCGCATCGCCTTTCTCTTCGATCGCCGGGCGGTGACGTTCAACGGTCTTGCCGCGGAAGTCGACGCGCCGCGCGATAAGGAAGGCTCAGAATACCTCGCTACCCTGTCATTCTGGCGCGCGCCCTACATGTGCTCGTTTCGAGCCGGGAATTTCGACTTTATTGTGATTGCCGCGCATACGCGCTGGGGCGCGAACGACATCGCTGGACGCCGTGCGGAGCTGCAATTGCTCGCCGACTGGATTGAGGATCGATTTATCAAAGGAAAATTCGCCGAAGATAACGATTTGATCGTAATGGGCGACTTCAACACGCCCAAAATCGGCGACGAATTATACAAAGCGCTAACCAGTAAGGGGCTCCAAATCCCTGATGCGCTCGAACAACTTCGCGCGGGCGATCAAATTATCGGCGGATCAAATTTGGGACGAAACGCTCGATATGATCAGATCCTTTGTCTTCCGTCCGCCAAGAAGCGATTCATCAACGTCGCGGGCGTGCTGGACTTTTATGGAAGCGAGGCCCAGCGGAAGGAACTATTTCCAGGAAAAAGCTATTCGCGCGAGCAGTTCACTTACCAGCTTTCCGATCATTTTCCTCTTTGGACGCAAATTGACACTGATATTGACGGTGAGCGGCTGAGCCAGATTGTGCAAAACAGCAAAAAGACATGATTGTCTTGTTCGGAGGCGTTGCCTGCGGCCGCCCTTCCAATAAAGCGCGCAAAGCCTTAAACAGCGGGCCATGATTTGGCTTATCTTCGCCTTGCTGACCGGCGCCGCGATCATGGCGGTGCTGGCGCCGCTCGCCATGCGAGGCGGGACTGAGAATGAAAGCGCCGCCGACGTCGCCTTCTTCGAGCAGCAGATCGCCGAAATCGAGCGCGAACGCGCCGAAGGGCGGCTCGACGCCTTGGACGCCGAAGCGGCGAAGACCGAGGCGGCGCGGCGGCTGCTGCGCGCCGAAGCCGCGCCAAAGTCCAGGACCGCGGCCTCGCGCAAATTGGCGCTCGCCGCGGCGCTTGCGGCCATCGTCGCGATACCGGCGGTCGCGCTGACGCTTTATGCGCGTCTCGGCCATTCCGACATGCCCGACATGCCGCTGACCGCGCGGCTTGAATCCGCGCCGGACGGGCGCGATCTCGCCGGCGCCGTCGCGCGCATCGAACAGCATTTGCGCGAGCATCCCGAAGACGGCCGCGGCTATGAAGTCGTCGCCCCTTATTATCTGCGCACCGGCCGCGGCGAAGAGGCGATCCACGCCTATTCGGAAGCGCTGCGGCTGTTGGGCGCGAGCGCGGCGCGGCATGCGGCGCTTGGCGAAGCGCGCGTCATCATCGCGCGAGGCCTGGTGACGCCGGAAGCCAAGACCGATTTCGAGGCGGCGCTGGCGCTCGATCCCTCAGCGCCTCAGGCCCAGTATTATCTCGCTCTGGCGGCGGCGCAGGCCGGCGATAAGGACAGAGCGCTCGAAATCTTTTCGAAGATGGCTGCTGACGCGCCGGCCGACGCCGCCTATCTCAAGGCTGTCAACGCGCAGCTCGCCAAATTGCGCGGAGAAGCAAGCGCGCCAGTCGCCTCGCGCGGGCCATCGAGCGAGCAGGGCAAGGCGATTGCGGCCATGCCCGCCGACCAGCGTCAGGCGATGATCCGCGGCATGGTCGATCGTCTCGCCTCGCGGCTGGAGGCCGAGGGCGACGATGTCGAGGGATGGCTGAAGCTCATTCGCGCCTATAGCGTGCTTGCCGAGACCGAAAAGGCGAAAAAGGCGGTGAGCGACGCGCGACAGGCGCTCGCAAGCAAGCAGGACGAGCTGGCCCGCATCGACGCGCTGGCGAAGGAATTGAATATCGGCGGCTAGAGCGAAGCTTCGCATCTTCGCGGGAGCATGGGAGCGTTCTGAACCAGATGACGCGCAAGGGAAAGCGACTGACGTTGATCGCTGGAGCGATGGCGGTTCTCGGCCTCGCCGCCGGTCTGATGCTGTTCGCGCTGCGCAATAATATCTCGTTATTTGTGAGCCCAGCGGAGCTTGAGCAAAAAGTTGCTGCGAAACAGGTAACAGCCGGCGCGCGGCTGCGCATCGGCGGGCTGGTGAAGGAAGGTTCAGTCGTCAAGAATGGCCAGGATGTGAACTTCACCATCACCGACAAGACGAGCGATCTTGCGGTGTCCTACACCGGACTGCTGCCGGATCTTTTCCGCGAGGGGCAGGGCGTCGTCGTCGATGGCGTGTTGCAGCAAGGCGGCGCATTTCGCGCCGACAACGTGCTCGCCAAGCATGATGAGCGCTACATGCCGCGCGACGTCGCCGACGCTTTGAAGAAGCAGGGCGTCTGGCAGGGAGAGACGAAGTGAGCGTGCGCGCGCCTCAAGACAGTTCGCGTCAACCCTCTCCCATCGGGAGAGGGTGGCCGCGCAGCGGCCGGGAGAGGGGTTACGGCGCTGAACGTCAGGGCGGCGAAAGACGCAGAAGACTCTTGCCCCTCACCCCGGTCCTTC
Organism: Alphaproteobacteria bacterium; assembly: GCA_016869555.1. Lineage (GTDB taxonomy): Bacteria > Pseudomonadota > Alphaproteobacteria > Rhizobiales > Beijerinckiaceae > Methylocystis. The sequence goes on along the minus strand of VGDY01000073.1, from coordinate 2,773 downwards.
GGACCGACCCTCTCCCCGCAAACGGGGTGTTCCCCGTTTGCGACGATGGTCGTCGCAGTCGGCAACAGCCGACTGCGATGGGAGAGGGTATTGCTGCGACACTGAGGTCCGCATGATCGTTGAAACCGGACATTATGCGCTTGTTCTCGCCCTCGCACTGGCGCTGGCGCAATTCGCCATTCCCTTCATCGGCGCGCGGCTCAACAATGCGGCGCTGATGCGCGTCGCCCGCCCGGCGGCGATCACGCAATTCCTTTTCGTCGCGCTCTCTTATGGCGCGCTGACCTATGCGCATGTCGTTTCCGACTTCTCGCTCGTCAACGTCATCGAGAATTCGCATTCCTTAAAGCCCTTCATCTATAAAATCTCCGGCGTGTGGGGAAACCACGAAGGTTCGATGCTTTTGTGGGTGCTTGTTCTCTCGCTCTGCGGCGCGCTGATCGCGATTTTCTCGAATGCGATGTCCGACAGGCTGCGCGCCGATGCGCTCGCCATGCAGGGCTTGCTCGGCGCCGCCTTTCTGCTCTTCATTCTGCAGACCTCCAATCCCTTCGCGCGTGTCGCGCCGGCGCCGTGGGAAGGCCGCGATCTCAATCCGATCCTGCAGGACCCTGGCCTCGCGATCCATCCGCCGCTGCTCTATCTCGGCTATGTCGGCTTTTCGATCGTGTTCTCTTTCGCCGCCGCCGCGCTGATTGGCGGACGCATCGACGCCGCCTGGGCGCGGGTCATCCGCCCCTGGACGCTCTTCGCCTGGATCGCGCTGACGCTCGGCATCGCCATGGGGTCCTATTGGGCCTATTACACGCTCGGCTGGGGCGGCTTCTGGTTCTGGGACCCGGTCGAAAACGCCTCGCTGATGCCCTGGATCGCCGGCACGGCGCTCGTGCACAGCGCCGCCGTGATGGAAAAGCGCGAGGCGCTGAAGGTCTGGACGATCTTTCTTTCGATCCTGGCCTTCTCGCTGTCTCTGCTCGGCACCTTCCTCGTGCGTTCCGGCGTGCTCACCTCGGTGCACGCCTTCGCCAGCGATCCCGACCGCGGCGTGTTCATTCTTGCCATTCTCGTCTTCTTCATTGGCGGCGCGCTGGCGCTCTTCGCGCTGCGGGCCGGGGCGCTGCCGGTCGGCGGCCTGTTTTCGCCGATCTCGCGCGAAGGCGCGCTGGTTCTTAACAATCTGCTGCTGTCGGCGTGCTGCGCCACCGTCGTCGTCGGCACGCTCTATCCGCTGGCGCTCGAAGCCATCACCGGCGAAAAGATTTCGGTCGGCGCGCCTTTCTTCAACACCGTGCTGATCCCGATCGCGCTGCCGCTCGCTCTGCTGATGCCGATCGGCCAGATGCTCTCCTGGAAGCGCGGCGATCTTGCCGCCGCCCTGCCGCGGCTGCGCGTCGCCTTCGTCGTCGGCGTCGTCGCGACGGCGGCTTTCGGCGCCTGGTATGGAACGCCGTTCCTCTCCATCGTTACCGCCGGGATCGCGATCTATCTCGTCGTCGGCGCCTTGAGCGATCTTGTATTGCGCGCGCGGGGACGCTCGGGACGCCCGAGCCTGAAGCGGCTCGCCGGCTTGCCGCTTTCCGCCTTCGGAACGTCATTCGCCCACGCCGGCATGGGGCTGACGCTGCTCGGCCTCGCCGCCACCGGCTGGGGCGTCGAAAGCATCGTCGCGATGAAGCCGTCGAGCTTCTACGATGTCGGCCCTTACCAGATCGGCATCGAATCCGTGTCGCCGCGCCAGGGTCCGAATTATTCGGAAGTCTATGCGGTGATGGCGGTGCGCAAGGACGGCGCGACGCTCGCGACGATCGAGCCGGCGAAGCGCTTCTATCAGGTCCGCCGCATGTCGCGCTCGGAGGCCGGCATCGTCACCATCGGGCTGGGGCAGGTCTATGCGGCGATCGGCGAGTCGCATGAGGACGGGACCATCGACGCCCGGCTGTACTGGAAGCCGCTCGTCACGCTGATCTGGATCGGCGCGCTCATCATGGCGATTGGCGGCGCGCTGTCGCTCGCCGACCGGCGTCTGCGCATCGGCGTCGCCCGCCGCGCCGCCGCGCCAGCCCTGGAGCCGGCGGAATGAGCGTCGAAGCCCCCTCCCAGTCCCTCCCCCGCTTGCGCGGGAGAGGGGACCCAAACGATCGGCATTTTTCCGGTCCCGAGGGATCGCCGAGTCTAACTCCCTCTCCCGCGAAGCGGGGGAGGGTTGGGGTGGGGGTCCTGATCGTCTGCTTGCTCTTTCCTGTCGCGGCCCACGCCGTCACGCCCGGCGAAAGGCTCGCCGATCCGGCGCTCGAGGCGCGGGCGCGGACGATCACCCAGGAACTGCGCTGCCTCGTCTGCCAGAACCAGTCGATCGACGATTCAGACGCCTCGCTCGCAAAGGACTTGCGCGTGCTGGTGCGCGAGAAGCTCAAGGAGGGGATGAGCGACGCCGAGGTGCGCGAATACGTCCATTCCCGATATGGCGATTTCGTGCTGCTGCGTCCGCCGATGAAGCCCGGCACGCTGCTGCTCTGGAGCGCGCCGTTAATCGCACTTCTCGCCGGGGCCGCCGCCGTCTGGATGGCGGCCCGGCGGCGCTCGAGCTTCGCCGCCGCGCCGGCCAAGGCGCTGAGCGAAGAGGAACGCGCGCGGCTGAAAGCTTTGGGCGTATCTGACTGCGACTAGCCCGTCTTATTCATCCCACCGCCGCGCGATTGTGATTTTTTCCGCGACATGATTGCGGGCGCGAGTCCGCTTTGCGTTTTTGGCGCTGGGTGGGTCTGCACTTTTC
>VGDY01000072.1 GCA_016869555.1 Alphaproteobacteria bacterium | reverse complement strand
CTCGCTAGCCGATTCACCCGCCGGGTTCGTCATCGCCGCCTCGCTCAAACGAGCCTAACCTTCTGAAAATGATGCCATAAATGCCGAAATTGTACAGCAAAATCAGAGTTCATCCGGCGAATGCGGGTTCAACGCCGATGAAATTCCAGCCACTCGTTAATTCGTATTAACGATCCTGCTGTGCTAGAATTTTCTATATTTTTTTATGAGGAGACGTGGCATGCATTATTACATCGACATCGTTGACGCCTGCAACAAAAAGTGCCCTGCCTGCTGGCGCGGAAGCAGAGTCATGGAAAATTCTGGCCAGAAAATGGATTTGAATTTATTTAAGCTAATCTTGGATAAAGCCGCTACCATCCGATCACAGACACCTAATATTATTTGCCTGTTCAATTGGACAGAACCTTTTTTGCATCCAAACATAATATTATACATTGAGGAATGCAGAAACCGTAATCTACGAAGCACAATATCATCAAACTTTGCCCTAAAAAACATAAAAGATTCTATACGAGGCGTGATAAATGCGGGTCTGACCAAGCTAATTATTTCTGTATCAGGTTTTTCTGAGGAGGTATATGGTGAATATCACAGAAAAGGTAGTGGTATAGATGTCGTTCTTGGCAACCTTGAATTCCTTTCCACGGTGATTGATAAGAATCCAAGGACAATAGTCGATGTACATTACATAAGTTTTCCGTACAACCAGCATGAGATTGAGGATTTTCGTAGATTTTGTAATAAAAATAATTTAAATTTTATTGTGAAGAAAGGCGCCGGTTACAACAGTGCGGCTGGTCAATGGTTCAACCTTTTGGAGCCTTCACTTTTAGAAAAGCCATTGACATTAACGAGCGATTGGAAGTCTGAGGTAAAGCCATGCCCGCAAATATTTGATATGTGCTCGATCGACTACCGCGGCGATCTATATCTATGCTGCCCTTTCCCTTATTTGCCTAACATGCGAATTGGGAGCTTTCTAGAAATGGATGTAGCGGATATCCTATTGCAAAGAGTTACTCATGCGGCATGCAGGAAATGCCCGATACCCCGTCGCGACTGGACCATAATGGATATTGCGGTCATGCAAGAAGCGCTAACGAGCAGGCCCGATTGCGTCTTAATGAACCCTTAGGAAACGTGGCGCGAGGCCAATATCTAGAGCGGCCCTCGGCACTGTGATGGAACCGTCGACCTCCTCGGGTATTTGGGCGGCGACTTTCGATTGCACCGATGGCCCGTCGCTCGAAAGCGAGGTGGCAAACAAGTTCGGCAAAGCGCGGCATGGGCATGGCGACCTCGCTGGCGCACACGGCGAGGCGCAGCAGGGTGAAGGAGATCATGGCGCCACGTCGAGCATGAGCTTGCGCACGCCCATGATCACGCGGTCGGTCGGCGTGCCCTTCACCGCGCCGAACGTCCACAATGGCCCAAATCGTTCAGCCGCATTCTCCGGGGGATTTTTGATGGGCTTACGACTGTCGTTCTTGCCTGTTGCGCTGCTCGCCGCCGCTCCCGGCTGCGCCGCCGCTTTTGAAGCCTATGTGGCGGCGGACATTCCGCTGCAGGTGAGCCCCAATGTCGACGCGCGACCGGTGACGACCATGGGGGCGAATATCCCTTTCAATGTCCTCGGCTGCGGCCGCTGGTGCCAGGTGCAATATGGCGGGACCGCGGGCTATGTCCCGGCGAACTTCGTCATCCCCGGCGCGCCGCCGACGGCGCCGGGATCGGGTCTGTTGGGATTTCTGGCGGCCCCGGTGACGCTCAATGTCGCCGCGCCGGGCCTGCTCAGCGACGGCTATGCGCCGCGCGCCGATTACGGCTATGGCTGGACGCCCATCTTAGGGACTTCGCCAGAGCCCGAATGTGAAGGCCCCGCGAAACGCGGGCGCTGCGGCAAGCGCAAAACCGTTCACCGCGAAATGCGCGACAGGCCGCCCATGTAGGGCCGCAACACGCGCGGCACCTCGACCGAGCCGTCTTCCTGCTGATAATTCTCCAGCACCGCGACCATGGCGCGGCCGACCGCGACGCCGGAGCCGTTGAGCGTATGGAGAAAGCGCGGCCCCTTGCCCTCGGCGGGACGATAGCGGGCGTTCATGCGCCGCGCCTGGAAGTCGCCGCAGACCGAGCAGGACGAAATCTCGCGATATTTCCCCTGCCCCGGCAGCCAGACTTCGAGGTCATAGGTTTTTTGCGAAGCGAAACCCATGTCGCCGGTGCAGAGCGTGACCTTGCGATAGGGCAGTTCGAGAAGCTGCAGCACCTTCTCGGCGCATTCGGTCATGCGCTCATGTTCGGCGAGCGATTGCTCGGGCGTGGTGATCGAAACCAGTTCGACCTTGTAGAACTGATGCTGCCGGATCATCCCGCGCGTATCCTTGCCGGCGGCGCCAGCCTCGGCGCGAAAGCAATAGGTGCCGGCGGTCATGCGCATCGGCAATTGCGCTTCGTCGAGAATGGATTCGCGCACGAGATTGGTGAGCGGCACTTCGGCGGTGGGAATGAGCCAGTAATCGGCAGTCGGCATTAGGGCTTCGGCAGTCGGTTCCGACTGCCGACTGCCGATCTGCCGACCTGCCGTCACCGAAAACTGATCCTCACGAAACTTCGGCAATTGCGCCGTGCCGAACATGGCGTCGTCGCGCACCAGCAGCGGCGGGCTCACCTCCATATAGCCATGCTCATTCGTGTGCAGATCGAGCATGAATTGCGCGAGCGCGCGCTCCAGTCGCGCCAGCCCGCCCTTGTTGACGACGAAACGCGCGCCGGAAATTTTCGCCGCCGTTTCGAAATCCATCAGCGCGAGGCCTTCGCCGATTTCGAAATGCTCCTTCGGCGTGAAATCGAATTCACGCGGCTCCGCCCAGCGCGCGACTTCGACATTGTCGTTTTCATCGGCGCCGTCGGGCACTTCATCGAGCGGCGTGTTGGGAATGCTCGCCAGCGCATTTTCGAGTTCGGCGATGGCGTAACGTTCCGCCTCTTCCAGCGCCGGCCAGTTCTCCTTGATCGTCGCGACTTCAGCCTTGAGCGCTTCGGCCCTGTCGCTGTCGCCCGCCTTCATCGCCGCGCCGATTTCTTTCGACGCCGCGTTGCGCCGCTCCTGCGCCTTCTGCAATGCGCCGATCGCCGCGCGCCGCGCATCGTCGAAGGCGAGAAGCTGCGCCGACAGGGGCTCCAGCCCGCGCCGCGCGCGGCCGCGATCAAAAATGTCGGCGTTCTCGCGAATCCATTTGATGTCGTACATGTTGCTCGGACAGTGATCGAGTGACAACGGGCCGTCATGGCCGGGCTTGTCCCGGCCATCCACGCCGAGCGGCTTCGGTCATAAGACAGAAATTGCGCGACGGCGCCGCGTGGATGCCCACGACAAACGCGGGCAAGACGCGGGAGGCTCGCCTCGCCACCTTCTCCCGCAGGCGCGAGAAGGGGTCAAGCGGCGAGATGTCGCCCGAGGCGCCGCCCGCCGCCGCTTGAGCGTCGGCGCGCGTCGTCTCGACCACGCGCGCGCGCATGATTTCGACACAAATAATACAACCTATAGTTGCATTATTGCCCTTGGCCGGGCAAAATCTTCAACGCCGCCGGCCGAGGCAAGGCGGACGTCCGGCCGGCTGCAGGCGCAGCTTCCGTCGTCCGCGAAAGCAATTTGGAGAAAAATCAGATGAATAAGCTTGGCATTGGACTCTTGGCGTTCGCGCTCATCGGCGGTCCCGCTTATGCGGATTCGATCGACGCCGTGCAGATCAACGGCTCGATCGGCGGCCAGGGCGGCTATCACACATTGGTCATCGACGGCATTACCTGCAAGCTGAAAAACTCGACCTTCGGCCAGAGCCAGGGCTGCAACTATACGCTGTCCGGCGGCATCGACGCGGAAGGCAAGGGCTCGGTCAAGGCGAGCACCGGCAACTCGGGCTGCAGCGCCACCTGCGACTGACGCGCTTGGCGAAGTGGTTACGCCCGCTCCTGTCTGGAGCGGGCATTCGCTTCTCTAGCGCCTGCGCGCTCTAATCTTTTTGGAATCGATCACGTAGTCTGCATTTGGGCGATTCCGCCCAAATGCAGCGTGATCTATGTCGTCGCGCGCGCCGCGGCGCGCTTCTTCTCGATGGCGCGCACGGCGTAAATCGACGCTTCGTATAAAAGTATGCCGGGCACAGCCAGCGCGAGCTGCGAGAACACGTCCGGCGGCGTCAGGATCGCGGCGACGATGAACACGAGCACGATCGCATAGCGCCGCTTCTCCTTCAGAAAGTCCGACGTGACGATGCCGATCTGACCGAGCAGGGTCAGGACCACCGGCAATTGAAAGACGATGCCGAAGGCGAGCACCAGCGTCATGATCAGCGAAAGATATTCGGAGACGCGCGGCAGCAGTTCGATCTGCGCCTTGCCCGGTTCATTCGCCTGCTGCATCCCTAAGAAGAAGCGCAGCAGATTGGGCATCACCAGAAAATAGACGACGAGAGCGCCAAGCGCGAAAAAAATCGGCGTCGCGAAAAGATAAGGCCGAAAGGCGGAGCGCTCATGCCGATACAGCCCTGGCGCGACAAAGGCGTAAATCTGCGACAGCACGATCGGACAGGAGAGAAACGCCGCCGTAAATAGCGCGACCTTGATCTGGGTGAAGAAATATTCCTGCGGCGCGGTGTAGATCAGCCGCGCCTCGGGGCCCGCGACCTGCGTGTAGGGAATGACCAGCAGATTGTAGATATCCTTGGCGAAGAAGAAGGAAAGCACGAACATCGCGAGAAAGGCGAGCAGCGCCTTGATCAGCCGCTCGCGCAATTCCATCAGATGTTCGAGCAGCGGCGCCTTGCTCGCCTCGATTTCGGCTTCGTCGGCCTCGTTCATGTGGCGGCCTTCTTCGACGGATCAGCCTGCTCGCTTACAGGAAAATCAGAGCCCTCATCCTGAGGCGCGGTCGAAGGCCGCGTCTCGAAGTCTTCATCCTGAGGAGCGGCCGCAGGCCGCATCTCGAAGGATGCGTCTTTTTCCGTCGTGCGCGAATGTGATTCGCCTTCGATCGCGCCGACGATCTGCTTGCGGGCCACGGTCATCGGATCGAACGCGCCGTCGAGCTTGACGCTATCCTTGACGGCGTCCCGCATCTCGCTCACCTCTTTGCGCAAATCATCGAGTTCGGCCTCGCGCATCGCCTCCGCGAATTGTCCCTGAAACTCCGACGCCATGCGGCGCATTTTTGCGGTGAACTGGCCAAGTGTGCGCAACACGCGCGGCAAGTCCTTCGACGGAATCGCAATCAGCGCGACGATGGCGATGACGATGAGCTTGCCGGGTTCCAGATCGAACATGCGTGTGGCTCGGGCGCCCTGCACCCTCCCCTTGAGGGGGAAGGTCGAAGCGCGAAGCGCTTCGGGGTGGGGTGACGACGGCGAGGTGCAGGGGCGCTTTCACCCCACCCCGCGCTTTCAGCGCGACCCTCCCCCTCGAGGGGAGGGTATCGACGCTATATTTTTTTCGTTTCCGAGGACTTCTCTCGGTCGGCTTGCTCCGCCGCCTGATGCTGCAACGTCTTTGGCGTTTCCTTCACATCGGCGGCGTCGTCTTCCGTCATGCCCTTCTTGAAGGCCTTGATGCCCTTGGCGACGTCGCCCATCACGTCGGAAATCTTGAACTTGCCGCCAAACAGGATGAAGACGACCCCGCCGACGATGATCCAGTGCCAGATCGACAGACCGCCCATGGCGCGCATCCTTCCTTATGGAGAAAACCGGCATGACCGGCGTTTGCCCGGAAACTATGCGTCCGCCGCGTTAAAGACAAGGATGCGCCGCGCGACTGCGGCGAAGGGCGGCTCCGTCAAAGCTCGTCGTCGTCGGGCTGCTCGGGCGCCTCGGGCTCGTCCGGAAATTCCATTTCGAGAAGCTCGGGCGCTTCGTCTTCCAGCGGCTCTTCGTCGTCGCGCAAGGCGGCGTCGTCTGACGGCTGCGGCACGCCGAAGCCTTTCGGTAGGCGGCCGTCGAACAGGCCCGCGCCCTTGAGGTCGTCGAGCCCGGGCAAATCGCCGATCTGCTCAAGGCCAAAATGCATCAGGAAGGCGTCGGTCGTGCCATAGGTGATCGGCCGGCCTGGCGCCTTGCGGCGCCCGCGCAGCCTGATCCAGCCGGTGTCGAGCAGCACGTCGAGCGTGCCCTTCGATATGGCGACGCCGCGAATCTCTTCGATCTCGGCGCGGGTCGTCGGCTGGTGATAGGCGATGATCGCCAGCGTCTCCAGGGCGGCGCGGGAAAGCTTCTTCTCCTCGACCTGTTCGCGCGCGAGAATCCAATTGAGATCGGCGGCGGTGCGGAAGAACCATTTCTTGCCGACGCGGGTAAGATTGACGCCGCGGCCCGAATAATAGGCGCGAAGCCGCTCGAGCACGCGGTCGAGATCGACGCCCTCTTCGAGACGGCGCGCCATTTCGGCTTCGTCCAGCGGTTCGGCGGAGGCGAACAGCAGCGCCTCGACAATGCGCTCCGCTTCGCGCAGCCGGGCTTCGTGACGCGCAAGCTCGTCGTCGCTGTTCACGTCAAACAGTTCGATCTTCTCCGCAGCCTGCGCCACCACGCGTCCTCCTGAATGTCTGGGCTAAGACGCGCCGGCGGGTTCTTCCGCTTGCGCCGGCGCGCGCCGCCGCACCCAAAGCGGCGCGAAATGCCGGTCCTGACGTATGTCGAAGCGCCCCTCCCGCACCATTTCGAGCGAAGCGGTGAAGGCCGAGGCGCGCACGGTGCGCGCCGTCTGCATGTCGACACAGTAATGCAGCAAAAAATCGTCCAGCACGGTCCATTCGGTCGCGACGCCGATCAGCCGTTCGAGCGCGTCGCGCGCCTCGGCCAGAGACCAGACCGCGCGCTGGCGCAACACCACGCGCGAGGTCGCTGTCTTCTGGCGCTGGCGGGCGTAGGCCGAAAGAAGATCGTAGAGGCTCGCCTGAAATTTCGGATGCGAGATGGTCTCGACGCCCTCCGGCCCGCCGCGCAGAAACATGTCGCGGCCGAGCCGGGCGCGTTCGGTGAGCCTGTCGGCGGCGCGGCGCATCAGCTCCAGCCGGCGCAACCGTTCGGCGAGCGCGGCGGCGAGGTCGGAGGCCGACGGCTCTTCGCCTTTCGGGGGCTCGGGCAGCAGCAGTCGCGACTTCAGGAAGGCGAGCCAGGCCGCCATCACGAGATAGTCGGCGGCGAGTTCGAGGCGCACCCGGCGGGCGGCCTCGATGAAGGCGAGATATTGCTCGGCGAGCGCGAGGATCGAGATGCGCGCAAGATCGACCTTCTGCCGGCGCGCCAGTTCGAGCAACAGGTCGAGCGGGCCCTCGAACCCGTCGACATCGACGAGAAAGGCCTCCTCGCCCGCGCCGCGGGGCTCGTCCATGTCGAAGGTCAGCTCCTGCGCCATTTCTATCGCTTTGCGCCTGTTTTCCCTTGGCGAATCAGCGCTTCCGAGGGATTCCCACCCGAGATTGGCCCCTCAGGGCCGCAATCGCAAGCGCGGCCTGCGCTTTGCGCCGGCCGTCCACAGGAGAGGCCACTGAGGCGACGCGATGAAATAACTGAATTGGCGCCGCGTTCGCGCTTTCTGCTCCTGACGCTTAAGCCGCTCGCACCTCCGTTCCTTCGGAAGCAAATTCCGTCAGGAAGCGGCGCACGAAAAGCTGACGTCCGCTTTTTCCCAGCGGGTAGAGGAACTGTGCTCGAACTGTTATATTCGGGGCATGAGACGTAAAGATGCAGTGGATCGACTGCTCGATCGCCGGGCGGATTTGCAAAAGCTGGGCGTCAAGCATCTCTATATGTTCGGTTCGACGGCGCGCGACGCAGCGGTGGAGCATTCCGACGTCGACCTCTTTTTCGATTATGAAAAAGGCGACTTCGGCCTCTTTGAGCTGATGGACGTGAAGGAATTTGCCGAACGCCTTCTAGACGGGCACGTTGACATCATGACGCGCGACAGCCTGCATAAGCGCCTGCGGCCGCAAATCGAAGCGACGGCGCTTCGCATCTTTTGATGAGTTCGCGCTCGGCCGCTCTCCGTCTCCTGGACATTATCGATGCAATTGAGCGCATCCATGCCGTATTGGCGGACATATCGCTCGAAGCGTACGAGACGGATTGGCAAAGACAGTGGCTGGTCGAGCGCGGAATTGAAATCATTTCTGAAGCAAGCCGTCACCTCAGTGATGAGATCAAAGCGCGCCATCCCGAGATTCCATGGAAGAAGGTGGCCGGCATTGGCAACGTGCTACGCCATGATTACGAGAGCGTCGCAGCGCCGATCATATGGAAATTGGCGCAGATCGATCTTCAACTGCTGGAACATGCTTGTCGTGACGAATTGCGCGGCGAGGTCGACGACTAACAATTTCTGGCGACGACGAGACCTGTTGGCTCACGCCACCGCCGACATCGCCGCGTCGAACTCGCGCGTGGCCTCGGCCAAGTCGAAGGGTTCGATCAGCCGGACGCATTCCAGCGCCTTGCCGGCGCGCGCCAGCGCCTTGCCGGCGAGTTCGCCCGCGCCTTCGGCGACAGGCCGCGCTTCGGCGAGGTCGCCGTTGCAATGGAGCACAATATCGCAGCCCGCCGCGACGGCGCGCTCGGCGCGTTCGCGAAAGCTCCCCGTCAGCGCCTTCATCGAGAGATCGTCGGTTATCAGAAGGCCGTCGAAGCCGATGTGGCCGCGGATGATTTCGCTGATCACGGTCTTCGAAAGCGTGGCAGGCGCCGCAGGGTCGATCGCCGTATAGACGACATGGGCGCTCATCGCCATCGGCAGATCGGCGTTGGCCTTGAACGGCGCGAAATCGACGCGCTCCAGCTCCGCGCGGCCGGCTTCGACGACCGGCAGCTCGAAATGGCTGTCGGCGCGGGCGCGCCCGTGTCCGGGGATATGTTTCATCACCGGGACGACGCCGCCAGCCATCAGCCCTTCCGCGGCCGCGCGGCCGATGGCGGCGACGCGCGCCGGGTCCCGGCTATAGGCGCGATGGCCGATAACGCCGTGGGAATCTTCCGACGGCGTATCCAGCACCGGCAGGCAGTCGACGTTGAACCCGACCTGTCGCAGATCATGGGCGATGAGACGGGCGCCGAGCCAGGCGAGCCGCCCGGCCTGCGCCGCGTCGGCGCCCGCCGCCTCGAAGCGCGCCGCGGCCGGATAGGCCCGCCAATGCGGCGGCGCGAGTCGCTGAACGCGACCGCCTTCCTGGTCGACCAGAATCGGCGCCTCGCGCCCGAGCACGTCGCGTATCTCGGCGGTCAGCCGCGCCACCTGCGCCGGCGTTTCGATATTGCGAAGAAACAGGATGACGCCCCAAGGCGCCGTTTCACGCAGGAACGCGCGCTCTTCGTCATCGAGCGCGACGCCCTTTATTCCGCAGATCAAGGCGCGCATGATTTCGGGTCAGTTCCCCGCAACGAAGCAGGCGCCGCCCGAGGCCTTCACCTTGCCGCAAATCGCGTTGGCCGACTCCTTGCTCACGCCGCCGACGCGCACGCGATAGACCGTCTTGTCGTTGACCGTGGCCATTTTGAACGTCGGCTTCAGCCCGCCAAGCGGACCGCGATATTTCTCGGCGACGGTCTTCAACATGGCGCGCGCATCCGCTTCGCTGCCCGTTGCGCCAAACTGCACGGCGAATCCGCCCGTGCTTGAAGCGCCCGGCTGGTCGGAGTCGGCTTCCAGCGCGGCGGCTTGCGCCGGTTCCGAGACGGCCGCGCTCGGGGCGACGGGCTTCGGCTTGACGGTCCGCGGCGGAGTCGCCGTCGGCTTCGCCTGGCTCGGCGGTGTCGCGGTCGTGGTTGCAGCGCCGGCGGCGTTGGCGGCAGGCGACGCTTCCGGCGCGGGTCGGCTCGCCACGGCGACGGCCGGCGGCAGCGCGCCTTCATCCACCCGGCTTCCGTCCGGACGCACGGTGACGGTCTTGACCCTCTTGGGCGCGGCCGCCACGGGCGGCGGCTCATGCGGCAGATCGACAGGGCCGTTGCCGAGCTGCGCCGCTTTCGGCGTGACGGAAGGATCGACCGCCTGCTCCTGATTGGTGACGACCTGCTGAACGGGCGCCTGCTCCTTGCGATCGAGGACCACGGCGCCGCTGGCGTCCGCCGTCGCTTCGGTCTCGGCGCTTGGCTTGACCTTAACGGGCCCGTCGGGCGCCATGATCGTCGCAATCTCGCGAGAGGCGTTGGAGCCGCTCCGATGCCAGAAGGCAAAGCCGATGCTCAGAACCGCCACGAGCGAAATCGCGACGACGGCGTGCCAGGGCCGGAGCCAGGATCGCCAACCGCCATCGTATTGGGGTTCGTATTCTCCGTCGTCATGGCCGTAGTCGAGATATTGCGAATCTTCGCTCCAATTGGCTTCGGCTCCGTAATAGACGGTCTCATGCGCCCCCTGCTGCTGCTCATGGCGCTGCGGCGGTTCGTGATCGTCGGGGCCGACTGAATAAGCGCGCTCCAAGGGCTGTTCGATTGCGTGCTCTGGATAATAGGGCGGCTCCGCGGCAACCTCCGGCGCGGCGTCATAGGACCCCCGAAGGTCGGAGGCTTGACCGCGAGGATCATGCGGTTCGGCAAGAATCCGGCCGTAAGGATCGGTCGCCGCCGGGTCCTCGCCATGGACCAGCCGCGCGAGTTCGCCAAGAAGATCGTCGCCTTGGGCGGGACGTTGCTGCGCGCCGCGCAGCCGCCGTTCGAACTCGCCGAGGTCGATGGCCGGGCCTCTAACGGATGTCTCGCGCATGATGCACCTCGCTTAACTTATCCCCTGGGGCGCGAAGCAAATAGATCGCGCGTCCGACGCCCGGACGTGGCCCGTCAAGCGTCGATTAGCGCATTTCGTCGGGGGCGCTCACGCCGAGCAGGCTCAAGCCTGACCCCAGGACGATCGTTAAAGAGCTAACCAGCGCAATCCGAGCGATGGTCAACTGTCTATCATCAGACTTAACAAAGCGTAATTGTGGTTGATCTTTGCCGCGATTCCAATGCGAATGGAACACGCTCGCCAGTTCGTGCAGATAAAAGGCCACGCGGTGCGGCTCATGCGCCGCCGCCGCCGCCTCGACAGCTCTCGGATATTGGGCGATGATCCTGGCCAATGCAAGTTCGCCCTCGTCCGACAGAAGCGACAGGTCCGCTCCGGCCAGGCTTTCGGCTGCAAGGTCGACGTCTGGAAAGGCGGCGAGCGCCTGACGCAGCGCCGACTTTCCCCGCGCATGGGCGTATTGGACGTAGAAGACCGGATTGTCCTTCGACTGCTCGATGACCTTGGCGAGGTCGAAATCGAGCGGCGCGTCATTCTTGCGATAGAGCATCATGAAGCGCACGGCGTCGACGCCGACCTCGTCGACGACCTCCCGCAGAGTGACGAAATCCCCTGACCGCTTCGACATTTTGATCGGCTCGCCGGCGCGCATCAGCTTCACGAGCTGGCAGAGCTTCACGTCGAGCGCCACGCGCCGGTCGGAAAGCGCCGCGACCGCCGCCGTCATGCGCTTCACATAGCCGCCGTGATCGGCGCCCCAGACGTCGACGAGCGTGTCGAAGCCGCGGTCGATCTTGTCCTTGTGATAGGCGATATCGGCGGCGAAATAGGTCGGCGAGCCGTCCGATTTCTTTAGAGGCCGATCGACGTCGTCGCCAAATTGCGTCGATTTGAACAGCGTCTGCTCGCGGTCTTCCCAATCCTCCGGCAATTGGCCCTTGGGCGGCGGCAGGCGGCCCTCATAAACAAGCCCCTTTGCCCGTAGCCAGTCGATCGCCGCGTCGATCGCCGAGACGCCGTTTCTCTTCTCATGCAGCGTGCGCTCGGAAAAGAATGTCTCATGGGTGATGTTCAAGGCGGCGAGGTCGTCGCGGATCATCGCCATCATTGTGTCGATGGCGGCGGCGCGCACGATCGGCAGCCACTCGCTCTCGGGCTTGTCGACGAGCGCCGCGCCATGCGCCTTGGCGAGCGCCGCGCCGACGGGCTTCAGATAGTCGCCCGGGTAGAGTCCCTCGGGGATCAAGATCGTCTCGCCCAGCGCCTCGCGGTAGCGCAGATAGGCGGAGCGCGCCAAGACATCTACCTGGGCGCCGGCGTCGTTGATGTAATATTCCCGCGTCACCTCGCAGCCGGAAAAGGCCAGCAGACTGGCGAGCGCATCGCCAAAGACCGCGCCGCGGCCATGGCCGACATGCATCGGCCCGGTCGGATTGGCCGACACATATTCGACATTCACCCTGCCCTGCAGCGCGCTGGCGCGGCTTTTCGCGACGCGGCCGAAATTTTCCGGATCGCTCAGCGCGGCGCGCAGCACTTGCGCGAAAATCTTCGGCTTGAGGCGGATATTGATGAAGCCCGGGCCGGCGACTTCAGCGCTGGCGACATTCTCGGACTCGGCAAGCGCATGGCAAATCTCCACCGCCAATTCGCGCGGCGAAGAAAAATGCGGCT
This sequence comes from Alphaproteobacteria bacterium, assembly GCA_016869555.1. Classification (GTDB taxonomy): domain Bacteria; phylum Pseudomonadota; class Alphaproteobacteria; order Rhizobiales; family Beijerinckiaceae; genus Methylocystis. The sequence continues at coordinate 5,653 of VGDY01000072.1, read as the reverse complement.
TCGCCTCCTTGGCGAAAACCATCGCGGCGTTCGACGCGAGATCGCCAAGCGAAGCATCCTTGGGCGGCTCGACGACGAAGCGCGCATGATCGAGCTTCGGCAGGCGTCCGTCGACGGCGATGCGATCGAGAATGGCGGCGATGCGGGCGTGAAAGTCGTCGAATATGTTCATGGGGGTCCGGGCGGGAAGGGTCGCGCGGGGGTTTAGCAGAGCCAATGAGCGAACGCACCCCTGTGGAGCCACGCCGCGACAGGATCACACCGCTTTCGCCAATGTCTCCGCCACCCAGGCGTTCAGGCTCTTGCCGGCGGCCTCCACGCGCATGGCGGCGCGCGCGTGCAGTTCCGGCGGCACGCGCAACATGAGCTTCCCCGAATAGGGTTTCTGCGGCGGCTCGCCGCGCTCGGCGCAAGTCGACAGATAGAAATCGACCGCCTCATGAAAGGCGGCGCGGATTTCGTCAACCGACGCGCCGTGAAAGGTCACAATATCGCGAATGCCGGCAACGCGGCCAATGAAAGCCTCGTCCTCCTCGCTATAGTCGATCCGCGCGGCGTAGCCCTTATAGCTCATCGGATTCATTGGATCGTTCCGGTTCCGGCGTCACGCAGTGCAATCGGGCGAGATTGTTTTCCTCACCCTCATCCTGAGGAGGCCTCGAAGAGGCCGTCTCGAAGGACGAGGGTGAGGAAAACATGCGCAAACGGGGGCTTCCTCGTCCTTCGAGACGCGTGCTGCGCACGCTCCTCAGGATGAGGAAGCCCTTCACCCGATCGCCCTGGGCGCACCCCGATCAGCTCAAAAAATCGCGCGCTGAGCGGAGCTAAAACGGCTTGGCTTCCACGCTTTCGGTATATCGCTGCCGCCATCGTATGCAATCATAAATTGATATCATCCTCTCACCCGCCAAACACCCGCTTCACCTCGCCCAGCGCGTAGCGGTCGGTCATGCCGGCGATATAGTCGGCGACCGCCACCGCGCGCTCGGCGCCTTGCAGGGCGGCGGCCTGGGCCGCCCATTCGGCGGGCATCAGTTCGGGCTTCTCGAAGAACGCCGGAAACAGCCGCGAGATCGCGTCGCGGGCGCGTTCCCAGACGCCCAAAATCCTTTCATGCCGATACATATTGGCGAAGAGAAACGCCTTGATCTCGCGCTGCGCCTCGGCCATCGGCGGCGACAGGCCGACCAGCGTCTCGCCCGCGCCCCGCACATCGTCGGCGCTCGCGGGCGCGAGGCGCGCGATCCGATGCTGCGATTCGCCGATCGCATCCTCGACGAAGGCGGTGATGACCCGGCGCACCAGTTCGTGGATGACGCGCCCGCGCTCTAGTCCCGGATGTTTCTCGCGAATATGCGCGAGAACCCCCGCGACGAAGGGTGTTCGCGCGATGTCGTCGAGCGAGAACAGTTCGGCGCGCAGCCCGTCGTCGATGTCATGGCCGATGTAGGCGATGTCGTCGGCCTGCGCCGCCGCCTGCGCCTCGACGCTGGCGAATGTATCGAGGCCGAGCGGAAACGCGGCGTCGAATTCCGCGATATAGCGCGGCAGCGGACGGCCATGCATAGGCGCCTCAGGATGAGGGAGAGGATGGCGCTGATCCGGCGCTTCGCGACTCACGAGAGGCCCATTGTGCTTGGCGATGCCCTCCAGCGTCTCCCAGGTCAGATCGAGCCCGTCGTAGCGCGCGTAGCGGCGCTCGAGCAGCGTCACGACGCGCAGCGCCTGGGCGTTGTGATCGAACCCGCCATAGGGCGCCATGCAGGCCTCCAGCGCCCCCTCGCCGGCATGGCCGAAGGGCGTGTGGCCGAGGTCATGGGCGAGCGCCACCGCCTCGGCGAGGTCCTCGTCGACCCGCAGCGCGCGGGCCAGCGCCCGCGCGATCTGCCCGACCTCGATCGTATGGGTCAGCCTGGTTCGGAAATGGTCGCCGTCGAGCGGCACGAAGACCTGCGTCTTATGCGCCAGCCGGCGGAAGGCGGTGCTATGAATGATGCGGTCGCGGTCGCGCTGGAATTCGCTGCGCGTCGGCGACGGCGGCTCCGGATAGAGCCGCCCGCGCGAGCGCGCGGCGTCGCTGGCGTATGCCGCGAGAGGGCCGCGAATCGCCACATTGCGCTCCTTTCATTGAAAGGCCACGGATTCGGACCTATCTTGCGGCATGGAGCCTATCCCGCAAAGCGCTGGCGAGGCGCAAAACTGGATAGGCCGAAATTCGATTTCGGGGCGAGTTCCATTCGATCGCGCGACAGCGCGCGAATCGCGCTCTAACGCGCCACGGCCCTTATCAGCAAGAGATGGAGAAACGGATGACGACGGCGCCAAGCGACATCGCGCTCACCGAACAGGCGGCGCGGCGCATTCACGCGATCCTCGCCAATGAGTCGCCGGGCGCCGTCTTTCGCATTTCGGTGGAAGGCGGCGGCTGCTCCGGCTTCCAATATCATTTCGGCGTCGACCCCGTCGCGCATGAAGAGGACGCGCTCGTCGAACAGGCCGGCGCGCGGGTCGCGATCGACCCCTCGTCGATGGGCTTTCTCTCCGGCGCCAGGATCGACTTCGTCGACGATCTGATGGGCCAGTCCTTCCGCATCGAAAATCCCAACGCCGTCGCCTCCTGCGGCTGCGGAACGAGCTTCGCGGTCTGAGGCTGCGGCCTCGATCGCCAGTTCGGCATCTGGGAGGGTTGAGCCTTGGACGCGCTCTTCATCGGCCACGCCTATATCGACGTCACCATGCGCGCCGACCGGCTGCCCCACGGCGATCAGAAGACGCTGGCGAACGACTATGCCGTGAGTTTCGGCGGCAACGCCGTCACCGCGGGGTTCGCCTGCGCCAAGCTCGGCCATCCCGTCGGCCTGCTGACCACGCTCGCGTCCGACTGGCTCGGCCATATGTTCATGGACATGGCCCACACTTACGGGATCCATGTCCATCCGCGCCGGGTGGCGCGCTCCTCGCTCTCCTTCATCTGGCCCAATGACGGCAAGCGCGCGATCCTGCGCGCCCGCGACGACAATTATCTGCAGCCGTTTCCCCGGCTCGATATTTCGCAGGCGCGGCTTCTCCATGTCGACGGACATATGGCCGACGCCGCGCTGCATTACGCCAGGGCGGCGCGGGCGCAGGGCGCTCTGGTCTCGCTCGACGGCGGCGCGCTGCGGCCCTGCATCGAGGAGCTGACCGGCTATGTCGACGTGGCGGTCGTCTCCGAAAGACTGTGCGAGCAGATGTCGCTCTCGGAGCTCGACATGCTCGGCTGGCTCAAATCCAAGGGCTGCCGGATCGGCGCGGTGACGACCGGCGAGAAGGGCATGTTGTGGTACGACGAGAACGGCGAGGTTTCGCAAATGCCGTCGCTCGCCGTGCCGCATGAGCTGATCGTCGACACGTCGGGCGCCGGCGACGTTTTCCACGGCGCCTATTGCGCTTCTTATCTGGAGCGCCCGGACGCCCCCTGGCGCGAACATTTCGAATTCGCCCGGGCGGCGTCGGCGCATAAAATCCAGCATCTCGGCAATGAGGCGGGACTGCCCGCGCCCGATGACGTCGCGGCGGCGCTCGCCGCCTTTGCGCCGGCGGACGCGCTGAGCCCGGCGTGAGCGGTTCGAGCGGGAATTCTCTCAGTGCGGCGGGCTTGGCAAACCGCCCCCTGGCCTGTATAGGCGGGACCGCATTCCCCGATAGCTCAGCTGGTAGAGCACGCGACTGTTAATCGCTAGGTCGTAGGTTCGAGTCCTACTCGGGGAGCCACTGCCCGACTGTCCAGTCTGAAGACATCGGCGACCGCCTGTTCCTAAGACTTGAACGGCATCCTCTGGCCAAAATGAATCGTCGAGGGATTGCAATATCTGGCAATCGGGCAGCGTCCACAGTCGCCACAGGAGGCTTTCGTGCAGATCGCGGTGCTGACATTCGAGGGCTTCAACGAATTGGACTCGTTCGTGGCGAGCGCGATCCTCAATCGCATGAAGGCCATTGGCTGGACGGCGTATATCACGTCGCCCGCGCCCCAAGTCACTTCCATGAACGGGGTTACGATCCAGAGGCAGAAGCCGCTTGAGTTCGCGTCGGAAGCGGACGCCGTGTTGATCGGCAGCGGCATCAAGACGCGCGAGATTGCGGCCGACTCCGAATTGCTGGCGCGGATCGTCCTTGATCCCTCTCGCCAGCTCATCGGCGCGCAGTGTTCGGGCACACTATTGCTTGCCAAGCTCGGCCTGATCGGCGATCTGCCTGCCTGCACCGACCTGACGACGAAGCCTTGGGTCATTGAAGCCGGCGTTGAAGTGCTGGACGCGCCCTTTGTCGCCCACGGCAATGTCGCGACCGCTGGGGGATGCCTCGCTTCGCAATATCTCGCGACTTGGCTGATCGCCCGCCTCGCGACCATCGCCGACGCACGGGAAGCAATCCACTATGTCGCGCCGGTAGGCGAGAAGGAAACCTATGTCGCGCAGGCTTTGGCTGCTGTGAGGGCGTTCCTGCCGCTGTCTGAAGCCGCATGATCGCGCGGTGGCCCGCTGCTTGGGCAATGCCCGCAGAAACGTCGCCGCTGGCACATTTGCTCGACCAATGGAGCCCGAACGCCGGCTCCTCATTCGTGCCTTGCTCAACGCTCATTTCACACCGTCGCGCAATGCGCCGATTTCAGAGGCATCCCGGATGCGTCGTCCCGCCAAACCCATGGTCATAACTTTCGCCCTCGCCGGCTGCGTCGCGGCTGCCGCTCCCGCATGCGCGACGGCAGTTGCGCGATCGCCGGCGTCCGACGCGCAAATCAAGCTAGCGGGCGGCGGATTGCAACAGCGCTGCCGGATGGCGCAGACCCCGCAGGGAGCGCAGCGGCGCTGCCGCGACGGCGGCTCGGGCGGTCACGAGAGCTGGAGCGCCGACGGTGCGGGGAACGGTCACGCAGAGAGAGGCGATAGCGGCGACTCCGGGAGCCGCGGCGGTTGGAGCGGCGCCTATGGCGGCTGGAACGGGGGTTATGGTTCCGGACAAGGCGATTAGGATGCGCCCCGTCGCGCCTGTTCGCGCCTCGGCCTGAAATTCGGCCGCCATAATGCAATCTCGCCAAACCCGCCCCCGTCCCTCTCCCCGGCTGCGCTATCGCCACTGGATTTTTATTCTGCCTCTCGCGCGCAATTATCGCGGCATGGTGATGGGACGCACGATCCTCTTCAAGGGCGACGAGTCCGACGTGTCGCCGACGCTTTTGCGGCATGAACTCATTCACCAGGAGCAGATCGACCGGCACGGGATCGCGCGCTTCTATCTCATCTATCTGCGCGACTATCTCATCAACCTCTGGCGCCTGCGCGATCACGACGCCGCCTACCGCAATATTCCGTTCGAAAGGGAAGCCTTCGAACGCGAGAACGAGCGCGAAGCGGGACAAGACGACGATCGACGAATGTGATCCTGGCCTGTCATTCCCGGCAGTCCGAAGGACTGACCGGGAATCCAGAGTCGATCCAGGAACGCTGGTTTTGCTCTGGATTCCCGATCGCGCTGCGCGCGTCGGGAATGATGGGGTGGACGGCCCCGCCTCAACGGCATCTAAAGTGCCAAGACGTGGTCGCCGGAGCGCCACAGAGAGGGAGGCCGTCCATGAACAAGTTTATCAGAATCGGAGTCGATCTGGGCAAGC
>VGDY01000071.1 GCA_016869555.1 Alphaproteobacteria bacterium | reverse complement strand
GGCGCTCGCAAAGCGCATGGCGAACGCCGTCCCATCGAACGAGCATCTTGCTCAAACCGCGAAAGCCGCATAGCATTCAGGCCAGCAACGCCGATTTCCGCTTTTCAACATCAAGCGGGACATCCCCAAATGAATTTGGGTGAACCGGCACGGTCCTTGCCACTCGCTAACCAACGGCGTGCTTTTGTCGGAAAGCCGACACGCGGGAGTTGGCAAATTCGGAGAGTCATTGTAACCTACTGATAGGAAAGGTAGATTGCAATCTTTCCAAAGAAGAAAGTTTGCAACCTTTCCAAAAAGCAGTTTGCAACCTTTCCAAACTAGGCTAAGCAATGATCGTCTGTTCGTGCAACGTCCTGTCAGATCGCGATGTGCGCGATACGCTTGGGCCACGCGGCGACCGGCCTTCGGTTTCGTCAGTGTTCCGGCATATGGGTTGCGAGGCGAAATGCGGGCGCTGCGTGCGCAGCATCGTCGCCATCGTCGACCAGCACGCCGCGCGAGGACTGGATGAGTGCCCAGGGAACGGCGATTGTGAAGGCTGTCGCGCCGACGAACTGGCAGCCTAGGTCTATTTCATGGAAAGGGTGCGGACATGCGCGGTGACGCGAAGGTCATCGAGTATCTTAACCGCGGTTTGCGCGCGGAATTGACGGCCGTTAATCAATACTGGCTGCATTATCGCATCTTCCACAATTGGGGCTTTCTCGAACTCGCCAAGAAATGGCGGGAAGAGTCGATCGAGGAAATGCATCACGCCGATCATTTCGCGGAGCGTATCCTGTTTCTCGAAGGCTTCCCGAATATGCAGGTGCTCGATCCCTTGCGCATCGGCCAGTCCGTCGAGGAAATCATCAAGGCGGACCTCGCCACCGAACTCGACGCCCGCAACCTCTATCTCGAAGCCGCGGCCTATAGCCTCTCGATCAACGATCGCGTTTCCGAGCTGCTTTTCGAGGGCGTGGTCAAGAGCGAGGAAAAGCACATCGACTTCCTCGAGACGCAGCTTGAGTTGATCAAGCAGCTCGGCGTGCAGCTCTATTCGCAAAAGCACGTCGGCGAGCTGCATTCCTGACGCTCGGGCGGCGCCAAAAACCGCCGCAGGCGCTGTGACGCCCTGCGGCGGCGAAGCTCATTCCATCGCCGCCGCCCTCAGAATGCAGACCATCGTCGCTTGCGCCGGCGTTTTGCCGAGATTGCGGATGACATGAGGCTTGTCGCAGCGATAGCGCAGAGTCTCTCCCGCTTTCACGCTCGACGTGGCGCCCGCCACTTCGACTTCGAGCTCGCCCTCGCGCACCGACAGGCTCTCGACCGACCCGCGCTGATGCGCGTCCGATTCGAGCGCGCCGCCAGGATCGGCGGAAAATTCATAGCACTGCAGCCATTCGACGGTCTTGATCCAGCCGATGATCGCCAGACGGCATTTGCCGTCGTTCGAGACCAGAATCGGCGTGTCCGCCTTGCTGGTCTTTTCGAGGAAGGGTTCTTCTTCCGTCGTCTGCAGCACCCGGTCGATCGAGACGTCGAGCGCCTGCGCCAGGCGCCAGATGGTGGCGAGCGTCGGATTGGTCTCGTTGCGTTCGATTTGGCTGATGATTGATTTGGCGACGCCCGACTGCTGGGAGAGTTCGGACAGCGACAGATTATAGGCCTTGCGCAGGCGCTGCACGGTCGCGCCGAGCTGACCCGACAGCGCCAGCGCGCCCGCCTCCAGCATTTTCTGCTTGTCCTGGCCTTCGACGCCCATAATCCCCGGCGCTTTGGTTGCGCCCGTCCGTTCAGAATCGATCCGGCAAGATATCCGCTTTCGTTCGAAATATCGAACGCCCGGGCGCCGTCCCGCTGCGGCTTTATCGCCAAAGGCCCGTGTCATCTCGCTGTGATCCGAATCTGGTCAATCAGCCCATGCGGCGAAGGCGAGAGGCGAACAGCTCATGCTCGACAGAAACGCCAGGGCGAATGTCTCCCAAGCGGCGCGCTCCAACAGGGCGCAGATGTCGGATCCAGCAGGCGAACATGCGGTCAAGCGCTATCGGACTCTGTTTCTGTCCGATCTGCATCTCGGCGCGCGCGGCGCCCAGGCCGAACTGCTGGTCGACTTTCTCAAACATAACGACGCCGACGCCTTCTACCTCGTCGGCGACATCGTCGATGGTTGGCGGCTGAAGAACGGCTGGTATTGGCCGCAGGCCCATAATGACGTGGTCCAGAAACTGTTGCGCAAGGCGCGAAAAGGCGCGCGCGTCATCTATGTGCCGGGCAATCACGACGAATTCGCGCGCGACTACACCGGGCTCAATTTCGGCGGCGTCGAAGTTGTCGAAGACGCGCTGCATGAGACCGCCGACGGCAAGACCATGCTCGTAATTCACGGCGACCAGTTCGACATTGTCGTGCGCAACGCCCGCTGGCTCGCCTTCTTCGGCGACTGGGCCTATGATTTCGCGATTGTCCTCAACACCTGGTTCAACCGCGCGCGCCGGATGTTCGGCGTCGGCTATTGGTCGCTTTCGGCCTGGGCGAAGCTGAAGGTCAAGAACGCCGTCAATTTCATCGGCGATTTCGAGAACGCTTTGGCGTCCGAGGCCGTCCGGCGCAATGTCGACGGCGTGATCTGCGGCCATATCCATCACGCGACGATCAAGACCATCGCCGGCAAGCTCTATATCAACACCGGAGATTTCGTCGAAAGCTGCACCGCGATCGCCGAACATCATGACGGCGCATTCGAGATATTGCGCTGGCATAAAACCGCGGCCGAACGCGAGGCGGCGGAGGCCGCGGAAAGCGCCAAGGCCTTGCAGAACGAGAGAGCAGTGGCGGCCTGATGAGAATATTGGTGGCGACGGACGCCTGGCGTCCGCAGGTGAATGGCGTCGTCAGATCGCTTGAAACCATGGCGCAGTCAGCCCGCGCGCTGGGCGCCGAAATCGACTTTCTAACCCCGCGCGACTTCAATTCGCTGCCGATGCCGACCTATCCCGAAATCGGGCTGGCGCTCGCCTCGCCGCGCGCCGTTCGCCGGCGGCTCGAGGATGGCTACGACCACATCCATATCGCGACGGAAGGCCCAATCGGATTGGTGACCCGCGCCGTTCTGCTGAAGGCGCGCCGCTGCTTCACGACGAGCTTTCACACGCGCTTCCCTGAATATATCCAGGCGCGCTTCGGACTGCCCGTCGGACTCTCCTATGCGGCCTTGCGCCGCTTCCACAATGCCGGCGCCGGCGTCATGGTGTCGACGCCGAGCCTCTCCCGCGAATTGTCGGAGCGCGGATTTCGGCGGATTTTGCGGTGGTCGCGCGGCGTTGACCATGCGCTGTTCACGCCCGACGCGGCGACGCCGCTCCCCTTTGAGCGGCCGATTTTCCTTTACGCCGGGCGACTCGCCGTCGAGAAAAACATCGAGGCCTTCCTGGCGCTCGATCTGCCGGGCACGAAGCTCGTCGCCGGCGACGGGCCGGCCCGCGCCGGACTCGAAGCGCGATTTCCGCAGGCGCAATTCCTCGGCCTAAAAACGAGCGCCGAACTGGCGGCGCTTTACGCCTCGTCGGACGTATTCGTCTTTCCGAGCCGCACCGACACATTCGGCATGGTGATGCTCGAAGCGATGGCCTGCGGCCTGCCGGTCGCGGCCTATCCGGTCATGGGTCCGCTCGACGTGATCGGCGCAAGCGGCGCCGGCGCGCTCGACGAGGATTTGCGAATGGCGGCGCTCGCGGCGCTCGATATCAACCGGGAAGCGGCGCGCGCCCATGCGCTGACCTATACTTGGGAGAATTGCGCCCGCCTGTTCCTCGACAATATCCATTACGCTCGCGGCGCGGCCGCGCTCGGCGGCGTCGGTCTGGAGGCGCTGCGCGCAACCAGCCATGAATCGGCGGGCGAGCGCCGCGCCGAGAAAAAGCGCCAGCCCGTCCAGCCCTGACAGCCGTATATCGGAGCTTGCATTCGCCATCGCTGGAGACGGGCGGGCGAAGCGGCTATGGTCGCCCCGCCGCAATCTTGCGCGGCGCAGGAGCGCCTGTTGAATCTTTCGCCTGAAGAGATCGAACGCTACGCAAGGCACCTCGTGCTGCGCGACATCGGCGGGCCGGGCCAGAGCAGGCTCAAGAAGGCGCGGGTTCTCGTCATCGGCGCCGGCGGACTCGGCGCGCCGCTCTTGCAATATCTCGCCGCGGCGGGAGTGGGCGCGCTCGGCGTCGTCGACGACGACGCCGTTTCTCTGTCCAATCTCCAACGTCAGGTGATCCACGCCACGCAGGACATCGCCCGCTTGAAGGTCGAAAGCGCGCGGGACGCCATCGCGCGCCTCAATCCGCATGTCGTCGTTGAGCCGCATGCGTTGCGACTCAATGAGACGAACGCCCGGGCGCTGATCGCGCGCTACGATATCGTGGCCGACGGCTCGGACAATTTCGCGACCCGCTATCTCGTTTCCGACTCCTGCTATTACGAGAAGAAGCCGCTGGTGACGGGAGCGCTCGGCGGCTTCGACGCGTCGCTCACCACGCTGCGGCCTTTCGAGCAAGGCCGCGATGGCCCCAATCCAACCTATCGCTGCCTGTTTCCGACGCCGCCGCACGCGGGCGAAATCCCGACCTGCGAAGAGGCCGGCGTTCTCGGCGCGCTCGCCGGCGTCGTCGGCGCGATGATGGCGCTCGAAGTGGTGCGCGAGATCGTCGGCTTCGGCGAGGGGCTGGTCGGCCGCCTCTTACTCATCGACGCCCGCGGCATGCGCTTCGAGACCGTGCGTTACGCTTTTGACCCGCACAACCCGCTGAACGGCGCCGGCGCGCATCAATAAATGCGCGTCTATTCTTGTTGGCGCATTTTCAGCGCCGAACCGGCGTCTGCTTCGGCGGAAAATGCGTTACAGCGCGGCGATGACGGCGATCTCGACCTTATAGGCCGGTGAGACGAGCTTCGCTTCGACGGTGGCGCGCGCCGGCGGATTGGCCTTGTCGACCCATTCGTCCCAGACGCCGTTCATCTCGGCGAAGGCCGCGATGTCGGCAAGATAGATCGTCGCCGAGAGGATATTGGCCTTGGCGCTGCCGGCTTCGGCGAGAAGCGCGTCGATCTGCGCGAGAATTTCGCGGGTCTGATCGGCGACCGATCCGCCCTTGGTCTTGCCCGCCACCTGGCCGGCCGTATAAACCGCGTTGCCGCGCACGACCGCTTGACTCATGCGCGGCCCCGCGCCGATCCTCTTTATGCTGCTCATCTCGCCTCCGATTTCGAAGGCGGGTGTAGGGGAAGCGCGGCGCGCCGGCAAGGGCGCAAAACTGCGCGAAAGAGACATCGCCGCGGCGTGAGCCGCGACAGGACGCTTGGATCGAGCGATCGACGCGACTAAGGTTCCGAGCCTATCGATGGCGAGCTCCGTCAGCTTCTCACCGATCAATTGGCGGCCGTGTCGTCGAGGCCTTTCCGCTGGGCCTCGACCCGCGCGGTAATGATGCGCAGCAGCGCGTGGGCCAAGCGATGACGACGTTCGACAGGATGGCTCTCCGCAAGCGCGAGCGCAAAAGCGTCGATGATCTCGTCCAGGGCGCCGTCGCCATAGAGATTGAGCACAGCCGTCAAAGTAATGACGACTTCGCTCTTGCGACGATCTGACATTGGGCCTCCAGCAGGAAGAACGTGTCCGGGCGCGATCCGTGAAAGTGGAAGCGAAACCTGCGATTGATCTTGGCTGAGGACTCCCCGCCAAACGACGAGGTCTGGACGGACGGCGACTGCGCGAGATACGGTTGACGCCGGTTGGAGGCATCCGGTTGGAGACCGAATTGGAGAGCCCGTCGAGCAAGGACGACGTTGGCGCGCGGCGCAAAAAACCGGCAACCTCAGCGGCCGCCGCGCCTTTGGAAGCGATTCTCGCTCAAATCGAAGATGGGCCCCGCCTCGCCCGAGGGGACGAGGCTTGCATCGAACAACTCCTGAAATATCGGCCAAATTTGATCGAATCATACAGCGGCTGCGAGGGTTGTCAATCATATTTAATCCGCTTTCGCGTATGAAAGGGCGCAAAGACCCAAATTTGGTTGAGTTCGCGCGCCGTCTCAAAGACTTGCTGGCGAAATACAAATCGTACCGCGAGGCCGCCGAAGAACTCGACATTCCTGAAAGCACCCTGGCGCGCGTGGCGCGCGGCGCCAATGAGCCGGGATCGGCGTTGCTCTTGGCGCTCTCGACGAAGCTCAACGTTTCGATGAGCTATTTGCTCGGGCTTGACGACGAGCCTTCTCCGGCTGTCAGGCCGGGCGAGCGCTCGAAGCCGGAGGTGAGCTTCGTGCATGTGCCTAGTCTCGACGCGCGTGCGGCGGCAGGAGCGGGGGAGGTCGATCACATTGTCGCGATCGAGAAGACGTTGCCCTTTCCCGTGTGGATGCTGCACCGCCTCGCGCCGCCGGGCGCCAAGATGAGTTTCATGCGCGCGGCGGGCGACAGCATGTCGCCGACCTTCGAGAATGGCGCGCTGCTGCTGGTCAATGAGAGTGAAAACGCGCTGCCGGCCCAAACCACAAGGCTCAAAGGCGGTCGTGCGGCGGCTGATATCTACGTTTTTCTACAAGGAGCCGATCAGCGGGTGAAGCGCCTGCGGCGCCTCGCCTCCGGTGAAATCCTCATCATGAGCGACAATGGCGCCTATGACCCCCAACTCTTGCGCGGCGCCGAACTCAAGCGCTTTCGGATCGTCGGTCGGGTCATATGGTGGGATGATCGCCTGTGAACGCCAGCGACCCGTAGGCGACAGGGGTATGGACAAGTCGCGGCGCGCTTTCTATAAGCCGCGACACATCGCGCCCGCGCGAGCCCAGGTAGCTCAGTTGGTAGAGCATGCGACTGAAAATCGCAGTGTCGGTGGTTCGATTCCGCCCCTGGGCACCAGCACCCTAATCTCCCAGCATCTCAGGACGTCTCAACCGGCATCATATTGCATTGAGATAATTGTGGTTTTTTGGATTTTGACGCCTTCCGCCGTCTCAATCGGCATCTTCGGATATCACCCGATCTCATGAATTTGTTGGCCTTGATGTTGGCCTCGCCCTGGTATCTGCTCGCCCGAGGCCAACAGCCGGGAGGCGTCAATGCCCCTGACAGATATAGCGTGCCACGCCGCCAAGGGCCGGGCGTCGGAATACAAGCTCTCCGATGGCGGCGGGCTCTACCTCCTTGTGAAGCCGAGCGGCGCGCGGCTCTGGAACCAGGCATACCGGTTCAGCGGTAAGCAGAAGAAGCTCTCCCACGGCGCCTATCCCTCCGTTCCCCTCGTCGAGGCGCGGCGGCTGCGCGACGAAGCCAAGAAGCTGTTGGCCTCGGGAGTCGATCTCGGGGCCAACTAGAAGGCTGCGAAACTGACCGCCATCATCTCGGCGACGAACACCTTCGGGGGCGTTGCCGAGGAATATCTGCAACGCATCGAGGATGAGGGCGCCGCCGCGTCCACCATCACGAAGAACCGATGGCTGCTTGTCGATCTTGCCGGCCCCGACCTTGGCGCCCAACCAATCGCGGATATCACCCCGGCGGAAATCCTCGCGTTGCTGCAACGGATCGAACGCAGTGGGCGCCGGGAGACGGCGCGGCGGCTGCGAAGCGTGATCGGCACCGTCTTCCGGCTCGCTGTCTCCACGCTGCGGGCCGAGGACGATCCGACTCTCCTGCTGCGCGGCGCCCTGATGGCGCCGAAGGTGCAGCATCGAGCCGCAATCACCGACGAGAAGCAACTCGGCGCGCTTCTGGTGGCCATAGACGCCTATGACGGCTGGCCGACGCTCCGGTGCGCTCTTCAGTTCACGGCGCTGACGTTCGCCCGCCCCGGCGAGGTCCGCGGGGCGCCACATGGGCGGAAATCGACGTGGAGGAGGCAATCTGGCGCATCGACGGAGACCGCACAAAGGTTCGCCGGCCGCATGACGTGCCGCTCTCCCGACAAGCGCTCGATGTGCTGCGCGAGGCGAAAGAGGTCGCTCGGAGCACGCTCGTGTTCCCGTCTATTCGCTCGAATGCCCGTCCCCTGTCGGAGAACGCCATGAACGCCGCGCTGCGGCGCATGGGCTTTACACAGGATGAGATGACAGTGCACGGCTTTCGGGCCGCTGCAAGCTCGATATTGAACGAACGGGGTTTCCGACCCGACGTCATCGAGGCCGCGCTCGGGCATCAAGATCAGAACGAAATCCGGCGCGCCTACAACCGGGCGAGCTATTGGCAAGAGCGGATCGAGTTGACGCAGGCGTGGTCAGACTGCGTTGATAAATTCAAACGAACGTCCTGACGAAAGACCTCGCCGATCGTGCACTGATTGTAAGAGCGCGCTGGCCGGCGCCCGCGAAAAACTGATCGTGCCAATCCTCATCGGCGACGAGAGGAAAATTCGCAGCGTCGCCGCGTCTTGCGGCGCGGATCTTGCGGGCATCGCCATCGAGAACGCCTGCAGTCATGACGCTGCTGCGGCGCGGGCCGTCGAACTCGTGCATCAAGGCGCGGCGGCTGCAGTGATGAAAGGGCATCTTCATACCGACGAGCTGCTGAAACATGTGGTGAAATCACAGGGCGGCCTGCGCATCGGCCGCCGTATCAGCCACGTCTTCATCATGGATGCGCCGACGCTGAAACAGCTTGTGCTGGTGACCGACGCGGCGGTCAATATCGCCCCGACGCTCGAAGAAAAGGTCGACATCATTCAGAATGCGATTGATCTCGGCATCGCCCTCGGGATCGATCGCCCCAAGGTCGGCGTTCTCTCCGCGGTCGAGACGGTCAATCCGAAAATTCAGTCGACTCTTGATGCGGCGGCTCTATCGAAAATGGCTGAGCGCAATCAAATCCAGGGTGGCGACGTCGACGGGCCGCTGGCGATGGACAACGCCCTCAGCCTCACCGCCGCTCGTAACAAGGGCATCCATTCGCTGGTTGCCGGAAGAGCGGATATTCTCGTCGTTCCCAATCTCGAATCGGGCAACATATTGGCGAAAGAGCTGACCTACGCGGCTCAGGCCGAAGGCGCCGGCCTCATCATCGGCGCGAAGGTCCCGATCCTGTTGACGAGTCGGGCGGATGACGAACAGTCGCGCTTGTTCTCCTGCGCCGTTGCGGCTCTATACGCCCATTGGCTGTCGACCGGGCAAAGCGCGGTCGAGAGCCAAGAAGCTTTGAAGGAAGCCGCACAATGAGACGCCATGTCGTCACCTTGAACGCCGGCTCCTCGTCGATCAAATTCGCTTTGTATGCGGCTGAGGACGAGGAGGCGTCGCCGCTCGCCCTGGGCCTCGCGGAGATGATGGGAGAAGAACGGCGGATCAGAGTGCGAGATAATTCCGGGGCGACGCTTTACGATGACGCCTGGTCGCAGACGGATGGCGCGGCTTTCCATGAGGAAGCTTTGCGGCGAATCCTCTCCTGGCAGGACGAAGCCTTTCCCAGCGCGACCATAGACGCGGTGGGCCATCGTGTCGTTCATGGCGGCGTCCATTACGACGCGCCGGTGATCATTACCGGCGAGGTGATCGATCGGCTTGAGAAGCTCGTCCCGCTTGCTCCCCTGCATGAGCCCCACAACATCGCCGGGATCAAAGCCGCGCGTGAGGCCTGGCCTGAATCTATTCAAGTGGCGTGTTTCGATACGGCGTTTCATCGCAGCCATCCCTTCGTCAATGACGTTTTTGCGCTGCCGCGGCGATTTTATGCTGAAGGGGTTCGACGCTACGGCTTTCACGGATTGTCTTACGAATATGTGTCGACGAAGCTGAGGGAGGTCTCGCCGTCTCATGCCGAAGGACGGGTCGTGGTCGCGCATCTGGGGAACGGCGCGTCGATGTGCGCGATACGGAACGGCCGATCGGTGGCGAGTTCGATGGGGTTCACGGCGCTTGACGGGCTGCCCATGGGCACGCGTTGCGGCCAACTCGACCCGGGCGTCGTTCTCTATTTGATGCAGGAGAAAAAGCTGGGAGCCGAGGAGATATCGAATCTCCTTTACAAGGAGTCGGGCCTGAAAGGCCTATCCGGGATATCTCACGATATGCGTGAACTCGAAGCTTCGAACGCCGCCGAAGCGCGCGAAGCGATCGATTATTTCGTGTTTCGCATTCGGCGCGAACTCGGCGGACTAGCGGCGGTTCTGCAGGGAATTGACGCCATCGTCTTTTGCGGCGGCATTGGCGAGAACGCGTGGCGGGTGCGCGAGCGGGTCCTTGAGGGCATGGAATGGCTCGGCGTCGAACTCGATCGCCAAGCGAATGAGCAGCGGAAGGAAGTCATTTCATCCGCAAAGTCTTCGGTGCGGGTGTTTGTCATTCCGACCAACGAGGAACAAATCATCGCGCGTCATGCGCTACAGCTGGCGGGCGCGAGAGCGGACGCGCTGGCCTGATTGGCTCGGCGTCTTCGGCGCTCCGCAAGTCGGCTGATTTCCATACCGCGTCGCGCCGCTCGGTCGAGGCGCTTCGCTTTTTTGTCGAAGCCCGGCGAAGGCGTTGTCATTTCCAGAACGGGCGGGTCTGCTCGAGGTCTTTCCACGCCGCCCTGGCGCCCGTCCAGCCCAATTCGGCGCGCGCCTGACTGGCCCCGATCATCCAGCCGATGGCGCGCTGTATGGACGGATCGTCGGCGCCGGAAACATCGTTTCCAGTAAACATAGCTCTCATCGTCGCCGCGTCGTTGAGATCGCCGAAAAGCGTCTGCAGCTTTTTAAGACGCTTCAAGAAAGGATCGACGCGCCTTGTCGGGAACAAGGAGCAAAAGAACTCGACCGCGTAGCGCAGTTTCTTGAGCTCTTTCCGCAATTCATGACGCTGTTCCACCGTCAGCGCTTCGAGTCCCCCGGCCCGCTTTGCCGACTTCTTCCAGCGCTTGTTGAGCGATTGGCGGGCTAAGGTTGTAACCGGCGACGCGAGCCGCTCGGTCTGGCCGAAATCCTGTGGCACGAGCCAGCCGCGCGTCTCGACAAACCGCGCAAGATCGATCAGGAACGCTTGCACGCGCGCGCCGGCAAGAAGCTTGCGCAGCTGCTCGCGCCGCTCCATCGCCTGCCGTGAGATCACATCGGCGAGTGCCGCAAGCCCTGGCTCGTCAGGATGGGTTTCGGCTTCCGGCCGCGCCATGTCGTTCGCCACCACATCGAGATCCCTGAGCCCGCCGACTTCCTGGCCGAGCCAGCGCGCTTCAACATCAAGCCGCTTCATTTCCGGGCTTCGCAGCACGAGGGCGTAGACTGAAAATGCGCTGCGCAGCCGCCGCAGACCAACCCGCAGCTGATGCGGTCCTTCCGTGTCGTCCAGCTGGCGAACGACCAGCACATTCGTGGCGATCTGATCGAGGCATTCGCGCAAGACGTCGCGCGCCGCATGCTCGGCGGTCTGAGCCGGATCAAGCGCAAGGTCCTGAGCATTGCGGGGCGCAAGCAGCGGATCGATCCGCCCTTCTTGCGCTAACAGATAGCCGCGCGCGGCCTTGGAAAGTCGGGAGAACCGCAGTCCGCCGTCGGGGAGCAGAATGTGCGCGATGTCGAACAGCCCGCTCGCGTTGCCCTCGATCAGTTCGATTTCCAACTCGGAGAGTTCAGCAGAGCGTTCGCCGGCCCAAACTTCGCCTACGTCGAGGGCGAGCTCCGCGCGCGTGCCGTCGGAAAGCGCCAGCTCGCCCGTCCTGCGCTTGATCACGGTCTCGCAGACCGGCTGAAGCGGCGCGCCGTTTATGAGACTAACGATCTGCTCTCGAACCGATGAATCGGAAATCGCATCTAGACACAGCCGCCCGCCAGGCGCCGAGTTTTCTATCTCGCCCACTTGCGATAGGCCGCCATGCAACGTCGTCCCGGTCTTGACCCCCTGAATCCAACGCCGCCCGTCCCGTCTTAGTCTCAGCGCGATCCCCGCCTTTCTCAAGACGTGCTCGGGCGTATCGAGGTAAACGCTCCTGAGCGTTCTCGTTACAGATGCGCCGTGGATCAGTTTCGATGCTCTTGCGCGCGCCCAAATCTCGCTCGATTTTTTCTTGTCCAGCAAGAGCTTCAGCTCAATCTCGCTCATGTGACGATTTTGTATCACTTATATTGCGGCGTGTAACGCTCGACAGGCGCTAACTCGGCGGGTCGGCTTGGTTGGATTGTGATTGTGTTTGATTGGCCCCCTTATGCTTCGTCCTTGTTCTTCGTCTTTTTCTTGAGCACTACCGTCAGCTTGTCGCCCTTTTTTGACACCACTACAGATTTCACCAGGCTTTCTCCAAGAGAGATGCTGCCGCCAACAGTCTCAATCCATTGCTGCAAGATTTCAGCTTCAGTTTTCTCGTTATCTGTCATGTCGTCCTTCTGAACCTGTGATTGTATCATTTGGAATCGACACTCTGAGCCAAGGGTGCATCGGCGACGATCGACTACATACCCAAGTTATTCGCCTTACGACGCAGAATAGCAACGTCATAAATGGCGAGAAACGCAGCTTCGTTCTCTTGTTGTCCAGTGACCGCCATAGGGGCCGCCTGCCGCCAAACCACGTATCGTCGACGTTGATCGCTGTCTTGATCCAATTCCAGCGACCAGCCGTTCAAGCAGGGCGACATGCTCTAGCCAGCCGCCGTCATCGCTCTGGAAGAGATCGCGCATGATAAGTCTGCTGGCGCCGAGACAGTCTTTCGGCGACTTGTTGCGCGCGCTTGTCCTCACTGCCGGCCGAGACCGACGAAGTGTCGGTGCGGTTCCGTGACGGCAAACATTTCGAGAATTCGGCGACGCGCCCGCAAAGCCTCATGAACGTCAATCGGCATTGAGGGCGTTGTCGGTCACGCTTATCGTGAATCAACCATGGATCACGTTGCGCGTCTCAAGTTCCCTAATGATCTTGTCCGCAATCTCTTCCGGCTTCTCATTCATGAAACGAATATGCAGTTCCGGCGAGGTCGGAAGTTCATACGCCTGATCGACGCCGGTGAAATTCTTGATCTCGCCCGCCAGCGCCTTTTTATATAGGCCTTTCGGGTCGCGCGAGATGCAGACCTCAAGCGGCGTATCGAGGAAAATTTCGATAAATTCTCCCTCGCCGACAAGCGAGCGGGCCATTTGACGCTCGGCCCGGAAAGGCGAAATAAACGCGCAAAGGACGATGAGCCCCGTGTCCACCATCAATTTGGCGACCTCGCCAATACGTCGGATGTTTTCGACGCGGTCGACGTCAGTAAAACCTAAATCCCTGTTCAGGCCATGGCGGATATTGTCGCCGTCGAGCATGGCGGTATGCGCGTGACGCTCCAACAGTTTCATTTCGACAAGATTGGCGATCGTCGACTTGCCGGCGCCCGAGAGTCCCGTAAACCACAGAACGGCTGGCTGTTGATGCTTGATGTGGGAACGCGCCGCCTTTGAGACCAACTGCGCCTGCAGATGAATATTTTTCGCCCGGCGCAGCGGAAAGGCGATCATGCCGGCGCCGGCGGTCATATTGGTGAACCGATCAATCAGAATGAACCCGCCCGTCGCGCGATTGGCGTCGTAGGAATCCACCGCAACGGAAGAACCGAGCGCGACATTGCAAAATCCAATTTCATTGAGGCTAAGCGTCTTGGTCGCAATATGCGCGTCGTTATCGACGTCGAGTTTGTATTTGATCTCCGTCACGCTTCCCGCCAGGGATCGGCCATTGATCTTGATGAAGTAAGAGCGCCCAGGCAGCAGCTTCTCGTCGCTCATCCAAATGATATGCGCCGCGAACTGATCGGCCACGTCGGGACGCTGCTTGGGATGGCAGAGCACGTCGCCGCGCGAAATGTCGATCTCGTCGGCGAGCGTCAGGACGATCGACTCGAACGCTGCGGCGCCTGTCGGATCATCGTCCATCGCGACGATCCGCTCAACCCGAGATGTGCGGCCCGAAGCCGCGACAATGATTTCGTCGCCGACATTCAGCCGACCGGAGACAAGCATTCCCGCGTAACCGCGAAAATCGCTATGCATACGATTGACCCATTGTACGGGAAAACGCATCGGCTGTTCGGAGACGGCGTTTTCGACATCGACTGTTTCGAGATAGGCAAGGAGATGCGGCCCCGAATACCACGGCATATTGTCCGACTGCGAAATGACATTGTCGCCGTAGCGCGCCGACAGTGGAATGGCGGCGACCGAGGCGAACTGCAGGCTTTTCGCTGCGTGGGTAAAATCCGCGACGATTCCATCAAACACGCTCTGCTCGTAGTCGACGAGATCCATCTTGTTGATCGCCAACACGACATGGCGAATGCCGAGCAATGACGCGATGGTGGCGTGGCGACGCGTTTGCGTCAGAAGCCCTTTCCGCGCGTCGACCAGCAGAATGGCGAGGTCGGCGTTCGAGGCGCCTGTCGCCATGTTGCGCGTATATTGCTCGTGGCCGGGCGAGTCGGCGACAATAAAGGCGCGCGCCTCCGTCGCGAAATAGCGATAGGCGACGTCAATGGTGATGCCCTGCTCGCGCTCCGCTTCGAGACCGTCGACGAGCAGCGCGAAATCGATTTCCTCGCCGACCGCGCCGTGCTTCCTGGAATCCCTCTCCAGCGTCGCCAACTGATCGTCGAAAATCAGCTTGCGTTCATACAGCAGGCGCCCAACCAGCGTCGACTTTCCGTCGTCGACGGAACCACACGTCAGAAAGCGCAGAGTTGGAAGCGACGGCTTCGTCTCGACCGATGCGTGTTCACCCGACATCAGAAATAGCCCTCGCGCTTTTTCTTTTCCATCGAAGCCGCTTCGTCGAAGTCGATAAGCCTGCCCTGTCGCTCCGACGTCGACGACAGGCGCATCTCTTCGATGATCGCCTCGAGCGTATCGGCCTCCGACTCGATCGCGCCGGTGAGCGGATAGCAGCCGAGCGTTCGAAAGCGTATGCTTCGCATTTCCGCGACTTCGCCGGGATGTAACGGCAGGCGCGCGTCATCGACCATGATATGCGCGCCGTCGCGCCGCACGACTGGCCGTTTGCGGGCAAAATAGAGCGGCACGACGGGAATTTTTTCCGCCGCGACGTAATCCCAGACGTCACGCTCGGTCCAATTGGACAGCGGAAAAACCCGCATCGACTCGCCGGGCCGGATCCGCGTGTTGAACGCGCGCCACAGCTCCGGCCGCTGATTTTTTGGATCCCAGGCATGGGCCGTCGTGCGATGCGAGAATATGCGCTCCTTGGCGCGCGACCGCTCCTCATCCCGCCGTGCGCCGCCGAATGCGGCGTCAAACTTATATCTGTCGAGCGCCTGTCGCAGTCCTTCCGTCTTCATCACTTGCGTGTAGGCCGACGATCCGAAGGTGAAGGGCGAAACGCCGCGCGCCAACCCCTCTTCATTGACGTGCACGATCAAATCCATGCCGAGGCGAGCCGCCGTCTCGTCCCGGAAGGCGATCATTTCACGAAATTTCCATGTCGTATCGACGTGAAGCAGCGGAAAGGGCGGTTTGGCGGGATAAAACGCCTTCATCGCGAGATGAAGCATAACGCTCGAATCCTTGCCGATCGAATAAAGCATCACCGGGTTTTTGAACTCCGCGACGACCTCCCGCAAAATGTAGACCGCCTCGGACTCGAGACTTCGAAGGTGCGGCGGCAGCCCCATGTTTTACCTCCTCGCCAATCTCAGGACGGTTCTTCGCGCAAGGCGATCCGCCGATGTCGGACGCCCGAATCGATCCCGCCGTTACTGGAGTCGATCACGCGCTTGGCCTTGATGGTTGCGTTGCGGAGTGAAACGAAGCCCCTCGGCTGTAACGGGATCATGCAAGCCAAGACTCCCGAATGATGTCTCCCGCCGCCACAATGACTCCGCCCGACCGGCATCGTTCGCGGGCAGACGGATTTTGTCTCACCGGCGATGACGTTTGGTCAAGCCGCAAGGCTCGTTGCCGCGCTCGCGGCGCGGGCTCGGAACAGACCGCGAGTCACTCGGACAGCACCCGGCCCTCGGCGTCGAAGCGCATCTCGGTTTCGTCGCCGCCCATTTCGATGAGCGCGCGGCTGAGCGCGCCATTCGCATGATACTCGTAGTCATGCCGCAGTTCGACTTCGCCATAAACGATCTTTTCACAGCGCAGCAGCCGTTCTTCGGAATCATAGCTTGCGCGAATATAGGTGTTGCGGTGACCGAGCGCTCCGGCCTCGATCGGCGAGACAAGTTTGAGCGGCAGGTTGACGCCGGAATAAGTGAGAAAATAGCGATAGTTTGTATCCTCGCCCGTCATGGCGTCCCCGTTTTCCATTCCATTACGGCGCTTCCCGGTCCTTTAAAATTCGAGATGCAGCCTCAGCGATTCGTTTCGTTATTTCGACAGCGGTTTCCTGGTCGCTTACATGGAAGAGCTCTTCATACAGCAGTCGATCGTCGAGCCAATCACGAAATTCCGTTTCGCTCTCCGCCGTGAATGTCCCAACCTCGGTCACAAAGCCGCTCAATGGGCCTTCGATTACATAATCGGACGCATAGGGGGACGACTTCGCGCATTGCGCCCAGACGCGGCCAGCCTCATCGACAAAAGCCAAGACGCCATGTTCGCGTTCATCGAGTTTCATCGTCGCCTCATTCGCTGTAGAGCGTCAAAGGATTTCCTGATCGCTGGACCGGAGCGATCAGCGTCTCGTCTGATGCTCCGGCACGGTGACTGCTGGACGCACGTCTCGATCGGGCGGTAATGTCGTCCACGCCCGCAACCGAGACAACCAAAAACTTGTCCCCACTGATGCTGACGCGATGGTCGCGATAGCCCCCGACAAAGAAATATCCGACGAGCGCCGGATCGTTTCCGCCTTTGGGGTGGCGATGCCCCGGCTGCTGTATGGCTCCGCCTGGAAGAAGGAGCGCACCGCCGAGCTTGTGGAATTGGCGCTGCGTTCTGGGTTTATGGGCGTCGACACCGCCTGCCAGCCGCGGCATTACCACGAAGCGGGCGTAGGCGAAGCGCTTTCCGCGGTTTTCAGCAAAGGGGCGGCGGCGCGTTCGGAGATTTACGTCCAAACGAAATTCACGCCCTTCGCGGGGCAGGATCCAAGCAACGTCCCCTATGACCCGCGGGCGAGCTTGACACAGCAGGTTCTGCAGTCATTTAAGGCGTCGCTCCGCAACCTTCGCATCGCTTACGTCGATGGCCTTGTTCTGCATTCCCCCTATCCGGACGATAAGGATACGTTCGAGGTCTGGAGGGCCATGGAAAGCCTTTATGACCAGGGTTTGGTCCGTCAGTTGGGGGTGAGCAATTGCTACGAACTGACGCGGCTTCAAGCCCTGTGTCAAACGGCCCGGATCAGACCTGCGACGATCCAGAACCGATTTCACGCAAAATCGGGTTACGACAGGGAAATTCGGGCGTTCTGCGATGAAGGCGGGATCATTTATCAAGGCTTCTGGACCCTCACCGCCAACGCCGAAATCCTGGGGTCGCCCGAGATTGTCGATCTCGCTGCGGAGAATGGGCGAAGCCCGGCCCAGGTGTTTTTCCGCTATCTGACGCAGCGCGGCATCGTCTGTCTGATAGGCGCCTCGTCGACAACCCATATGGCGCAGGATCTGTCGATTTTCGAGTTTCGCTTGAGCCCGGCGGCGTGCGAGACATTGGACGCGCTGCTGTTCCGATCCGCCCCACAGGCTCAGGAATAATCGCACGACGCCTGCGATCTCTGGCCCGGGAGTTGCTTGTCGGGTTGAATGGACATCGCCCGCGCCGACGCTGAACGGATAAATTTTGGCGCAGTGGCGCCGGAGATCGACGAGCTCTTGCAGCAGGGAGTGGCCGCCTATCGGCGCGACCGCACGGCCGCGGACAGTCTCTTCAGGCAGGCGCTATCAATAAATCCCGGCGAATTGGCTCCTTATTTCTGCCTCTACAAAATTCACACCTACATGGGCAGTCTCGACTTCGCGGCCGATATTGCGGCGGAAGGGCTCAAGGAAGCGGTGAAACAGGCGGGATGGCCCGACGACGCGCGCGAATGGCCGGAAGCGACGCATGCCCAGGACGGACCGGGACGCTTTGCGCTCTATACGCTGAAAGCGCTCAGCTTCATCGAATTGCGCCGCGGCAATCAGGAAGCTGCGCGGGAATATCTCGACCTTCTGTCGAAGAAAGATCCCCATGGCAGCGTCGGATGGAAGGTCGTTGAGGAACTTGCTGACCGAAGTGAATGAGCGTGAGACATGGCCGCCTGCGGGGGATGTCCCGCTTGATGTTGAAAAGCGGAAATCGGCGTTGCTGGCCTGAATGCTATGCGGCTTTCGCGGTTTGAGCAAGATGCTCGTTCGATGGGACGGCGTTCGCCATGCGCTTTGCGAGCGCC
>VGDY01000070.1 GCA_016869555.1 Alphaproteobacteria bacterium | reverse complement strand
GACAGGCGGCCGACCATCGGGGACGGATGAAGTGGGCCTGATCGCCTATCTCGCAGTGGATTGGGCGCTGGCGACTGGCTCCCTTCCAGAGAGGGGCCGCAGTTCGGAAAAGCCGTTCGGAGACCTCGTTCACCATGTCTTCGATTGGGCGACGGACGCCAATGCGGAGCAGGCGTTGCGGCGCTACTGGCAGGACGTGGAGGAGGGCAAGAAAAGGAAGAACCAAGCACAACCACCACCTCGACCTAACTCTTAGCCTTCGAGCCTGGCGCCGGGTTTACGCCAACCTCCCGAGGAGAACCGGCCTATCGACCTGGCATGTCCTCGGACCGCCCCCTGCCACGTCGCCACGACGCTCGCTCAAGTCCTCGCCCAGTTGCTCAGGTGATTGACGACGGCCGCAGCTCTTTACCCCGCTCTCCGACCCCTTCGAATGCAGGCGCCGTCGCTCCACCAAGTTCGGCGCTGAGGGAGCTCGCGCGCCTTCTGGGACGTCGGTTTGGGCGAGATGAGGCGAAAGAGTGAAGGTATCTTTTCCTATAAACGAGACCGACAATGGAGGTGATACAACCACATATTTTACTTATTTTGATTGATTTATTTGTAAACTAACAAGTCGACCTGCAATTTCGGCACCGACAATTGGCTTGCATGTAGGACTATAAACCTGTAACAGTTAAGCTCGGAAGGAACCTGCCATGCGCCCCCGCTCCAATCCCTTGGCCGCCTACCTTACTCCAGAGGCAGAGACCCTCCTGGCCCGCGTCGGCAACCGGCACGACCGTTGCCATCTCGTCGGTTTCCTCGGCCACGCCTGCAGTCGCGGTCGCCCTTTGGGGGAACTCAACGGCTACGACCTCGCCGCCTATGAGGCCGCGCTTATCGATCAGAAGGTCGCCCGGCCCAAGCAGGCCGCCCGCGACGCCGCCCACGCCTGGAACCGCATGGCGGCCCGCCCCGGTTGGCCGGGCGGCCCGATCACCCCGAAGAGCAACATCCGCCACTCGACGCTGTCCTTCGGAAAGCTACCGCTCAGCCTGCGCAAGGACATTTCCTGTTATCTCACGAAGCAGTCGGAGGAGGACGTGTTCGGCGACCCGGGCGCCAAGGCGCTCGCTTCAGCGACGCTCAAAGACAGGCGGGGCAAGATCTGCCAGCTCGTCACGCTCGCCGTCGCCGCCGGCGTCGACCTCTCATCGCTCCGAAGCCTCAAGGGCGTCGTCAAGGAGCCAATTGTCCGAGCGATCCTGGAAGCACTCTGGGTTCGCAGCAATCATAAGGCAAACGCCCACGCCGCCAATCTGGCGCGCCTCCTGCGTCTGATCGCGAAGCATCACGCAGGTGCGCCTCAGGCGGTCCTCGCCCTCATCAACAGGGCCGAAAGCCGCTTGCGCCCTGGCAAGCAGGGCATGACCGACCGCAACAGGAAGAAGCTCCGCCGGATCGTCGATGACGAAGAGACACTCCACCGCCTGATCCAGTTGCCCTCCGAGGTCGCAGCGAGAGTTGATCGTGACACGCCGAGCTTCGCCGATGCGATCGCCATACAAACCGCTCTCGCCATCCAGATCGTCCTGATGGCTCCTATGCGCGCCAAAAACCTGGCGGGTCTCGATTTCAAACATCATGTCGACATTATTAATCCGGCCTGCTGCCACATCGTCATTGAGGCGGCCGATGTGAAGAACGATCGTGATCTCGAATATTCCCTCGGGGCCGGCTTCATGCGGTTGCTGACCCTCTATCGTGACACCTACTGGCCAATCCTGGCTGGCGATCGACAAACCTCAGCGGTGTTCATCTCGCGCAACGGCCGCCAGAAGACCCCGGGGGCGCTCGGCGTGCAGATCGCCAGTTTCATAAAGGAGCATGTCGGCGTTGACATGCACGTGCACCTGTTTCGCCATCTCGCCGGTTACCTCTTTCTGCGGGCGCATCCGGGCGAGTATGAGCCCGTGCGCCAACTCCTCGGCCACAAGTCGATCAGAACCACGGTCGATTTCTATGTCGGCCTCGAACAGGAGCACTCCTTCAAGCGATACGACGAGATCCTGAAGTCTTACAGCCATGAGGTCGAGGATGTCCCGGCCTGAGACCTACCGCCCGCATTGCCTCAAACCCGAGGACTGGCCGCGCAAATGTCTTTGTGCGTGGGAGGGTGCGCTGAGCGCCCCCGGCCTCTTCGACGAGTCGAAGCCGGCAGCCCGGTGGCGACCGGCGACGGTCGAGAAGATCCGCAAGGGTTTTGGCGTCTACCTGCACTGGCTGCTTTGGCGTGGGCAACTGCCCGCGAACATCGATCTGGCGGCCCTCGTTACTCTGGAACGCGCGCGAGATTTCCAGGAGGCGCTGACCGCGATCGGTAGGGCGCCACTCACGATCTATAACCGCCTTCAGGAATTGCATTTCGCGATGCGGGCGTTGGCCCCAAACCACGACTGGTCATGGCTGGGCCAGGCTGCCAAGCGCATGCGCCGATGCGCAAAGCCTGTTCGCCAGAAGCTTCCACGGTTGCAGCCCGTTGAACAGCTAAAACGCCTCGGTCTCGGCTTGATGACAGAGGCGATCTCAGACCCGAGCCTGACGAACTACAAGCGCGCGCTGATGTATCGCGACGGCCTCATGATTACCTTGCTCGCGCACCGGCCGCTGCGCCTCAAGAACTTCGCCGCGCTGACGATTGGGAAGTCGCTTATTCTCGATGGCGGCGTGGGATCGATCTCCTTTTCACGCGAAGAGATGAAGAGCAAACGGCCTCTGGAGACCCTCCTGCCAGACGAACTGGCGGGAGCGCTACTTACCTATCTCACTGGATACCGATCGTGGCTTGTTTCTCACGCGCATGCGGATTCAGCCGGCGTAAGCGACGCAATGTGGATTTCAAACGAGGGGCGCGGGATGACCGAGGACTCCATTTACAAAATGATCAAGCGACGCACGCGCGAAGCTTTTGGCGTCGATCTGTCTCCTCATCTTTTCCGGGATTGCGCCGTCACCACCGTGGTGCGTGATGCGCCTGCATCCGCACGACTTACGCGCGACATTCTCGGCCATGCCACGATCGACATGACCAACAAGCACTACAACCAGGCGCTCATGATCGAATCGTCGCGCCGACATACGGCGCTGATAGAAAGTCTTCTCAGCGACGACGCCGAAGGTCGAACAAAAGAGGCATAAGGAATCAGTCATGCGCGCCGTCATCTACGCTCGATATTCGTCGGACTTGCAAAGCGACTCGTCGATCGAGGATCAGGTGCGCCTGTGCCGCGAGATGGTTGAGGGGCGCAATTGGCGGGAGATTCAGGTCTACAGCGACCGCGCCGCCAGCGGCTCGAACCGCTTCCGTCCTGCCTACCAGGAGATGATCACCGACGCGCGCCGCGGCGCCTTCGATGTCGTCGTCGCCGAAGCGCTCGACCGCCTCTCCCGAGATCAGGAGGATGTCGCCGCCCTGTTCAAGGTGCGAATTCCGACGCAATCCGGCCGGGGATTCCGATTTGATGCCGGCCGGCGTTCCGAGATGAAGCCGGCCACCATTCCGAACTGAAGCCGGCCACCTGAGGGTCTTTTGGGGCTCTTTTCGTCTGCTGCCTGCGGGTCAGCACTGGGGCATTCCGCCTTGTCGAGATCGACGAGGAGAACGGGATGCCGGCGAAGAGAGAACTGACCATGAGACAGTTGAGACATATGCTGCGGCTCGCCCATGAGGGGGTGAGCGCGCGCGAGATGGGGCGCCGGCTCGGCGTGGCGCGCAGCACGATCCAGGACAATTTGAAACGCGCGGCGGCGGCGGGCCTGAGCTGGCCGTTGCCCGAGGATTTGACCGACGACGCGTTGGAGCAGCGGCTGTTCACCCATGCGGGCGTCAAGACCGGCGCTCGGCGTCGGGTGGAGCCGGACTGGGCGGAACTGGCGCGCGAGTTGAAGCGACCCGGCGTCAACATGATGATTCTTTGGGAGGAATATCGGGTGGCGCATCCGGAGGGCTATGGCTACAGCCGCTTCTGCGATCTGTTCCGTGGGTTCGAGCGGCGCCTGACGCCGGTGATGCGGCAGCACCATGTCGCTGGCGACAAGGTTTTCGTCGATTATTCCGGCAAGCGCATCGGAATCGTCGACCCCACCACCGGCGAGATCCGCGAGGCGGAGATTTTCGTCGCGGTGCTTGGCGCCTCAAACCTCACCTATGCAGAGGCGACCTGGACCCAGAAGCTGCCGGACTGGACCGGCGCCCATGTACGCATGTTCCGGTTCTTCAACGGAGCGCCGCGCCTGCTGGTCCCTGACAATCTCAAGAGCGGGGTTCACAAAGCGTCGTTCTACGACCCCGAGATCAACCGGACCTATGGCGCGCTTGCGTCACATTACGGCGTCGGTGTGCTGCCGGCGCGCCCGAGGAAGCCGCGCGACAAGGCGAAGGTTGAAGGCGGCGTAAGATTTGCGCAGTCCTACATCCTCGGTCGCCTGCGCCATTTAACCTTCTTCTCGCTCGCCGAATGCAACGCCGCCATCGCCCAGGCCGTCGAGGTGATGAACACTCGTCCGATGCGTAAACTCGGGGTCAGCCGCCGGGAGCTGTTCGAAAAGATCGAGCGCGACGCGCTATGTCCCCTGCCGGAGACCGACTGGGAGTTCGCCGAGTGGAAGCGGGCACGCGTCAGCATCGATTATCACATTGAGATCGATGGGTTTTTCTATTCGGTCCCGCACGCCCTCATCCACGCCGAGGTCGACGTGCGCGCCACCGCGCGCATCATCGAGATCTTTTATCGCGGCCAGCGCGTCGGCCTGCACGAGCGCCGCGCCATGGGCCGCCGGCACGGCACGGACCCCGAGCATATGCCGAGTTCACACCGGCGTTACGCCGCCTGGACGCCTGATCGCTTCCGCCGCTGGGCAGCCCAAATTGGTCAGAACACAGAGGGCCTGATCGTCGCCGTGCTCGCCGGCCGGCGCCATCCCGAGCAGGCCTTTCGAACCTGCCTTGGGGTTCTCAAGCTTTACCGAGGCGTCGACGCGGCTCTTGCCGAAGCGGTCTCGGCCCGCGCCCTCGAGATCGGCGCGCTCAATTGTAAAAGCGTCGCGGCTCTCCTGACGCGCAAACCAGCGGCCGCCGCCAAGGACAATGCGCCGGCGACACTGTTCGAACACGCCAATCTGCGCGGTCCCGGCTACTACCATTGAGAAGGAACGCATCATGCTCGCCCATCCCACCCTCGATCAATTGAATGCGCTCGGCCTTTATGGGCTCGCCAAGGGGTTCAAGGATCTCGAACACAAGCCGGAGGCGCGTAGCCTCGAGCACGCCGAATGGCTTGGTGTGCTGCTGGAATACGAACTGACGCTGAGGCGGCAAAAGCGGTTCGAAGCCCGCGCCCGTTCCGCCAGGCTGCGTCAGGCCGCCGCTGTCGAAGACGTGGATTACCAGAGCCCGCGCGGGCTCGATCGCGCGCTGTTCCTCAAGCTCTCCGCCTGTGACTGGATCACTGAGCGCCGCAACCTGCTTATTACCGGCGCATCCGGGCTCGGTAAAAGCTGGCTCGCCTGCGCCCTCGGCCAAAAGGCCTGCAGGCAGGACATCTCTGTCCTCTATTATCGTGTGCCAAGGTTGTTTACTGACCTCGCGGTCACGCATGGCGACGGCCGTTACAGCCGGCTCTTGCGCTCCATCGCACGCGCCAAACTGCTGATTCTCGACGACTGGGGGCCGGAGGCGCTCACCGGCGACCAGGCCCGCGACCTCCTGGAAATCGTCGAGGACCGCTACGATGCCGGCTCCCTCGTCATCACCAGCCAGGTTCCCGTCGACCGCTGGCATGACATGATCGGCGTGCCGACGATCGCCGACGCCATCCTCGACCGCGTCATCCACAATGCCTACCGGATCGAACTCTCCGGAGAAAGCCTGCGCAAACGTCGCTCCTCGGCGACGAAACCCGAAGCCGCTTGACCGCGTCAAAAACTCGAAACATCATTCAAATCGATCTGCGGCGGCACGACGCCGGGGGCCGACATCAAATCGGAACGCCGGCCGGCTTCAGATCGGAATAGGTGGCCGGCTTCATTTTGGAATGCATGGCCGGCTTCGTTGGAATACGCACCCCAGACGCCGACACCTGCGGCATATGCCGGATGGCTACCTCAAATCGCGCGATTTGTGATTCACTTCGTCTCATGGACACTACTGGCGCCGAGCTTGCCCGAGAAAACGCCGCCCTGAAAGCGGAGCTGGCGGTGGCGCGTGCGAAGGCTTCAGAGGACGCGGCGCTGATCGCGCAACAGAAGCTGCGGATCGCGAAACTGGAGCGTCAAGTCTTCGGGCAGCGGTCGGAGCGCTCGGCGCGGCTGATCGACCAACTGGCGCTCACCTTTGAAGAACTGGAAGCCGGCGCGACGGAGGACGAGCTTGCGGCCGAAAAGGCTGTCGCCCAGACAATGACGATCGCCGGATTTACGCGCAAGCGCCCGGAGCGCATCACGTTCCCCGACCACCTGCCGCGCGAGCGCGTGGTGATTGACCCGCCAGCAGCATGCGAATGCTGCGGGAGCGCGCGCCTGCGCAAGCTCGGCGAGGATGTGACGCGCACATTGGAAACGACGCCCCGCCAGTGGAAGGTGATCGAGACGGTGCGGGAGAAGTTCACCTGCCGGGACTGCGAGAAGATCAGCCAGGCGCCGGCGCCCTTTCATGTCATTGCGCGGGGATGGGCGGGGGCGAGCCTGCTGGCGATGATCATGTTCGAGAAGTTTGGCCAGCATCAGCCTTTGAACCGTCAGGCCGAGCGCTATGCTCTCGAGGGCGTGCCGATCGCGCTGTCGACGATGGCCGACGCGGTGGGCTCGGTCTGCACGGTCCTCGAGCCTCTGATTCGCCTTGTGGAAAATCATGTCATGGCGGCCGAGCGCCTTCACGGCGACGACAGTGTGCTGCAGAGGCACGCAGAAAGGATGATCGTCATGGTCTGAAGTTCTGTGCGCTGAAGCTGCGGTAACGATGAGGGATGGCCCCTCGGGATCGGCTTTCAGGAGCGGGTCTCAAACCACTCCAAGCGGCTGCGTTAAAGAGGCGTGGTCGTGAGCGTTGGAGCCAAAGTTCAAGGAGCACCTTGAACAGGTATGTGTCCGAGAGACGAATGAAAATGAACCCACCGATGAAGCGTCGTGACGTGGAAGGCGTCGTCAAAACCAGGGGTGTGTCGTCCCTCTGGGATCAGCTCGCCGGATGCCTGATGACTGGGCGAGCGACGACCGGCGTTGAGGGGGCGTGAAGCGGATGCAGGCGTTGCCGTGGAACTGCAGGAACCAGCCGCTCCGATGCAAAGGGAGAAGCACAAGCGGAGAAAACCGCGAGGCGAGAGTACCGATGCGGAGCGCTGGGACGGACCGACTCGTAGTAGCGATGAACGCCCGCAACGGGGCCGGAGCAAAGGGGTCGGATCAGGTCGGCGGATCATTGACACAACTGGTGACAGGAGGACGTCGATGAACCCGCCAAGCAAGCCGTTCTTGATCGACAAGCATCAAGTATACGAAGCATATCTGGAGGTGCGTTCCAAGGATGGCGCAGGCGGTGTCGATGGCGTGACGATAGAGCGGTTCGAGAAGGATTTGAAGGGCAATCTCTACAAAATCTGGAATCGAATGAGCTCTGGCGCATACTTCCCGCCGCCCGTGCGTGCTGTCTCTATTCCCAAGAAGAGTGGAGGGCAGAGAATCCTTGGAGTCCCGACCGTAGCCGACCGCGTAGCGCAAACGGTTGTCAAGGAGATGATTGAGCCGGATCTAGATGCGATCTTTCTAGCGGATTCCTATGGCTATCGGCCCGACAAGTCGGCGCTTGATGCTGTCGGCGTCACGCGCGGGCGATGCTGGAAATTCGATTGGGTTCTAGAATTCGACATCAAGGGTCTGTTCGACAATATCGATCATACGCTGTTGATGCGGGCTGTCCGGAAGCACGTCGCGTGCCCTTGGGCGCTGCTCTACATCGAACGATGGTTGACGGCCCCGATGATGCAAGAGGATGGATCATTGATTGAGCGAACGCGCGGCACTCCGCAAGGAGGCGTCGTCAGCCCGGTCTTGGCTAACCTCTTCATGCACTACACGTTTGATCTCTGGATGGCGCGGAGATATCCGCACCTGAGGTGGTGTCGGTATGCAGATGACGGGCTGGTGCACTGCCGATCCGAGAGGGAGGCGCGGATCGTATGGGAAGCGCTGACGTCTCGGATGGCGGAGTGCCGTTTGGAGCTGCATCCAACGAAGACCAAGATCGTCTATTGCAAGGATGATCGGCGAAAAGCCAAGTTCGAGAATGTCGCCTTTGACTTTCTCGGCTACTGCTTCAGGCCGCGAACCGTAAAAGGCCCTCGCTCGCAGACTCTGTTCTGTGGGTTCACGCCAGCGGTGAGTAGGCCTGCGCTGAACGCGATGCGATCAACGATCCGGGGTTTGAAGTTGCGTAGACGGACACAGGTGACGCTGGACGATATCGCTCGCGAGCTAAACCCGATCACTCGGGGCTGGATCGCTTACTATGGGCAATACACGCGTTCGGCGCTTTATCCCCTCGTTCGTTACATCGATCAGACGCTCGCCGTCTGGATCAAGCGCAAGTTCAAGCGCTTCCACCACCGATTGGGCCGCGCCCGGGCTTTTCTCGAAAAGATCGCGTGCGAAAGCCCCCGATTGTTCGTGCATTGGCAACTCGGCGCAAGCGGCAGGCTGGCCTGATGGGAGCCGGGTGAGGCGAGAGTCTCACGCCCGGTTCTGGGAGAGGCCGAGGGTGAAAATCCCTCGGCCTACTCGCCCGACCGTGCCGGTTTTGGCCAAAGGCAAGACCGATACTGGACGATGCTGGGTTTATGTTCGAGACGACAGGCCGTTCGGCGGGGCCGGGCCACCGGCCGCGATGTTCTACTACTCGCGTGATCGACAGGGCGAGCATCCACAGGCGCATCTGGCGGGATATTCCGGAATCCTCCAAGCCGACGCCTATGACGGCTACAACAGGCTGTATCTGGCGGACCGCAAGCCGGGCCCGGTCACGGAGGCCGCCTGCTGGGTTCACGCGCGGCGTCCCTTCTTCGCCATGGCGGATCTGGACGAGAACGCGCGTCGCAAAGCTGCGGGCAAAAAGGAAATCCCCTTGTCGCCGATCGCGATCGAGGTGGTGCGCCGCATCGACGTCCTTTTCGAGATTGAGCGGTCCATCAATGGAAAGACCGCCGAAGAACGCCTGGGGGTTCGCCACAGGCTGAGTCGACCGCTGGTCGATGATCTGAGGCTGTATTTGCAGGAGCAAGCTGCAAAGCTCTCGCGCGGGCATGATCTCGGCAAGGCGATCAGCTACATGCTTAAGCGCTGGGCCGCCTTCACTCTATTCCTTGAAGACGGCCGCGTCTGCATCTCCAACAATGCTGCCGAACGGGGCCTGAGAGGCATCTCGCTCGGAAGAAAATCATGGCTGTTCTGCGGTTCGGATCGCGGAGGGGAGCGCGCCGCGGCCATGTATAGTCTGATCGTGACGGCAAAGATGAATGGCGTCGATCCGCAGGCATGATGGGGACGGACTTTGTCAGAGATCATGGCCGGCCTCCGTCGCTGATCTGGTCCTGCTCCCCTGAACGTGCTCCAGGATCAATCGCGCCATCAGGTTGGCGCTGATGCCCGCTGAGCTGGCGGGCGCCAGTTCCATGGAAGCAGTTCATCAAGCCGGTGCACGGGATGGCCGGCGATGCGCGCGAGGACATCGGCGAGCCAAGTCTGCGGATCAACGCCGTTCATTTTTGCCGTGACGATGAGGCTATACAGTCGTCCGTGAAGAATGCGTCTCAGGCGACGATGGGATGATTTTCTGACCTTTCGGCTGGACAGAGGAAGCGCAGCAAGAAGGCGCACAAAAGGGCCAGCCATTTGAGCAGGCGCCGGAAGTTGTAGCCGGCGGCGGCGAGGACGGCGTTGGCCGCATCGCCGGCGGTATGGGCGAGGTGGTTTCGGCCCATGCGGTGATCTGCCTTCAAATGCCCGATGACAGGCTCGACGGCGGAACGGCGTCGCAATTCGCGTTTGATCTGCTCGGTGACGCGCCGTCTCTGGCCCGAGATGAACACCCTGAACTTGTGCGTTTCCGGCGCATTGTGGCCGCGGTAGCCGCGATCGGCGACGAGACGTTTGATCGTGGCGCCAATCTGCTGCTCCATCTCGGGGATCACGACGGCCAGCGTGTGACCATCGTAAGGAGCTCCCGGGATGGCCTTCACATGCGTCACGAACTGGCCGCCCTTTGACGCATGCAGCGTCGTCGCCACCGACACCTTGACGCCGAACTCGTAGGGACGATGCGCCTTGCCCTTGCCGATGCATTGGACCTCGGGCGCATGTAGCGAATAGACCTTCTTGCCGCGCTGCTTGTGACGCTGCTCGCGCACGCGCTCGGCGAGATAGAGCGGGCGGCGGAAGATGTCGCGTAATCCCTCGTCGCCTTTGATCCGCCGGGCGATGTCGCGCTCGACGCGTCCCAGAAACGTGCGCAGTTTGCGCAGCGCCTTGTTCGCTCGGTTGAACTGCCTGGCGTGCGCATAGCGCTGATGCGCGATCAGC
This sequence comes from Alphaproteobacteria bacterium, assembly GCA_016869555.1. Taxonomy (GTDB): domain Bacteria; phylum Pseudomonadota; class Alphaproteobacteria; order Rhizobiales; family Beijerinckiaceae; genus Methylocystis. Next base: position 8,066 of record VGDY01000070.1, on the reverse strand, counting down.
GCATGCTTGCCGATACGTTCGTAGGACTGTCGCAGCGCCACGCCGTGCCTTTTGGCAAGTCGCACCAGCCGTTCCCGGGCGCGATGCATCAGTTTCGCGTCCGTTGGAAAGGCGACGGCCTTCTCCTGAACCGTCGTGTCGACGATGATTTTGGAGAAGTCGGAGGGCTGCGCCGCGCCGGTTCGCGTCGCGACCGCCAGACTCTCCTGAACCAGCGCGACGAGCTTCTCCTCGCCCATGCGCTGACGCCAGCGCGTCAATGACGAGCGGTCGAAGGTCAGCTTGTGCTGGAAAAACTCCTCGCCGCAGAACAGCTGAAAATACGGGTTCTCGATCCAGCGGTCGCACAAGGCTTCGTCGGAGAGGTCGTGCATGTGTTTCAAGATCGCGAGCCCGGCCATCAACCGCGTCGGCAAGGGCGGGCGTCCCGGAACGTCGGCGTAAACCGCCCCAAAGCGCTGCTCCAGAAAGTCCCAGTCAATTGTCGCGGCAAGCTTCGGCAGCGGATGGCTCATATCGACGATCTGATCGAGCCGCGCCCGAAACAAATCCTTCTGCCCGCCGTCGCGTCGCTCCTTCGGCCGCATCCCCAATCTCCTTCGCCCGACATCGACGAAGATAGAGAATCACAGCGAGGCCCAAGGATCAATTTGCAAGAAAACCACGCCAAACATCGCCAAAACTTGCAAAAACCACTACTTCAGCCCAGCAGAAAACCATACAAGTTCAATGGCTTACGAGTTCTTCACGGGCGACTATACATCGCTGCGGCACGCTGGCCGCCGCGGTCGGAGCCGCAGAACAACCAGCTTTTTCTGCCAAGGGCGATGCCGCGCAGGCTTCGCTCGACGGCATTGTTGGACATGCAGACGCGTCCGTCGTCAAGGAACAGCGTGAAGGCCGCCCAATCAGGTCACGAAAAAACGCCCGCCCGGCGAAGAGTGCCAAACGCCGAGGATCTATGCAATCATCCGGAACTCGACAGCTAACTACTATACCGCGTCAACGTTAGGTCGGCTTGATCGCGACAAAGGCTACAGGACAAATTGCTCTTGAAGGAGCGGGTTACTAATGCCTTCGTAGGGGGCGTGAATGGACTTGGATGAAATTTTTCAAAATCTAGCAAACTTCGAAAATGATGATGATCGGTTTCGTTTCCTATACGAGCTTGGGCTGATGCTCGGCCCCATGCCAAGAGAACTCTATTGCGAACAGAATAGAGTGCATGGTTGCTCCAGTCAGGTTTGGTTGCAAACCTTTCTCAGCCACGACGGCGGCTCGCCAGTCTTATCTTTTCATGGCGACAGCGACAGTCATATCGTCAGAGGGCTGCTGACGATTGTGATTGGCGTCTATTCCGGACGCCGCGCAACGGAAATTCTCGAACTTGATCCGGCACCCATTTTTCAGGCTATTGGGCTTGGTAACCAGATCGCTTCACAGCGCGCAAACGGCATCCGCGCGTTGATCTCGCGCATCCAGAAAGATGCGCGAGATCTTAACAACACTTTGTCAGATTAGGCGAAAGTGTCTTCCATGAGGGTCTTGAACCACTTGTTCATGTCACTATAGAGACCTTTGCTTGGCTTACCGGATACGGGCCATGCAGGGCCAACGCCGCCGACGGGCGATGGCGCAACGTGGTCTACAGTCGAGGTTGTCGTATTATACCGATACAGTGCCGTTAGCCATGAAGCGGTCGCGGTGCGAGTAAAGCCCTCGGTCGTTGTGATCGGGGTAAAGCAAGCCGAATTGGTAACTGGGGTCGGGTATGGCGTAACGCCCATGAACCGTCTGAGGATTGCGTCAGCACAGACCTTCGCTTCCTGATTACCGATGTGTCCTGCCTTTGGCTGCTTTGAGGAAATTCCATCGCCAATGACGAAGATCTTCGAGAAGCCAGCCGACTGATAAGTCTGTTCGCTTATCTTAGCCCATCTCCCCGATGCGTCTAGGTTACCGGCCAGCGTTTTCAGAACAATCGGCGGGGCTTTCATCGGCGGAATTATATTGGCGACCTCGGCGGTGATTGTCGTTTGCTCAACCCAAGCGCCGTTCTGCCAAATGAACGGGGTGACAAGCTTGGTCTTACTGTCTGAAACGACGACCTTTCGAACATGCATGTTAGGCACATATCTGATATAACCAGCATGCACTGTGTTAAAGGCGTACTCGAATACGGGCTTTTCGGCTTGTATATCGGGATTGGCGTCAAAAACGGTGACCCTCGACTTTGGCTTATATCTCTTCAACCAATCGGCGATCACGCACGCCCTCTCGTAGGGACCAGGCGGGCAACGATAGGGCGACAGTGGAATTGAGATGACAACCTCTTTTCCATCTGTCAGGTTCCGCAGTTGGCTTCGAAGCGCGGTCAATTGCTCGCCGATCGGCCCCGCCTGCCAAGCGTGTGGAACCGCGATTTCGTTCTTTATTGCCGTCTTGTTTTCTATAGAGATGTCGCCATATTCAAAGTCGATACCCGCCGCAAGAATGACGGCATCGAATTTTCCCTTCGAGGTCTCTGCGTTGTTGACGATGGTGAATATCTCACCCGTATTTGGATCGACCCTAGAGATGACCGCCTTTGTAACCGTTACGCCATACTTCGTCTTGAGGTTGTCATACTTAAAGGTAAGGCCGGAAATCGCCTTGAGTGGATCAGTGGCGACGAGCACCTCGTTGCTCTTGATGTTTGAAATGTAATTTGCATTCGGCTCGAAAATTGTGACCGTCACACTTAGCCCGAGTTTGCTGGCCCAGTAGCGAAGATACTTTGCTGCTGTTGCGCCAGCCATTCCTCCGCCGACAACGCCGACGCTATAAGTCGCAGCTTCTGCCGGAGTAGTAACGAAATTCGATACGACCGGTATTGTGCTGCCAGTCGCGACAGCTTTCATGAAATCTCTGCGTTTCATCGGAACCTCTATTAATTTGACGATTGGAGATTACATTTCGACGAGTTCGCGGCTTACCTGAGCGAAAGGTAATAGGCGATCAAATCGATCTCGTCCGCCGTATACGCCTTGGCATGGACGATCATGATCTCTTCATCGGCCTCGCCACCGACGGAGGTCTTAGCTTTCATCTCCAGCAGTTCTTTTTTTAACTCGGAGTAAGACTTCCCCGCGAGGCTGTCGAAGCCGTTGCTTCTTGATTGGCCGTTGGTGGAATGACATTGGGTGCAGTTTGACGCGAGTATCCGCCCGTTCGCAGCCTTTGTTGCGTCAATCGTCTGTGCAAGGGAGGCGCTCCCGCATAGCAGGAAAGCCATTCCACTAAAGACTAAAGCTCGTTTCACGATTACCCCTCCATTGGCAGAAGAAACAGACTATGCTCTCCGCGGTTGGCGAGAAGCTCCCCTCCCACCCGCAGACCAACGGCGCGAAGCCAATTTCACTATTCGAGGAACAAGGGAACTGCCGCCGCCAGATCAAAAGCTGAAGCGCAGACTCCTTTGGATAGACCTGAGTTACGTAGATCTACCTATGGAACGATACCTAACGTTCTAGAAAAATGCAATATTTAGGTGTTTGATCCCAGGATTTAATGGACAAAACTTCAGAGAAGTGACTCTTCTAACTCTTGATGCCCCAACATCGTTGGGAGACAATAACGCGGCAGCTAAATCTTTCTACGAGAGAGTGATTACGAAACTTCTAAGTTTGCAAGATTTACCGGACCAAAACAATATCTACGGGTGGCTTGAAATTATGTTCAATTTCTGTCGCGGCAAACCATTTGTATATTACAGCCATTATAAGCCCAGCTCGCGCATTATAAATCTAGGCAGAAAATTTAATGTTTGTGTTTTCCACTTACCGCTTTCACATATCCCAGCGCAAATGCTACAACAACACCAATCATTTAGATTTATGTGTCTGACGCGCGATCAATGGGAAGATTTTCTTGAGAAGATTGGAGAAATGAAACAGGCTTGGACAAATCCCGCCGTGGAGGACCGTCCTAAATTGTGAATCAGAAATCCTGAATTGAATGGTTCACTTGCTGGTCGATAAGACACCGTTGGACCACGCAGTGCGGCTTGGACCTGATCGAGGACATCGCCCGGGCAACAGACCAGTATATCAGCCCTCGCGGAAGGATGACGTCTCAGTCCGACGGTATCTCATGCCAATTCTCTAGCATCCACCTCGTCGACGATGATTTCGCCCTCCGGTTCGTCGGTGGACTCGCCTCGATATACGACCTTGCCCATCGCTCGTTCGATGAGTGTCAAAAGTGCCTCTCGGCGCGCTGCTATGAAGTTGTCGAAATCGTCGGCTCGAAGTAAGTCTGGATTGATAAGGTGAGATCGAAGATGGTCGTTTATCGCCAATTCGTCGGCACCGCCCTGCTTCGAAAGTCCCGCGAGATAGCGGGACGGCGCATCTCCGCCAATCGCGCGGTTGGTCTTATAGCTGAGGGGAGTCTTATTAACGATCGTATCGTATTGCTTTGGGGATAGCTTTGATTTGTCGCACCAAGCGCGGGGGAAGATGTGATGTATGTCGACAGCCTCCTCAAAGTAGCTAGCTTGGTTGAAGGGTTGACCGGATCGGAAGTCACGGGCCCCCTCTTTCATGAGCAAGGCATTGACGCCCTTGTAGGCTGCTGAAAGGCGGGATGTCATTGTATCAAGTCTCTCGGCACGGAATGCGGCGTCCTTGACTGTCGTCGGTTCAGGCCCCCCCGAAATCCAAGACAACATATCGACCAGATCCTTGGCGAATCTCGTCTCGATAGCGCCTCCGTAAAGCTCACCGAAAACGCCGCACCAATACCACTGCGCTAGCTTTGAGCGGACGGCATCGAACTCCCACTTGTCCCCCAGTTCGGCCAAGATCGCGGCGAGTGGAACGATTTGGGACTGGTAGGGGACGTCCTTAAACCAATAGATGTGTTGACTGAAAAGGAACCGCCCGGCCTTAGTGAACCCTTCCTCCAAGCGAGAGGAATGTTTCTTGTAGGCACCCAACGGAATACCCAAAACGGTTTCACGAGTGCAGGTAACGGGCGGCAATTCCGCATCAGGATTCGCCGCCGTGACCTCTTTTCGGCGGTCGAGGGTGTGAAGAAGCGCTAAGGCTTGGAAAAACTCGGTCGGCTGAAGCCTGGTGAGAGGATGCTCCCTTATAGCAATCGAATTCGACATCCGCTTGGCGCATTCCGCCCAGCGCTCTCGCAGGAGGAAGCCTTCTTCTTCACCAGCGTAGATCGCAGTGAGAAGCTCGAAGGCATCCAGCTTCTTCCCGCCCGTATTTACCTTCTCGAAGACTAAGCAAACTGCCTCTCGGCTTGTCCCGTTTCCAAGCTGGATGACAGGCATCTGATACTGCCGGAACGCGGCCAATACTTCGTTCTGGAACCTGAACCAGAAATCGGACTTGTCGGCCAAATCATCCTTCCAAAACTTGAAGAAACCCATTTGCCATGCGTCGGCATCAAAAATGCGATTCGTCGGAAACATGCACTGAGCGTACTCTTCTTCTTCCGTAGAAAGATCACGCACGATCTCCTTACCGAAGTTACGGGTCTCCTTTTTGTTCTCAGGAACGCCGATGATCGCCTCGAAGCGGTCGACACCGTCATCCAGCGCCTTGGCCATATCGATGTAGAAGAAGCGCTTGATTCGTTGCTTCTTCGAGTTGATCGTCTCGACCACCCCCCGGCGCATTGTCGTTTGGAAGAGAGATGTGATGCGCTGTTGTCCATCTAAGATCAGCGCTTCGGGCGCAATCTTGGCATTCTCCTCGGGTGCTCCCTCAACTAGACGGGGCTTGAAACGCACCTCCCCACCGGCCTGCAAGGTCATGATCGCGCCTACTGGGAAAGAGCGGGAAATAGACGTTAGCAGCCCCCTCAGACCGTCGTCGTCCCATACCCATCCACGTTGGAAGTCGGGCAGCTGAAGCAAGCCGTCACGCGCCCTCTTCAGAAGGTCATCTAATGGCTTCTTAGTGCTGTCAAATTCGACGCGGGTCATGGTTACAATCCCGATTTGCGAAACAAACATGGCGTGAACAATAGGATAACTTTGTCGCCGAAGGCACCATTCCAAATTCTAGCGAAACTGTCGACAAGCCATTCAAGGCGGAACCACATCTCTGAGGGAGCAGCGGGTGAGCGCTTCAGCTAGCTTCGCCGATCGACTTCGATTCCAGAGCGGCAACAATGGTGGCCCCAATCGCATCCGCAGCCCGACGCAATGGGTCTACATCGAGATGCGCATAACGTTGCGTCGTCGAGGCTTGGGTATGCCCCAGAAGCTTGCCGACAATGGGGAGACCCAACCCTGCTCCGGCGCCGACTGAAGCGAACGAATGCCTTAGGTCGTGGATCCGGAGGCTCTTCAGACCGGCGAGCTTTGTTACGGCAGCCCAAGGCTTCTTGAGATCTGAGCGTGGGACCTCCGGGTCTGCGCCATAAAACACGAATTCGCTCACGTACTCCTGATCGGCCTTGATCTTGAGTTTGGCGAGAATTCCTGCGGCCGGCGCATTCAAGGTGATCGTCTTCTTTCCCGTCTTCGAATCGGGAAGAAACAAAATGCAACGCTCAAGATCGACGTAGAGAGCTGGCTCCGGTTGTTTGAACAGCGCCCCGCGGAAGTTGAGTGGATTCCTGCCGGGTTATGCTGAACGCGGGGCCTTGCGATTTTGATGCGGCGGCGGGAGGGCGTAGCCCGACCAGAGCTGCATCAAAATCGCCGCGACGGTCATGCCGCCGCAGCGATCGTCTGTGCGCCGAAGTAAGCCTCGTCCGGCGTGCGCCGGTCAAGAGCCGAGTGCGGCCTCCTTGTATTGTAAAAACCGAGATAGCGGGCGATCGAGGCGCGCGCCTCGCCGACGCTGTCGTAGGCCCGCAGATAGACCTCCTCATATTTGACGGTGCGCCACAGCCGCTCGACGAACACGTTGTCGCGCCAGGCGCCCTTGCCGTCCATGCTGATGGCGACACCGGCCTTGAGCAGCACCCCCGTGAACGCCTCGCTGGTGAACTGGCTGCCCTGATCCGTGTTGAAAATCTCCGGCTTGCCGTGCTTCGCCAAGGCCTCATGAAGCGCCTCGACGCAGAACTCGACTTCCATCGTGATCGAGACGCGATGCGACAGAACCCGCCGGCTGAAGACGTCGACGACCGCCGCGAGGTAGACGAAACCGCGCTTCATGGGAATGTAAGTGATGTCCATCGCCCATGCGTGGTCGACACGCTCGATCTTTTTCCCGCGCAGCAGATAGGGATAGATTTTGTGCCCCGGCGCAGGCCTGCTGGTGTTCGGCCGGCGATAGATCGCCTCTATCCTCATGCGCTTCATCAGCGTCGCGACATGGCGCCGCCCGATCGAGACGCCCTCGCGGTTCAAGAGATCGCGCAGCATCCTTGCGCCCGCGAAGGGGTGGTCGAGATGCAGCTCGTCGAGCCGACGCATGATGCACAACTCCTCGGCCGACACCGGCCGAGGTTTGTAATAGACGGCGCCCCGGCTGATGTTCAGGGCTTTCGCCTGCCGGGAGAGGGAGAGTTCGTGGTCGCGGTCGATCATCGCTTTGCGCTCAGCATGCCGGCCTTGGTGAGCGCGCCTTCCAAAAAATCGTTCTCCAGCGTCAGTTCGCCGATCTTGGCGTGCAGGGCCTTCAAATCGACGGCGGCCTCTTTCGCCTCGTTCTTGTCCTGGCCGAAGACGCCCGCCGCCCCTTCGAGCAGCTGGCCTTTCCATGTCGTGATCTGATTGGGGTGAACGTCGAATTGCTGCGCCAGTTCGGCCAGCGTCCTGTCGCCCTTCAAGGCGGCCAGGGCCACTTTCGCCTTGAAGGACGGCGTATGGTTCCTACGAGTCCGTTTCGTCATCTTCGCTCCTGATTCGCGGCGAGAATCCTCGCCGCAGTCAGGCAGAAAATCCACTTATGCTACTGTTCAAATTTGCGAGGCCAGCTCTGCTGCTGCTTGGTTTCACCAACGCCTACATCCTTGGCGCGGTAGGAATCGCCGTCTTCTTTTCGGTCTTGATCGGCCTTTATCTGTGGTGGCCGCTCAATGGAAATTGGCGTCAGGGCCTCAAGATC
>VGDY01000069.1 GCA_016869555.1 Alphaproteobacteria bacterium | reverse complement strand
TACGCCGACATCCGTTCGGTGATCGAAACCGCCCGACGCCGCGCCATCGGCGCCCTGGACGCCATCCGCCTCACCCTCGCCGGAAAGCCCTTGACGCTCGCGGCGTGACGGGAACGTGAGCAATTACAATTCGTCGGCCTCGCGCTCGACCAGGACACCCAGTCCGGCATGACCGAAAAAAGAGTGACCGCATGGCTGAGCCAGTTGCTTTAATCTACGACGGCGTTCCGTCGCTGTCGCCGGCGCCGCATCGGTCTGTCGAAGCAGCGCCTGTGTTGCGGCTCTTACACCACCATATCTACGAATATGGTAGAGGCGTTCGCGGCCTATTTCTGATGACCGTCAACCGTCAGGAACTGGAGCTGGCGCTCCGCAAATTAAATGCGCAAGGCCTGCATCACTTCGTGCAGGAGCTCAGCCCGGTCAAGGCGAACCTCTTTTTTGGCCGGCCCGCCTTCGTCGCCGTGGCGCGCGCCATCGTCACGCGTCCGTTAAATGCGCTCACGGCGGAGGAGGACTTCATGCTCGGCACGCTGCTCGGCTATGACCGCGAGCAGCAGTGCCGCCGCTTCCTCACCCGCTCCGGTCGGCGCGCGCCGGAGGAGCCGCCTCTGGCGGCCGAATGATCAAAGAACCGCGCCGGAACCCGCGGCGATCGTGAGCCGCTGCTCAGCGTTCTGCAGCGTCGTCCGACGCGTGGCGCGGATTCTTTTCGGTCAGAACGACCTCGAAGCCCTCGAACTCGGGACCGCCAATATAAAGATGGCGGTTCTGGCCGGCGTTTTTGTGGGCCTCCCGAAAATGTTCGGAACGCGTCCAGTCCACAAAATGCTGCTGGGTCTCCCACAACGCATGCGACGCATAAAGCGTGTGGTCTTCCCGCTCGGGCCCTTTGAGCAGATGAAAGACGATGAACCCGGGCCGCTCCTGAAGCCGGGACTGACGCGACCGCCAGACGTCTTCGAAAGCCCGTTCCTCTCCCTTGACGATCCTGAAGCGGTTCATTGCGATAAACATGATTCGTCTCCTGTCGCTGTCCTGGCGTTTCGACCGCCATCTTTAGCATCGGCTCAGCGAGCGGAAAAAAGCCAAGCGCGTAACCGCGTCGCCCGTCACCGCCGCTCTGCGAAGCCATTGCGGGGCGCCGCTGCGCCCGCCGTCGCCGCAGCGACCTGCGCCTTCAAGAATTCGATCGCCTTCGCGCGCGACTCGCGCGCTTCGGGAAGAAAGCTCATCAGCTGCCAGGCATGCGGGACGCAGGGCCACATTTCGAGCCTTGCGTCGACGCCCGCCCGCCGCGCATGCGCGACAAGCCGCGTCGAATCATCCCTCAGCGCTTCATCCGCGCCGACATGAACAAGCATCGGCGGCAGGCCGGAAAGATTGGCGTAGATCGGCGACGCAAGCGGATGTCGCGCGCTTTGGCGTCCGAGCGCCGCTCTCGCGCCGAGCAATATGTCCTTGCGCGTGAACAGCGGGTCGCGCGCTTCGTTCTCGCGCATCGAGACGCCGGTCGCGGCGAGATCGACCCAGGGCGAGGACAGCGCCGCCGCGGCTGGCGGCGGCAGGCCTTCATCGCGGATGCGCAGCATCAACGAGACCGCAAGCCCGCCGCCGGCCGAGTCGCCGACAATGACGAAGGGTCCCGGCCGCGCCTCGACGAAGGTTCGGTAGGCGCGCAACACATCATCGAGCGCAGCGGGAAAGACATGTTCGGGAGCAAGCCGATAGGCCGGGGTAAAGACATCGAAGCCGGCGCGGGCGAATTGGCGGGCGGCGTAGCGAAACAGCCGCGGCGAACCAATCAGGAAGGCGCCGCCGTGAAGATAAAACAGCGTCGCGACTGCGCCGCTTGAAGCGGGAATCCAGTCGCCGGGAATTTGCGGCGCAAAGGGCGCGCGCCGTTCGGGGGAGATCGCTTCGACGACGGCCTGAAGGCGGCGCAACGGCGCCGTCAACGACAGGATGCGGGGTTTAACGAAACGACGAAGAAACCTGACAGTCCGCCGCGTCGCCGCGCTCGAGGCGGCGCTCATTTGCCGGCGGTTGGCTTCGCCGGTTCGGCCGCGCTGGAGAGATAGTCGAGCGAAGGATCGCTCAGCCCGGCTTCACGCGACTTGTCCCGCCACTCACGCGCCTCGGTGAGATTGGCCTCGACGCCGAGGCCCTCGGCGAGAATATGCGCGAGGCGGTTCTGCGCCACGGCGTTGCCCTTCAGCGCCGCCTTGCGCAACCATTGCACCGCGACGGCGCGATCGCGCGTCATGCCGACGCCGTTGAACTGCAAGACCGCGAATTCGATCATCGCCGGCGCGAAATCGAGTTCGGCGGCGCGCTTGAACCATTCGGCGGCCTCGCCATCATCCTTCTGCACACCCCGGCCGGTCTTGTAGAGAACGCCAAGCGCATAAAGCGAGTCCACGTTTCCCTTATCCGCGGCGCGCCGGAAATAATCCGCCGCTTTGCCGAAGTCGGACGGCGCGCCCTCGTTTTCGAGCGCGAGTTCGCCCATAAGATGCAAGGCGGCGGGGCGGTCCTGCGCCGCCGCTTTTTCAAGATAGGCGCGCGCGACGGCGCGGTTCTTCGGCGCGCCGGCGCCGTTGAGCGTCGCGGCGCCGTAGAGATAGGCCGCTTCGCCATTTCCGGCGTCGGCGCCCCGTTTGAACCACTCCATCGCGAGCGAGAGATCGCGCGCCACGCCGGCGCCTTCGAGGTAAAGCTGGCCGACGAGCGTCAGCGCCGCCGCGTCCTTGGGATTGGCGGCGATGCGTTTCTTCGCCTCCTTCATCGCCGTCGAATAGTCGCCGCGCTGATAGGCGCCGAAGGCGAGATCGGGCGCCGGCGACGCCTCATTGGCGGCGCGGACGTCAGGCGCGAGAAGGAAGACACAGCATGCAACGAGCGCCGTCATTGCGAGCGAAGCGAAGCAATCCCGCGCGCGCCGATCGGCTCCTGGATTGCTTCGGCGCTTCGCGCCTCGCAATGACGCGTTCGTTTCCAAAGGGCCGGGACGCGTTTGGACGGCGGTCATTTGCCTTCTCCCTTGAGCAGCGCCTGCGCCTCGGCCACGGCGGCCGCCGGCCCGCGCGCGTCGCTCCAGACGGCGTCGTCGAGCAGAACGAAGTCGGCGCCGGCTTCAACCAGCGGCGCGATGTCGGCGAGCGTCGCGGCGCGGGCGACGCATGGCGTGTTGAAAAGCTCCGCCCACCAGATGACGCGTTCGAGCAGCGCGGCGCGGTCGCGATCCGAAAACATCACATAATCGGCGCCCGCCTCGCCCGCGCGCATGGCGTCGTCGCGCGTCTCGAGATCGCCGGCGCCGACGATATAGCGCGGCGACAGTTTCTTCACCGCTTCAACAAGCGCGTCGCCGCAACCCGAAACATGCGCGCCGTCTGCGCCCGCGCGCAGCGCGACATTGGGCGAAGCCGTGACAAGAACGGCGACATTTTTTTCCTGCGCCGCCGGCGCCAGGGCGCGAACGATCGCCTCATTGGCGCGCTCGTCGGCGCCGGCGAAACGAATGAGCAGGCTCGCGACGTCGCCGATGGCCAACGCCTCGTTGAGCGCAGGCGCAAAACCCGCAGCATCGGCGAGCGGCGGAGTTGCGAGATAGAGTCGCGGCGCGATGTCCTCCATCAGGCGTTCAGCCTGTCGAGCCAGGCCTGCGCCGCGACGCGCACATTGTCGGGCGCGGTTCCTCCGAAGCTCTTGCGGCTTTGCACCGACTTTTCCACGCCGAGCACGTCGAACACTTCGGCGTTGATGCGCGGCTCGACGCTGCGCATCTCTTCGAGCGTCACCTCTTCGAGCCCGGCGCCGCGCGCTTCGGCGAGCGCGACCATGCGGCCGGTGACGTGGTGCGCCTCGCGGAACGGCAGCGCCAGCGTCCGCACCAGCCAATCGGCGAGGTCGGTCGCGGTGGCGTAGCCGGCGCCGGCCGCCGCCTTCATCCGCGCACGGTCGACGCGCATGTCGCGGACCATTCCGGCGACGGCGGCGATGCAAAGCGAGAGCGTGTCGAGCGCGTCGAAAGCGCCTTCCTTGTCTTCCTGCATGTCCTTCGAATAGGCGAGCGGCAGGCCCTTCATGACGACCAGCAGCGCGACCAGCGCGCCGATGACGCGGCCGGATTTGCCGCGCGCGAGTTCGGCGGCGTCCGGGTTGCGCTTTTGCGGCATGATCGACGAGCCGGTGGTGAATTTGTCGGAAAGCGTGATGAAGCCGAATTGCGGCGTCGTCCACAACACGATTTCTTCGGCAAAGCGCGACAGATGCGTCGCGCAGATCGCCGCGGCGCTGAGCGACTCCAGAACGAAGTCGCGATCGGAGACGCTGTCGAGCGAATTCGCCGTCGGCCGGTCGAAGCCAAGCGCCCGCGCCGTCATCGCGCGGTCGATCGGAAAGCTCGTGCCGGCGAGCGCCGCCGCGCCGAGCGGACATTCGTTCAAGCGCGCGCGGGCGTCGCGGAAACGTCCCCTGTCGCGCCCGATCATTTCGACATAGGCGAGAAGATGATGGCCGAGCGTCACCGGCTGCGCCGACTGGAGATGGGTGAAGCCCGGCATGACGCTCGCCGCCTCTTCCAAGGCTCGGGTCGCAAGCGCGTTTTGCAGATCGGCGAGTTCGAGATCGAGCGCATCGATGTCATCGCGAATATAGAGGCGGAAGTCGGTCGCCACCTGATCGTTGCGCGAACGCGCGGTATGCAGGCGGCCTGCCGCCGGTCCGATCAGCGCCGCAAGACGCGACTCGACATTCATGTGAATGTCTTCGAGCGCGCGCGCAAACTCGAAACGCTCGCTTTCGATATCCTCTTTGATCCGCTCCAACCCTTCAATAATTTTCGCCGCATCCTCGCGCGAAACGATCCCCGTTTCGGCCAGCATGGCGACATGGGCGAGCGAGCCGCGGACGTCCTGCAGGCCGAGGCGCTTGTCGAAGTCGATCGACACGTTGATCGCCTCCAGAACCGCGTCGGTTGCGCTTTGGAAGCGTCCGCCCCATATCTTGCTCGTCATTTTTAGCCCCGGAGCCTGCGCCCGATGTCGAAACCGCCGCGTCCCCCGCGATCATTCCTGTTTGTCGCGAAAGCGGCCTTGATCACTATGGCGGCGAGCGTGGCGTTTCTATACGTGATCGGCAGCATGGGCGGCAAGAAACCGCCCACAAGCGCGGTCGACGATGGCGCGTCGCCGGCCGGGACGGCGCAACCGAGCGCCGCGCCGGCGGCCGAAAGCGACGCCGCCTGCGCCGACTCGGCCGCGATCGCAGCCAATGTGAAAGATCTCGCCGAGGGCGAGGTGGCGGCGATGGTCATCGCCGCAACGCCGCAATCGCTCCCTGAATACGCCTTCACGGGGCCGGATGGCGCCCCGGTGAAGCTCAGCGCCTTCAAGGGCAAGACGACGCTCCTTAACCTATGGGCGACCTGGTGCGTGCCCTGCCGCGCCGAGATGCCGGCGCTCGACAGACTGCAAGAGGCGTTCGCTGGGCGGAATTTCGAGGTCGTCGCCGTCAATGTCGATACGACGCGGCTTGAACGGCCGAAAGCCTTCCTCGCCGAAGCCGGCGTCAAATCGCTGACCTATTACGGCGATCCCAAGGCCGACATTTTCTTCGAGATGAAGCAGTCCGGCAAGGCGCTCGGCCTTCCGACCACGCTGCTGATCGGCCCCGACGGATGCCAGATCGGACTGTTGAACGGACCGGCCGCCTGGGACAGCGCGGACGCCAAGGCGTTGATCTCGCGGGCGCTGGAGACGGCTCCAAAATAATCGCCGCGTCGGCGTCATCTCGGCGAGCGGGCGTTCCCGCTTCGTTACAGGAGCCGAAACGGCTTTTTTTTAAGAAAGGGAGAGCGGCGAATGCATGTGTCGATCGAACAGGCTCACCAGGCCATTGCCGCAGCGCGGCGGAAGGCGATCGAACTCAAGACCCAGATGTGCATCGCCGTCGTCGATTCCGGCGGCGTTCTAAAGGCCTTCGAGCGGATGGACGACGCCTGGGTCGGCAGCATCGATATTTCGATGAAAAAGGCCAAGACGGCCGTCTTCTTCGGCATGCCGACCGGCCAGATCGGCAAGTTGTCGCAGCCCGGCGGTCCGCTCTACGGGATCGAGCATTCGAATGAAGGGCTGATCACCTTTCCGGGCGGCCTGCCGATCGTCGACGCCGACGGCGTGATGATCGGCGCGATCGGGGTCAGCGGCTCGTCGGTCGAAAACGATCACGCCGTCGCGCAGGCGGGCGTCGAGACGCTCGGCGTTTGCGATCTTCCGGAGCATCCCTGGCGCACGTGATCAAGCGAGACGCGCGGCCCTCTCGTCCGACGAGCGGGCCCCGTCCCGAACAGATACCGCCGCGTCTATTGAGGAGAAACTAATGCACCTCTTCCACGGGGACTTCTGCAATGGGACCACCACCCCCTTCAGTGAAAATTTGAACGGTTTTATATTTATACAAGCCAACAACTTTCTTAAAATGAACCTCGCTCAACGAAAGAACTTGTGGCCAGATCCCTGGCCGTTGAAATAAGACCAACTCAAGCAAAAGAATATATGGGTTAAATCCTTGCGGCCACCTATAGAGTAGATAGGCTTCTACACCAGGATTTGGAACCAACACATCGCCTACGACGTGAATTTTCGGAGGCCCCGGCGGCTGTAAATCTATCCAGGCATGCCAACCTTGATGCGTATCTGCTTTTACAATTGACGCTTCTTTGATTTCTTTAAGCTGCAGAGCCATTTGCGCCATCCTATTAATTGCATTCAAAAAATGACGTTTGAAGGAGAAAAACTCCTATATACAGCCTACAACAGTCTCAGCAGCTGATCCACTGTTTTTTTAGCTTATAAAAAATGAGCTTTCGTATCTAATCGCGCCGCCGCTTCTTCGATTTTTTCCGCTTCTCTCCGGATTGCGTCGTCGCCTCCGGCTGCTTGGGTTCGGCCGGCGCCGCCGCAGGTGAGGAGGGTTCGGCGGCCGGAGCGGCGCCCTGCGCGGGGACGTCGGGAGGGGCGACGTTCGTGGCTGGTGGAGACGCTCCGCTCTCCTCCACGGGGAGGGCGTCGGGGGACGGCGGCGGCGGCGGCGAACGCGAGGCGGCGAGCCACCATGAGGCGGCGGCGAGCGTCAGAATGGCGAGCGCCACCAGAAAGGCGATCGCCCCGCCGCCAGCCCCGCCGCCGCGCCGCGGCGGCGGCGGATCGGCCTCCCGCGGAGCCTCGCTCTTCGACGCGCGCGTCAGCCCCGGCGGAGCGGGGGAATTGGGCTGCTCGGCGCGATACTGACTCCACACCCATGCGGCAGGCGGCGTCCTGCCGTAGCGCTCAGTTTGAGAATCCGACATCCGTCCGCCCTCCAAAAACGCATCATCCGCGCCAACCCTGCGCGCATGTTGACTCGCCGCCGCGCCATCGACAAGTGCGGCCGCAAGCGTCTCGCGCGGCCGACGCGACACAAGGGCGGGAACTGCGCTATCTTGAGATTGAGCCTCACCTTAGACCAGAGCGAGATTGGGCATGAGCATCAAAGCTGGAGACCGACTTCCCGACGTGAAGCTTGCCGTCATGGGCAGGAATGGACCTGAGCCGGTCAACACGAAGGACTATTTCGCCGGACGCAGGGTGGCGCTGTTCAGCGTTCCCGGGGCCTATACGCCGACCTGCCACAAGAAACATCTGCCGGGGTTCATCGCCAAAGCGGATGAAATCAAGTCGAAAGGCGTGGACGCCGTCGCGGTCACCGCGGTCAATGACATTTTCGCGCTCGACGCCTGGGTGAAGGAGTCAGGCGGCGCCGGCAAGATCGAAGCGCTCGCCGACGGCTCGGCGACCTTCGCCAAAGCTCTTGGACTGGAGCTCGATCTCACCGAGCCTGGACTTGGCGTGCGCGGCAAGCGCTATGCGGCGCTCATTGACGACGGCGTCGTCAAATGGATCAATGTCGAGGAAAATTCGGGCGAAGCCGTCGTTTCGACCGCCGAAGCGACTCTTGCTCATTTATAGCATTCCTTAGCTGCGAAGAGCGCATGCCTTGCCGGATCAACCACCGCATTCGTCGATGGGTCTCGCCAAGCCGACGCGTCATGACCGAGTCGTCGATGCGGCGCGCTCCCCCAAGCGCCGAGGCGCGCGTGTCATGAATTTACCAACTGATCTTCGCTTGATCGCCGTCGCCAGGCGTCTGAGATGAGTCGCGGGGTTGCCGACGGCGATGTCGAAGCGTTAAGGACGCTGCTTCTGGCGCTGGAGAACGTCCAGCGCTCTCCGCCAGAAGCGATTTTCGTCGCGGTCGGCGAGCTGGCGCGGCGCCTGCAGCGGTCGCGCTCAGAAATCATCAACGGCCTCGACACGCTCGCCGGTTTGAATTTCATCGAAGGGCCCGGCGCCTATCGCGAGAGCGACTGGCTGTTTCGGCGCCTGACGCGCCGCGGCGAGGCCTTGGCCGAATTGATCCGCGACCCCGACGATTGGCGCGAAGCGCTCGAGACCTACGGGCCGTTCTTGGCCCGCTGAGTCCATCTGGCCCGGACGCGACGCCACTTCGCCGCGGCTTCGCGACGTTGCGCCTCGACGAGCTGGCTGAGTTCCGTGCGCCACAGATTGAACCGGTCATTCGGCGCGAGCGCCATGTAGCGTTCAGCGATTTGCGTGATGACGATATCAGGCTTCACGCGCGCGACAAGCCGCCAGTCGACATTGGCCGACCAGACAAAGAGGACTTCGCTCGCCGTTTCGGCAAGCTGCGCCGTCAGACGGTCGCGTCCGACGCCGGCGAAGGAATCGCCGAAGAGCAAGATCCGCACGTTGTTGGGCGCTGCCTTGTTCCTGTAGACGACATGCGCGCCAACATGGATGGCGCCGCCGTGCAGCGGATTTTCCAGAATGCGTGCGACGGCGTTGGCGTAGGTGCGTTGCGCGTGGGCGATCCAATCGATTTCGCGAATTTCCTCCCACCGCGGCGGATCGACCTTGCCGCCGAGGTCCATGATCTTGTGCAGCGTGTTGCAGGGCCGGTGCGGCAAGCCCTCGTTCGGCGTCAGCCCAAGCGCGTCGCACAAAAGACGATAGGCGAGCAGACTGCCTTCGGGCGTCCAATGCGTGTCGCTGCGCCAGTAGAGCTCGACCTCGTCGCGCCGCTCGCGCATCGGCCAGACGAGATCGACCCATCCGGCGGCGCGCGCGGCGCCGTGAAAGAGCTGCTGCAGGCGGATCGCCGGCGCGAGATCGACATTGACGAGCGGCGTGGCCTGCTTGTGCCCGTAGATCGTGAGCTTTTCCGGCGCGACGAGATGGGCGTAGGCGACGCCGAGCGCGTCGCAACGACGCTTCCGTTCGAGAATGGCGTCGCGCCATCGGCGCAGATTCGTGTCCGGCAGATGCCCGCCGTTACGCTCATAGAGCGTCGTGACGAAATTCGTTCCGCCGGTGAGGAACAGCCATCCGTCGTGGCCTTCGTGAATGATGAGTTCGGTCACGGCGCGCAATTCGCGATCGGCTCGGCCGCGGAATCCGCTGCAGGCTTGCGCGCGTAAAGTATCGTCGCGGCGGCGAGTTCGAATAGCTTCTCGCGCGGCAATTCCCTCGCCCAGGGCTTTTCAAGCAGCGGCCCGGGATAGGCGATCAGATCCTCGACGCGCGTGCGCAGGAACTGCTTGCGCGAACGCGGCGGGAGACCTTGCGACCAGGAGCGCAATTGCCAGGCGATCGCCCAGATCGGGTGCGTGGGATTGGTGACCTCCTGCCGTTCGATGGTCAAATGCCCTTCGAAGAGCGTGCGCAATCCTTCATGCGTCATGTTGAAATAGTGATGCGGATAGCCATGCAGCGGCTGAAGAAAGGGCACGCAGCATTTCAGCCAGCCGCCGGGCTTGAGCACACGCGCGATTTCAGCCGCGCAGCGAAACGGATCCTTCACATGCTCAAGAACGGCGATCGAAATGACGCCGTCGAAGACGCCATCCTTGAACGGCAGCCGATGCGCCACGCCGACGACATCGGTCGTTGCATAATCCTTCATCTCGAAGTTCACGACATTGCTGTAATAGACCGGCCGGTAGCCGGCGCCGACGTCGAGGATCAAACCATCGGCGAGAGCTTCGATCCATCCGACGGTTTCGTCGTCATAACCGTTTTCGCTGATCGGCATGTCATCGTCGTCGGCGTCCGCGCCATGCGCCGCCGCATCGGCGAATATGAATTTTCCCGAACCCGACAGCGGCGTATCGGAGTCGAGCAGCAGCGGCCGCACCGCGGCGAGCTTTCGCGCGCGCATCGCGGGAATGTCGCTCGCGCGCTTCTGGCGGCGTCCCTGGGCGCGGCCAAACTCATCAAAATGCGCGCGGGCCGAGAGGGACCGGCCAAGCTCGATCGCCTGCCGCACGTCCGGATTCTCGGCCAGATAGCGCGCTTCGTCGAAATTCTCCGGCGTCGCCAGTTCATCCTCGGCGACCTTCTGCCGGCGGCCCTCAATATGGCCGAATCTCTTGAAATGACTCCAGCCCGACCTGATCTTGCCGAGGCGAACGGCCTCGGCGACGTCGGGGTTGACGGCGAGATAGGCTTGCTCGTTGAAGGTGTGCGGCGTCGGCGTCTCTTGCAGCGCAGCCGACTCGAAGGGATTATTCATGCAGACGGAGAGATGCTATCCAATGGCCGATCCGCCGAATAGTTAGCACAAGCGGCGGAGCGCGAAAACTCGCATTGGAGCGTCGACCAGGGAGCATGACCTAAATCGCAGCCTGCGCTACGCCTTTCGTCCGATCAACCCCGTTTCGGAACCATTGATGAATTCCAGCAGCGACCAGATCGATCATGAGGAAGCGCCGATCGCCGTCGAGGCCTTCTATGCATACGGCTACGGGGGACGGCGGATGCTCGCCATCCGGGCCCCCTTCGCGATGGGCGCCGACGGCGCGGACATCATCGGCCGCGCCATCGAAGCAGATGGGCGCCGCTACGTCGTCGTCTCGATCGCGCGCCAGATATCCGGGCCGATCCATCACGGCGAGCCGTTCGGGGTCGAACTGCGCGGCGCCGACGCGCGCGACGAGTCCGCGGCCTGAAAGATGACCAAGATTTTGGGACTAGGGCACAGCCATATCGTGGCCATCGCCAAAGGAAGTTACGAGCTGCAGCATGAGGGATTCCAGCTTGGCGGCGCGCCGCTCGTTTCGCGATTCGTCTATCTCTACGACCCGGAACTCTCGCCGACTCTGGCGGAGGAGAGCGCCTCTTCGCGCCTCAATCCCCGCCTTCGCGGGATCATCGAGGAAGAGCGGCCGGACGGGATCGTATTGTCGGTTGGCGGCAATGAGCATATTGCTCTTTCGGTGACGCAGCCTAAGGAGCGTTTTGACTTCATTCTCGGAACGGAGCCCGAGCTCGATCTCGAGCCCGGCGCCGTGATCTTGCCCGAAGCCGCGGTCCGCGAGACGTTGCGGGAAAAGATGTCGCCGACCCTTTTAACCATCGAAGCGATCCGGAAGGAAACCGGCGCGCCCATCGTTTGCATCGAGCCGCCGCCGCCCTTGCCGAATTGGCGCGTCGTGCAGTGTCCGCAGGAATTTTTCCGCAGATCGTTCGATCCACGCAGGCTCTCGGGAGACGCCTTTCGCTATAAGATGTGGCGCACGCAGTCCGCGCTCTATCGTGAAGTCTGCATGAGAGAGGACATTCTTTTTGCCGCCGTTCCGGCCGAGTTCATGGCTCCGTCCGGCATGCTGGCGGAGGAGGTGTGGGGCGCCGACGCCTCTCACGCGAATGCGCTGTTCGGTCGACGGATGATCCAAGCCGCCGCTCAGCTTTTTGAGCCTCGACTCGGCGATGGACGGCGATGAAGACGCATCCCTACTCCAAACGTCCCGACTATGCCCTTTGGCGTCGCGCGGTGGCCGATGTCGCTCCGGGCGAACTCGATCCCGTCGTAGAGGCCCCTTTCAGGCTCGGCGTTCGCGAGAAAGTCGCAACCGCAGGGAGTTGCTTCGCCCAGCACATCGGCCGCTATCTGAAGTCGAGCGGCTGCAACTATCTCGTCACCGAGCCGCCGCATTCCTTTATCAGTCCCCAGGCGGCCGACGCGCTTAGCTACGGGCTCTACACGGCGCGTTACGGCAACATCTATACGAGCCGGCAATTGCTGCAGCTCTTCGAACGCGCCTATGGACGGTTCACGCCAAAGGAAAACCAATGGCGAGAACGCGACGGGCAGGTGATCGATCCGTTTCGGCCGCAAATTCAGCCCGGGGGATTCAATTCGGCCCGTGAACTCGATTATGATCGGGAGCGCCACTTCGAGGCGGTGCGCAAGGCGTTCGAAACGCTCGACGTCTTTGTGTTTACGCTGGGACTGACCGAGCTTTGGCGTTCGCGAGAGGATGGGGCGGCGTTCCCGCTCTGTCCGGGCGTCGCGGGCGGCGACTATTCGCCGGCGCGACATGAGTTCGTCAATCTTGGCGTCGACGAGATCGTCGCCGACATGACCGCCTTTCTTCGCGGTCTGCGCGCCGTCAACCCCGCCGCGCGGGTGATCTTGACCGTTTCGCCGGTGCCGCTCGTCGCCACCGCCGAAGCGCGTCATGTGGTGGCGTCGACGATGTATTCGAAGTCGGCGCTGCGCGTCTCCTGCGATGCGCTTTCTCGCTCGCTCAATCAGGTCGCCTATTTTCCGTCTTACGAGATCGTCGCCGGCGGCTATGCGCCGACGGATTACTTCGCGACGGATAGGCGCAGCGTCACGCAGGAAGGCGTGGCGCATGTCATGCGAGTGTTCGAGCGGCATTTCATCAAGCGGAGCGTCGCCGGCGAAGCATTGCGCGGCGCATTGCGCGCGCTTGGCCCCGTGCGTTCCGCGCCGGCCGAAGATCCAATCGCCGCCGCGATGCGCCTGATGTGCGACGAGGAGGCGTTATCCCTGGAGCAGATCGAAGCTTCGTCGAGGGACGAAGCTTCGTCGGACGCCGAGCCGGCGCCCCAGGAAGAGTCATCAGACGAAGAATTTGCCGCGCAGGAACCGTTCGCCGACAAGCCCGAGCAGGAGGCTGATCCCCCCGACCCAGTAAATGAGCGACTTGTTGATTAGCTCGGAATCGTAGCTCACATAATAGGCGGATCGCAGCCATTCGACGAGCTGCGTAATCGGATTATACGTCATGTATTCCCGCAAATTTGCAGGTATCGCACTCGGCGGCAAATAGGCGCCAGAAATTATGTAAAGGCCAACCATGACGAGGAGGAAAAACAGCAGAAAGTAAGGTCCCACAAGCGCGCACATCACCACATTGAAAAATCCGAGCCCGATCCCCAGAAAGACGGCGGCGCCGATCGCTTTCGACGCTTCGGCCACGTCGGGCGGCAAGATATCGACGTCGAACAGACTGACGACAAACATGAAGAGCGCAAGCACGATCACGGCGTTGAGCGTTTCGAGGATGCAACGACTGAAAATGAGATGGATCGGCCGAATGACCGGTATGTTCAACAATTGACGATTCTGCTGAATGGACATCGCCAGCAGTCGCGCCGGATAGAAGCACAAAATATAGGGCACGACGCCGGTCCCCGCGAATACCGTCGGGCTGTCGCCAATCGGCGCGATCGAGACCCGGAACAGGTAACCGAACATGATGATGCCCATGTGCGATAACGGCCAGGCGATCGCGATCAGATAGCCGATATGGCTGGTTCCGAAACGCGAGCGCATGTCTTGGATCAAAACCGCGCGCATGATGCGGCGAAACTCCTCGAGCCGTGCGCGAAGAGTCGCGAAGCGCTCCTCAAGAAGCGAGTTCAGGGCCAAGCTCGTCACTTTGCTGCTCCGTCATCCGCGCAAGCGAGAAATTTCTCAGGAGATGGGCGGAATAATGACGCCTGCGGCGCATAGCGGCATGCGATCGGCATATAGATCAATGGCGACACGCCGCAACTCGTTCGGTTACTCGTCAAAGGCGTCGAAATTGTGATACGTTCGCTCCTGAACATGAAGCATTGAGCCAGGCGACGGCCCGAGGACAGGCGACGATTGATTGGCGCATGCGGGCGGCTCCGACGCCCTTACGCACACGGGTAGCGTGACATGCATCGCGACGACATAAGCTATATTGACGCCTATTTTGACGAGTCTTTGACGACGTTGCAGGCGGCCGCGAAGGACCCGGCCTTCAAGCAGGCGCTTGTGATCATTGCGGCGCGCATCGTCGAAGCGTTGCAGAACGGCGGCAAGGCGCTGTTTGCGGGTAACGGCGGCAGCGCCGGCGACGCGCAGCACATCGCCGGAGAATTCGTCTCGCGGTTGAATTTCGATCGCGCGCCGCTCGCCGGACTGGCGCTGACCACCGACACTTCGGTGCTTACGGCGATCGGCAACGACTATGGCTACGCCGACGTTTTTTCGCGCCAGGTCCGTGGTCTTGGACGCAGCGGCGACGTTTTTGTCGCCATCACCACCTCCGGCAATTCGGCTAACATTTTGAAGGCGGTCGAGGCTGCGCGCGACATGGGCGTCGTGACGATCGGCTTGACCGGCAAGAGCGGCGGGAAGCTCGCCGCCGCCTGCGACATCTGCCTGCATGTTCCTTCCGATTCGACGCCGCTGATTCAGCAGGCGCACATTGTCGCGGCGCATCTGATCTGCGGCCTTGTCGAAAAGGCGATGTTCGCCGACGGGGCGACGACGCCGCAAAGCGCCGTCGCGTGACCGGCGGGCGGTCATATTCTGCGGCGGTCAATTTATCGACATTTGCGTTCCGGAATCGCACGACAGGCGGACGCGCAGACACCGGCGGCGATCAGTTGGTCAGCGCCGGGCTTTCGCGATAGAGCGAAGGGAAGAGGCGCTTGAGATTGTCGATCTTCGGCAAGTCATTGTAGACGATGTAAGGCTGCGCCGGATGACGGACGAGATAGTCCTGATGATAGGCCTCCGCCGGATAGAACTTCTTCAGCGGTTCGAGCGTGGTGACGATCGGCGCTGAGAAGGCCTTGGCGCTGGACAGTTGCGCGATATAGTCGCGCGCGAGTTTTTCCTGCTCGGCGTTCGCGACGAAAATCGCCGAGCGGTATTGCGCGCCGGCGTCCGGACCCTGGCGGTTGAGCTGCGTCGGATCATGCGCGACCGAAAAATAGACGCGCAGCAATTCTCCAAGACTGACAATCTTCGGATCATAGGTGATTTCGACGGATTCGGCGTGGCGCGTATCGCCCTGCGAGACCTTGTCGTAACGCGCCGTTTCTCTTTCTCCGCCGGCATAGCCGGAGAGGGCGCGCGAGACGCCCTTGACGCGCTGAAACACGCCCTGCACGCCCCAAAAACAGCCGCCGGCGACGACGAGTTGCTGTTCGCCGGCGGTCGCCGACTGCGGATCGTAAGCGGGTGCAGGCAGAACCACGGCGCGCTCGGCCGCGCCGGCGGCGAGAGGCGCGAGAATGATCAACGCGGCGGCGACAATGGCGGCGAGTCTCATGCCGACAAATCTCATGGCGATATTCCCTACGCTTGTCCGCGCCCGGCGAAACGCAGCGCGACGCCGTTGATGCAGTAGCGCAGCCCGGTCGGCTTCGGTCCGTCGGCGAAGACATGGCCGAGATGCGCGTCGCAGCGTCTGCAGGAGATAGCGACGCGCCTCATGCCGAATGACGAATCGGCGTTCTCAACGACATTCGCTTTTGAAATTGGCGCGAAGAAGCTCGGCCAGCCGGTGCCGGAATCAAATTTCGTCTTTGAGTCATAAAGCGCCGTATCGCAGCAGACGCATCGATAGAGTCCGTCGGCGTGATTGTCCCAATAGGGGCCGGTGAAGGCGCGCTCCGTGCCGTCCTTGCGAGTCACTTCGAAGGCGAGCGGCGAGAGTTGCGTGCGCCAATCCGCCTCGCTCCTGACGATTTTCTCGACGCGCGACAGCCCGAGGCTTTTGCCGCTGGCGTCGAATGACTCGATCTCGATCAGGTCGCCGACGGCGCGCGCCGGCGGCGCAAAGGCGAGCAAGACGGCGCCAGACAATAGGCTGCGACGGTTCACGATCGGCTCCTGCGTTCTCGCTTATTATTCGTGCGCGGGCCGGAAAGGTTACGCCGCCTCTCGCGCTTTCGAGATCATCGGCGACCGAACAGCTTTTCGATGTCGGCGAGCTTCAGCTCGATATAGGTCGGCCGGCCGTGATTGCACTGGCCGGCGCCCGGCGTCGCCTCCATCTCGCGCAGCAGCGCATTCATCTCAGGCGCCGACAGCCGCCGGCCGGCGCGCACCGAATGATGGCAGGCGCAGGTCGCCAGCACATGATCGAGCTTGCGCGAAAGCCCCCGCGCGTCGCCCTCCTCGGCAAGAAGATCGGCGATATTCTCGACGAGCCGCTTGCTGTCGATCTCGCCGAGCAGCGCCGGCGTCTCGCGCACCAGCACGGCGCCCGGGCCGAAGGGTTCGAGCGTGAGACCCAGCGCCGCAAGCTCCTCCCGCGCGGGCGCGAGCGCGTTCATCCGCAAATCGTCGAGTTCGACGACCGCGGGAATCAGCAGCATCTGACGGGCGACGCCGGTGTCTTCGCGCTGGCGTTTCAGCTTCTCATAGACGATGCGCTCATGCGCGGCGTGCTGGTCGACGATGACGAGACCGTTCCGCGTCTGGGCGATGATGTAGGTTTCATGCAATTGCGCGCGCGCCGCGCCGAGCGGCGACTCGGCCTCCGGCGCGGGCGTATCATGCGCGCGCGCATCGGCCATCGGCGGCCCCGCGTCGAAAGCGGCCTGAGGCTGGTCTTCGAAGCCCGCGGGCGCATAGGGCGAACGCGCGACGCTCCAATTCGCCGGCGGCGGCGCGCTGTATCGCCCGCCATTGCCGCGCGCCAACGCGTCGATCGCCGCGCGCGCCGCCGTATCGGCGCTGCGGCCGCTCTTTTCGGCAAGCGCCTGTTTCAGCGCGCCGACGACGAGGCCGCGCACCAGCCCCGGATCGGCGAAGCGCACTTCGGCCTTCGCCGGATGCACATTGACGTCGACGATGCGCGGATCGCAGTCGATGAACAGCGCCGCGACCGGATGGCGGTCGGGGCTGAGAAAATCGAGATAGGCGGCGCGGATGGCGCCGGCGAAGAGCTTGTCGCGCACCGGCCGGCTGTTGACATAGACGAATTGCATCTGGGCGTTGCCGCGACTGTAGGTCGGCAGAGCCGCAAAGCCAAAAAGCCGAACGCCGTCGCGCGCGGCGTCGACTTCGAAGGCGTTGGCGCTGAAATCCTGGCCGAGAATTTGGAAGATGCGCCGCGCGGGATCGCCGTCGCAGGCGGCATAGTCGAAGA
Source organism: Alphaproteobacteria bacterium (assembly GCA_016869555.1). Lineage (GTDB taxonomy): Bacteria > Pseudomonadota > Alphaproteobacteria > Rhizobiales > Beijerinckiaceae > Methylocystis. Next base: position 1,753 of record VGDY01000069.1, on the reverse strand, counting down.
GCGCGCCGCTGTCGGCGGAAAGCGAGAAGCGCGCCTGCGGATTGGCCATGGCGAGACGCTTGACGACATCGACGATCGCCGCAGTCTCGGTGCGTTCGGTCTTTAGGAATTTCAGCCGCGCCGGCGTCGCGGCGAACAGCGCGCGCGCTTCGATTTTTGTGCCGCGCGGCCAGGCGCAGGCTGAAAGTCCCCGCTTCTCGCCGGCTTCAACGCGAATGGAATAGCCGTGCTGCGCGCCGGCCGCGCGGGTTTCGATCGACAGATTCGCCACGGCGGCAATCGAGGGCAGCGCCTCGCCGCGAAAGCCGAGCGTGGCGATATTGGTCAGATCGCCGTCGGGGATTTTCGAGGTGGCATGGCGCTCGATGGCGAGCGCGAGATCGCGCTCGTCCATCCCGCATCCATCGTCGATGACCCGGATCAGCCTTTTGCCGCCCGCTTCGATCGCGACGTCGATGCGCGTCGCGCCGGCGTCGAGCGCATTCTCGACCAGCTCCTTGACGGCCGACGCCGGCCGCTCGACCACTTCGCCGGCGGCGATGCGGTCAACGAGGAGGGGATCGAGACGGCGAATGGGCATGGGCGAATCCGCTCAGGCGGCGAGGGCATTGTGGATTATAGCGGCTTTGGGGGAACAATCGCTATGAACGGCTCAAGGCGCGGTGAGCGCGTCGGGGATCGAAGCCGCCGCAAGGGCGGCGGATCCGGTTCACGGCAGCCCGCCCGCGCGGAATTGTCTTAGCCCACTATGATTCAATTGAACCCGCATTGATGTATGCTAATGTCATACAGATGAGAGAACAGCCCTTAAGTAGCTCCGTCCTAAGCGTTCGGGTTTCCCCCGAGGAGCGCGCCCTTCTGGAAGAAGCGGCGGCGCAATCCCACACGCCCTTGAGCGAATTCATGCGGCGTCGCTCGCTTGAGGCGGCGGAAGCAGAGGTTCTCAATCGCTCCAACATCACCATTGCGGCCAAAGACTGGGCGGCGTTCGAAGCATGGATTGGCCGCCCTGCGGAGGCGGTTCCTGCGCTTGCGGAACTCGCGAGGCGCACCCCGTCCTGGAAAGGCTAGCGCATGGCGGCGGTCACGCCGCCCCGTCCGCTCGCTGAAAGCAACGACCGCAGCCAATTCGACTGCGGGCGGGAATCCCTCAATAACTGGTTTCGGCGCCATGCGTGGGCGAACCACGCCAGCGACATGTCGCGCGTGAGCGTGATCGCGGATGCGACGACGGGGCGCGTCGTCGGCTATGTCGCCCTGAGCGCCGCGCAAATCGAGCGGGCCTATCTGCCCAAGCCCCAGCAACGCAACCGCCCTGATCCCGTGCCCGTCCTGCTGCTCGGCCAGCTCGCGGTCGATAAGGCCGATCAAGGCAGGGGATATGCCGTCGACCTGCTGCACTACGCCCTCAAAACCGCGCTACGAGTTTCCGAAAGCGTCGGGAGCATGGGCGTCATTACGCACCCGCTCGATGACGGCGTGAGAGGCTTCTATGCGCGGTGGGGATTTCAGGAACTGCCCTTCGACCCGCGCCGCGCGATGATTGTCCGCATGGCGGATTTGCGGGAGAATTTCAGCGACAACGCATAATTTTTGGCAAGGCAGTATTTAGGCAGTTGCATCTAGCCCGTCTTATTCATCCCACCGCCGCGCGATTGTGATTTTTTCCGCGACATGATTGCGGGCGCGAGTCCGCTTTGCGTTTTTGGCGCTGGGTGGGTCTGCACTTTTCGCACGCGTTGGAGTTGGTCGG
>VGDY01000068.1 GCA_016869555.1 Alphaproteobacteria bacterium | reverse complement strand
GCTCATGCCGTCTCGAACCACCGCATCGATCACCCGATCACGCAAATCTTGAGAATATGATCCACCCATCCCCGCTGGCCTCCGCCCAGCCAAAAGGTTGAATCAAAACAACCGCGATTCGGGAATCCCCTCCGAGTCAGCGTAATTGCAAAACGCTCTAGCGCAACGCCAATAAGCAGCAGCGCTGCGCCAGAGATGCGGCTCAACCGCGCCGGCAAGCGCCGCGACAGCCATCGCTGGTTTGGCGCGCCGAGATAGAGGCTGGCGGCTCCCGAGGCGGTCGCGACACAGGCCGCGATTTGAAAGGCTGCGGGCGAGAGGTTCATCGTCCGCTCCCGATTCTTAGAAGCTGACGGTCGCCGACAGCAGGACGGTGCGCGGCGCATCGAGCGTGGCGAAGCCGTCGTTGAAGGCGCCCGACCAGTAGCTGCGATTGAACAGATTGTTCACATTCGCCCGCAGCGTCATGTCCGTGTCATAGATCTTCGTGGTGTAGCGCGCGCCCGCGTCGAAGCGCGTCCATTCAGGAGTCCGATACCAGTTCAGCGAGTCGACATAGAGCGCGCTCGTATAGACGACGCGGCCTTCCACGGTCACCCCCACAAGGTAGGGGAGATCCCACTCGCCATAGAGGTTGGCCTGCCACCTCGGAATGCCGAAGGCGTTCTTTCCGGTCGTTCGACCGTCAGCGCTCTCGGTGATAACGCCGATCATGTAGGAGACGCCGCCGAGCACGCGGAACCCTTCGATAGGCTCGCCAAAAACGCTCCACTCTATGCCCTGGTTGCGCTGCCGGACAGGCCTGTAGTTTATTCGGCCTGCCGTGGTCACGGTCGCGAGAGTCGGTTGCGTGATCTCATAGAAGCTCAGCGTATTCGCGAGAACGCCCAGATCGAGCTTCGCGCCGGTCTCGATCTGCTTGGAGACGAAAGGCGGAAACGACTCGTTGAAGTTGGTCGCCTGCGGGTTGGTGACGCGCAGGCCCTGCGTGAGCCCTTCGATATAGTTGGCGTAAAGCGCCAGGCGCTTGTCGAACGGCTTGACGATCAGTGCAAAGGCCGGCGAGAGACGATGGCTGTCATAGGCGTTGGTCTCGATGCCCGTATTGGCCTGGAACGTCTTGGTCATCACCCGCTGGCTACGCAGGCCGCCGATCAGCTGGACGCGCTCGTCGAAGGCCGAAACGGTGTCGGCGAATGCGAGGCTCGCCAGATAGGTTTCACCGGTCTTCCTCGGATCGGTTACGAAATACGGCCGAGCGGGATTGAACGCCGTGTTCGGAATGACCGACGGCGGCGGCGCCTGAGGCGGCGTGACGGGCAGATAAATATTGGAGCTGTAAGGCGAGACAAATCCAAACTCGGAGCTTTGGCTCAATTTCAGCGCCGAGGCGCTCAGCACGAATTGATGGCGCAGCGGTCCCGTGTCCACTTGGCCGCGAATGCCGCCCTGCGTCGACAGCGAAATAGTATAGCCGCGCAGATTGACGATTCGGTTTCCGGAATAGTTGCCGAGCAGGTTTACGCCTACAGCCTGAACTCCGTTGGTCATGCCGAAGTTTCGGCTGTCGAGGAAGCCGATGCCAGAAAAGACGGTGACATTCTCGGCGACGTCCAGTTCGGCGCGCGCTTCGATGGCCTTGTTCTCGAACCGGGAGTTCGTGCCGACAAACAAATTCGTGGTTGCGCTTGGCGCGGCCGCCGCGCCAATTCCAGCAAAGCTCGCTACGAATGAGCTGCCGTTCTTGAAGAGTTGCTGGCTGTGATAGGCGTCGATCGACAGCCTTATGCGCTCTTCCCGGAAATCGAGCGCCACCGCGTTCAGGCCGCGTATTTTCCACTGTTCGTCGAGCGCGGTCCCGCCGCTGCGGTAAACGCCATTGTAGCGAAAGCCGAACTGATTATGGTCGCCGCCGCGCCGGCCGACGTCGATATGCGTGCCGAACTGAGAACTCGACGTGTAATCGGTGCTGACGCTGGTGATCGGCGTATCGCCGGCATGTTTAGTGACGAGATTGATCGAACCGCCGACCGCGCCGAAAGGCGCCATTCCATTGAGCAGCGCGCCCGGACCCTTGAGCACTTCGACCCGCTCGAGAAACTCTGTCGGCACATGGCCGTCGGGCGCGAGACCATACATGCCGTTGAGCGCGAGCTCGCTGCCCAGCACCGGAAATCCGCGAATCCTGAAATTCTCGCGGATTTGCCCGGCCGACGTTGCCATGCGCACCGACGGGTCGTTCTCCAAGACCTGCTGCAGCGTGCGCGCCTGCTGGTTCTCGATCAACGCCGACGTGTAGCTCGTCGTATTGAACGGCGTATCCATGAAGTCGCGATTGCCGAGCATGCCCAGTCGCGCGCCGCGCGCAATCTCGCCGCCGGCGTAGGCCGGGGGCAGATTGCCGATTTCGCCCGTTGGCGGAGACGGCGCGACAGTCGGCCCGGAGGGCGCCGTCGGACCGGCCTGCAGGGGTAGGGCGGCAGTCGTCGCGCGATGCGGCGTCGAAGCCGCATGCGGTCGCGGACCGCTCGGGTGGACGCTGCTTGCGCGCGCGTTTGAGACGACCGGACGCGGCGTTTGCTGCCGCACTTTCGTTTGCGGTTTTTCCCGAGGCGCGTCGACGGTCACTGGCGGCAGCGTTTGTGAAGCGCTCTGCGCCGCAGCCGACGCGATTTCGAGACCGACCATGATCGGCGCGCCGAGACCGCAAACAAGTAGGGATGTTTTCCCGATAGGCCGGACGGCGAGGCAGGAAAATCTGGAATGCTTCTTAGTCATTCTTCCGCCTTTACTATTGTGCAGCGCGAATGCCCTTCGAAATAGCTCACCTGTTCTTTTCGCGTCAATCTCTCAAAACATCTATCGGAAATATTTCAAGTACTATGTGGTACTTTTGCCATCCATTACTTGTATTTATTCTCATTCCAAAAAAGAGTGTGGGCATTGTTGACAAATGCGTAAACAAAACGGCGCGCGCATCGCCGTCAGGGAGCCTGCGACGCTTGCAAAATCCCGATCGCCGAGTTTCGTGTCGTCAAAGTTGACAAGGCGCGTTCAATCACCCGCGGCGGCGACGAGAGGCGCGACGCGCGCGCCGCCTGAACGACGTCCGCATGCGGCGCCGGCTTCGACGGTCATTAAGTGAGCAGCGCGAACGCGCGGGCTTAGCTTTGAATTTCGGGCGCGATGCTCAAGGCGCCGGCCCCGATCCTCAGATGCCGCTCAACCGCTCGGCGACAGTTCGCTGTGCGAATAACCATTGGTAAAAGGCCGACAGGCCGGCGCCGTCACGCGCGGAGACCTCTATAATCTCAGCATCCGAATTGACGCGGCGAATATTCTCTCGCGCCCGCTCCATCGAGAAATCGAGATGCGGCAGAAGGTCGATCTTGTTGAAGATGACGACCTTCGCGGCGCTGAACATATGCGGATATTTGAGCGGCTTATCTTCGCCTTCGGTCGTTGAAAAGATCACTACCTTAGCGTGCTCGCCAAGGTCGAACAGGGCAGGACACACCAGATTGCCGACGTTTTCGATGAAGACCAGCGAGCCGACGCTCGGCTTGAGTTCGGCGAGCGCGCGCGCGATCATTTCCGCATCGAGATGGCATCCGGTTCCGGTATTGACTTGCACGACAGGCGCGCCTGCGGCGCGAATGCGCTCGCCGTCGTTCGACGTCGCCTGATCGCCCTCGATGACGAACAGCGGCAGTTCGCCCGATAGGTCCGCTATGGCGCGTTCGAGCAGCATCGTCTTGCCGGCCCCGGGCGAGCTGACGAGATTGAGCGCCAGGATTTCGCGACCCGCGAACCACGCGCGACATTTGGCGGCGATCGCGTCGTTCTTGGCGAGAATGCGCGCTTCGATGTCGATCTGGCGGTAGGGATGCTCATGAGCATGAGCATGATGGCTGCTGTCGTGAGGATGCGCGTGACCGTGCTCATGCTCATGCGCATGATCGCGCCCATGCGCGTGATGCTGCTCATCATGGACGTGATAATGTCCATCATGAAAATGACCGAGCCCGTCACCCTCGCCAACGCCATGCGAATGATCTGCGCCATGCGGCGGCGGCGCGATTTCCGCGCTCGCGCCAGTCTGCAGATTGGTCATCGTGGTTCCCTGCCCTTGGCAGCCGCAGCTCGCGCACATTATGCTGGCTCCTCGATTTCGATGCTCTTGACGTTCAGCTCTTCGCCGCGCAGGCGCTTGAAGTGAAGAGAGCCGCAGGGGCAAGCCGAGAGCATGTCGGGCGTGAAAAACTCCGCGCCGCAGATATCGCAGCGCGCCTCGGCCTCGACTTCGCGGATGTCCAGGGCCGCGCCTTCGACCGGCGTGCCTCGCGCGACTTCAGGAAAGCAGAAGGCGATGGCCTCCGGCTCGACGCCCGACAATTTGCCGATTTCGATCGTCACGCGCCGGACGACGCCGCCCTCGGCGGCCTGCGACGCCAGTTCGACGATGCTGCAAGCGATCGAGAGTTCGTGCATCTCGACTCCTTTAGCAGATGCGCGGCAATTGCTCGCCGACCAGCATGTCGACGATGCGGCGGCCGCCAAAGATCGTGCGCATGGCGACGCGGCCCGGCTCGCCGTCAACGACGCGGCCGATGACGGCGGCCTCTCGTCCGAACGGATGCGCCCGCATCGCATCGACCGCCGCCGCGGCCTCGTCGGGCGGCGCAATCGCGACGATCTTGCCTTCATTGGCGAGGTAGAGCGGATCGAGCCCGAGAATTTCGCAAAAGCCGCGCACTTCGTCTCGAAGCGGCGTCGCCGCCTCGTCGATGTCGATGGCGATCTGAGACGCTTCGGCGATTTCATTGAGCACGGTCGCGATCCCGCCCCGAGTCGGATCGCGCATGAAGCGCGTGTTCGGCGCCGCTTCGAGCAGGCGCGCAATGAGACCCTGCAGCGGCGCGCAGTCGCTTTCGATCGGCGCGCGCAACGCCATATCGCCGCGCGCCCCGAGAATCGCGGCGCCGTGGTCGCCGAGCAGTCCGTTGACCAGCACCGCGTCGCCCGGTCGCGCCCGATGCGCGCCAAGCTCGACGCCCGCCGCGACGACGCCAACGCCGGTCGTGGTGATGAACATCCGGTCGCAGGCGCCCTTGTTGACGACCTTGGTGTCGCCGGTGACGATCTTGACGCCGGCATCCTTTGCCGTCGCGGCCATGGAGCCTGCGATCTGCCGCAGGAGATCAATCGGGACGCCCTCTTCGACGATGACGGCGCAGGAGAGATAGAGCGGAAGCGCGCCGCCGACGGCGAGGTCGTTGACGGTGCCGCAGACCGCGAGCTTGCCGATGTCGCCGCCAGGAAAGATCAGCGGATCGACGACGAAGGAATCGGTGGTGAAGGCCAGCCGGTCGCCATATTGCGCAAGGTCCAGGAGATCGATGCGCGCAGAATCGTCGAGCGGGTCCAGCAGCGGATTATCGAAGGCCCCGACAAAGACGTCGTCGATCAAATCCTTCATCGCCTTGCCGCCGCCGCCATGGGCGAGCGTAACGGTTGGCGTATGCACCTTGCCGCGCGAACGCCGGGACGGAAGAGAGATCATGTTCATGCGGCGCTCGCTTCTGCTTCATCGCGCCCGCGCTTTACGCCGCCATATTGATAATGGGCGGCGCAGGCGCCCTCGGACGACACCATCAGCGCGCCAAGCGGCGTCTCGGGCGTGCAGGCGCGGCCGAAAACCTTGCACTGCCACGGCTTGATGACGCCCTTGAGAACTTCGCCGCACTGACATGACGTGGGATCGGCGACCCTTGCATTGGACACCGCGAATTTTCGCTCTGCGTCAAAGCGCGCATAGGCGTCGCGTATCTTCACGCCCGAGTGATCGATCGAGCCGAGTCCCCGCCATTCGAAGAATTCGCGCAGCTCATAGACCTGCGCGACAGCCTTCAAGGCGACGGCGTTGCCGCCTGCCGGGGCGACGCGCGCGTATTGATTTTCGATCTCGCAGCGGCCTTCGTCGATTTGCTTCAGCAGCATCCAGATCGACTGCAGAATGTCGAGCGGCTCAAAACCCGCGATCACCATCGGCTTTTTATAGTAGCGCGCGATGAATTCGTAGGGCGCGTCGCCGATCACCATGGAGACGTGCCCCGGTCCCAGGAATCCGTCGAGCCGCAGATCGGGACTATCGAGGATCGCCTTGATCGTCGGAACAATGGTGATGTGATTGCAGAAGATCGAGAAGTTCTCGATCCCTTCGCGTTCCGCCTGCAGCAGGGTCAACGCGGTCGACGGCATGGTCGTCTCGAAGCCGATGCCGAAAAAGACCACCTCGCGTTGGGGATTGAGGCGCGCGAGCGCCAGCGCGTCCATTGGCGAATAGACCATGCGCACGTCGCAGCCGTCGGCTTTCGCCTGCAACAGACTTTTGCGCGAGCCCGGCACCCGCATCGCGTCGCCAAAAGTGGCGAAAATGACCTCCGGACGCTCGGCGATGGCGACGCAATCGTCGACGCGGCCCATCGGCAGCACGCAAACCGGGCAGCCTGGTCCATGCACCAGTTCGATCGATTTCGGCAGCATGCCTTCGACGCCGTAGCGGAAGATCGAATGCGTATGTCCGCCGCAGACTTCCATGATCTGCAGCGGCCTTGTCTCGTCGCGCTTCATCCGAGCGAGCAACTGCTCGATCGCTTTGATCAGAACGTCGGCCTTCTCCCGATCGCGGAATTCATCGACGAATTTCATGCGGCGACGTCCCTGCGTGTGGTCGAGGCACGATCATCCGCGAGCAGCGTGTGAACAAGGTCCCAGAGGATGTCATGGACGGCGTCAAGCGCTTTCCCCATATCGAGCAGCACGCCCGTCTGCTGCGCGAAGCAGCGCGCATTCGCCAATGCGCTCTTGCCGGTCATAATCCTTGTTCCTCCGCCGCGGCGACGTCCGTCGGCCCTTGCATATTCTCAAGCTCGACTTGAAGCTCGCCGAGCTCTCGAAGCAGCCTCAAGGTTTCGGCTGCCTCCGCCTCGTTAATCCGGCTCATTGCGAACCCGACATGGACGAGAACCCAATCGCCGACGCATGACTCGACCGGGTGCGCCTCATCGACGACGCAGCTGACATTGATCTGGCGGCGCACCCCGCTCACGTCGACGGTCGCGACGAGATCATCGGCATTGTCTATGCTGACAATGCAGCCGGGAATGCCGAGACACATGTCTGGTCCTCTCCATCTCTTGTCACGGCGCCTCTGATCAGACGCGCGGCGCCGATCGCGGCCTGACCCAGCGAGAGCCCGCCGTCGTTGGCGGGCGCGTCTGCATGGGTCAGCGCTTCCAATCCCGCCTCGCACAGCCTGTCGTGGACGCTTTCGAACAGCAAGCGATTTTGAAAGCAACCGCCCGACAACGCCACTGTTTCAAAACGCCGCATGGCGGCCAGCCGAACGGCCACTTTCGCGATTGCCTCAGCAAGGCCAAGGTGGAAACGGCGCGCGATAACGGATACGGCGACGCCCTGCCGCAAATCGTCCCTGATTGCGTCCCACAGGGGCGCCGGATCGATGTCGATCGGTTCCGACTGCGAAATTCCGAACTCATAGAAGCGCCGCTCGTCCGGCGCTGAGCTTGCAAGAGCCTCGAGCCGAGCCGCCGCCTCGCCTTCATAGGCTTGACGATCGGCGCAGACGCCGAGCGCAGCGGCGACCGCATCAAACAGGCGTCCGCATGACGAAGCCAAGGGCGAATTGACGCCCTGCGCGATCATCTTGTCGATAATCGCCAGCGGTTTGCTCTCGAACGCCTTCCAATCGTCAGCATGTGAAAGCCCATCCGCGTCGAGTGCGCCCGCCGCTTTGAGATGCGCATAAAGATTGCGCCAGGGTTCGCGCATCGCCTGCGCGCCGCCGGGCATGGCGACCGGCTTCAGTCGCGCCAGCCGCTCGTAACCGAGATAGTCGGCAAGCAGAAATTCGCCGCCCCATATCGCGCCGTCGTCGCCAAAGCCCAGTCCGTCGAGCGCGATCCCGAGCGCCGGCGGTGCGTCGAGCGCCCGGCCATTTTCGGCAAGGCATGCGGCGATGTGGGCGTGATGGTGCTGAACCTCGATCAACGACAGGCCGCGACTTTCAGCCTCGTCCCGGCCGAGTTTCGATGAGAGATATTCCGGATGCCGGTCAATGACGATCGCCGAGGGCGCGTGATCGAACAGCCTTTGATAGAGACGCAGATTCTTTCGATAGTCGTCGAACGTCGCCGCGTTTTCGAGATCGCCCTGATGCTGCGACAGGATCGCCGCGCCGTCCTTGACCAGGCAGAAGGTCGCTTTCAACTCACCGCCCATCGCCAGCAGATCGGGCGCATGGTTAAAGCCTTTCGGCAGAAGCAACGGCGCGGGCGCATAGCCGCGGGCGCGGCGAAGAAGCCTCGAGCGCCCGCGCATGATCCTCACCACCGAATCGTCGACGCGATTGGCGATGGCGCGGTCATGCGTCAAGGCGAATGGCGCGACATCGGCGAGTCGCCGTCGCGCCTCGGCGTCGTCGATCGCGGCAGGCTCGTCCGAAATATTGCCGCTGGTCATGACCAGCGGATGCTCGAAGCGTCCAATCAATAAAAGATTCAGCGGCGTCGTCGGCAGCATGAAGCCCAGCGTATCCAAACCCGGCGCGATCGCTTCCGGCAGGCGCTGCGGACCTGTGGCGTGCAGCAGCACGATCGGCGCCTCGACGCAGGTCAGCTCGCGTTCCTCGATGGCGTCGACCGGGCAGTAGCGCCGCACCACGGCAAGATCGCGCGCCATCAACGCGAAGGGCTTCGCGTCACGCCGCTTCAGCCGTCGCAGACGCGCGACCGCCTCAGAATTAGTCGCGTCGCAGGCGAGATGATAGCCGCCAAGCCCTTTGACGGCGACGATGTCGCCGCGCGCGATAAGGCGCGCTGCGATCTCGACAGCATCGGCGTCGCCGCCATCAGGCGCCTCCGCCGGGCCGAATGCGACGAGCGACGCCGTCGGGCCACAGGCGGGACAGGCCACAGCTTCGGCGTGAAAGCGGCGATCCGCAGGATTGCGATATTCCGCCTCGCACGCTTCACACCGGATAAAAGGCGCCATCGTCGTCGTCGCGCGGTCATAGGGAATGCCGGTCACGATGCTGAGACGCGGCCCGCAATGCGTGCAATTGGCGAAAGCATAGCGGTAGCGCCGCTCGCCAGCATGCCGCAGTTCCGCCGCGCAGGCGCTGCAGATCGCCGCATCCGGCGCGACTTGCGTGCGAACGGCGCCGCCGAGGCTATCGGCGATGCGGAAATCCCGCGGCAATGGACCGGCATATCGCCGTCGCTCGATGCCGTCGATATGCGCGAGCCGCGGCGGGTTTCGCGCAAGTCGTCGCAGCAGCGTCTCGACTCGCGCCTGATCGCCGCTGACGCGAATCAATACGCCCTCGCCATCATTGAGAACCTCGCCGGCAAGCCCGAGTTGGCGCGCGATCCTCCAGACCGTCGGGCGAAAGCCGACGCCCTGCACTCTGCCGCGCACTCGAAATTCGAGGGCTTGCGATTCTGTCGCGAAATTCATGGGTCCGATCAATCTCACATGTGGGCGATCTTGTTGGAGCGATAGGGCTCCTCCGCGTTCATGATCGGCAGTAACAGGATGGCGGCGCCAATGACCCGTCCTGCAATCTCCCCTCCGCTCATGACGCTTCTCATATCGAATGCGCGGCCCTTGCGCCGGATCACGCCGATTGCGCCGCCCTCGTCTGCTCGAACAGCGCTCCTGTCGTGTCGATCAGCCGTGATAGGTTCGCTCAAGTCCATTGAGCCTTCGTCTGCGCCAAGCGTCAACGGCTCGCAGGCGCCAGAATGACGATGCCAGAGGTCGCCAAATCGCGGCTTGCGAAAACGGCCCGACGGCCAGTCCGCGCATGAGCGCAAGAAGAAGCGCTTCGACGCTACCCGCCACGATACGGACAAGACCACCGATCGCGATCGGATCGGTCAGCAGACAAACCCTGTGAAATCTGGCGGTGGCGGCAGCGTCAAACGCGAGCTTGGCGTTTCAGGTCGAACGCTCTACCAGCGCATGACCGCGCCGCCCCAGGTCATCCCCGCGCCGATCGCCATCATGGCGATGACATCGCCTTTTTTCAGCCGCCCGGCGCGGTTCGCCTCGTCGAGGGTGATCGGCATCGAGGCGCTCGACGTGTTGCCGTAGCGATCGATGTTGATCCAGCATTTTTCAAGCGGAACGCCGAGTTGTTGCATCGCGGATTCGATGATCCTCTTATTGGCCTGATGGGCGATGACGTGGTTGACGTCGGTCGCCGTCAGACCGGCGGCTTTGAGCGTGTCGCCGACCACTTCGGGCAACAGCCGCGTCGCGACCTTATAAACCTCGCGGCCGCGCATTTTGATTTTCCCGGCCTTTTCTTCCAGCATTTCGGCCGACGGTGGTCGGCGGCTGCCGCCCCCATAAATGCCCAAGATGCCGGTCATGGAGCCATCCGTGCGCAGGCTCGCGGCGAGCACGCCGCGTCCCTGCTCTTCGCTGGCGCCGAGCAGTATCGCGCCGGCGGCGTCGCCGAACAGCACGCAGGTCTCGCGGTTGGTCCAGTCGACGAAGCGGCTCAAGGTCTCGGCGCCGATCACCAGCGCACGCTTCGCTTTGCCGCCTCTGATAAACTGGTCGGCGATGGCGAGACCATAGAGCGAACCGGCGCAGGCGGCGCCGACGTCGAAGGCGAAAGCGTTCCTCGCGCCAAGCCGCGCCTGGACAAAGGACGCGCAGGACGGCGTCGGCGTATCGCCTGTCACCGTGCATACGATGAGCATGTCGACATCGTCGGCCTTTACGCCCGCGAACTGCAGCGCCTCGCGCGCGGCGGCGGCCGCAAGATCGGATGTCGCTTCGTCGTCCGCCGCCACCCGGCGTTCCTTGATCCCGGTGCGGCTGACGATCCATTCGTCGTTCGTCCTGACGATTTTTTCAAGGTCGGCGTTGGAGAGGACACGCTGCGGCACATAGGATCCTGTTCCGAGAACGATCGAATTCGTCAAGACGTGGCGATTCCTTCTGAGCGGCGTCGCTAAAGCTCGCCAGCGAAGCGCTATTCCTAAGTGCCGCCTGGGCCAAGCGCAAATTTTCTTTTTCGCTCATCAGAATCGCCAGCATCGTCGTAGACTTGTTGGCCGTTTAAGCGGGGTCGCGAAAACCTCAACAATCGTCCGTCAACCTTTTGTTAAAGCGCGCGCCGCTAGACCCGGGTCGGGGCCTGTCGGAGTTGCGTTCATGTTCGACGCCATCATCTTTGCCGCCGTTGCGCTCTTTGCTCTTCTCGGCGCGCTGACGGCGTAAGGTCGCGCCCGCGATTGCAAAGAGGGCCGCCGCATGGCAATTGGCCCCATGCAGGAACAACACAGGCCGAACGCCGCCCCGCGCGTCTCCTTCGTCTCGCTCGGCTGTCCCAAGGCGCTCGTCGACAGCGAACGCATCGTCACACGGCTGCGCGCCGAGGGCTATGAGCTCTCGCGCAGCCACGCCGGCGCCGATGTGGTCGTCGTCAACACCTGCGGCTTTCTCGACAGCGCCAAGGCCGAGTCGCTGGAAGCGATCGGCGCGGCCCTCAACGAAAACGGCAAGGTCATCGTCACCGGCTGCATGGGCGCCGAGCCCGAGGCGATCGCCGAACGCTTCCCGCAGGTGCTGGCCATCACCGGCCCGCAGCAATATGAGAGCGTCGTCGAGGCGGTGCATCGCGCCGCCGCGCCGGCGCATGACCCCTTCGTCGACCTGCTCCCCGAACAGGGCGTGAAGCTCACGCCGCGTCACTACGCCTATCTGAAAATCTCGGAAGGCTGCGACAACCGCTGTTCCTTCTGCATCATCCCGCATTTGCGCGGGCCGCTTGTCTCGCGGCCGGCGGCCGACGTGCTGCGCGAAGCGGAAAAGCTCGCCCGCGCCGGGGTCAAGGAATTGCTCGTCATCTCGCAGGACACGAGCGCCTATGGCCGCGACGTCCGCTACGCCGAGAGCATGTTCGGCGAGCGCGGCGTGCGCGCGCGATTTATTGATCTCGTGCGCGAGCTTGGCGAGATGGACCTCTGGGTCCGCCTCCATTATGTCTATCCTTATCCCCACGTTGACGACATCGTGCCTTTGATGGCGGAAGGAAAAATCCTTCCCTATCTAGACATTCCGTTTCAGCACGCCGCGCCGAATGTGCTGAGGGCCATGAAGCGTCCCGCCAATGAGGAGAAGACCTTGGCGCGCATTCGCGCCTGGCGCGACGCCTGTCCCGACCTCGCGCTGCGCTCGACCTTCATCGTCGGCTTTCCCGGCGAGACCGAAGCTGATTTCGACTATCTTCTGGATTGGCTGGAAGAAGCCGAAATCGATCGCGCCGGTGCCTTCAAATATGAGCCCGTCGCAGGCGCGCCCGCCGAGGCGCTCGGGCTGCAAGCCGTGCCGGACGCGGTGAAGGAGACGCGCTGGCGGCGCTTCATGGAGAAGCAGCAAGCGATCAGCGCGCGGCTGATGAAACGCAAGATCGGCAGGCGCCTCTCGGTCATCATCGACGAGCCCGGCGGCGGCCCCTCTGGCGCGCCCGCCAGGGGCCGCACCAAGGCCGATGCGCCGCAGATCGACGGCGCGGCCTTTATCGCATCGCGGCGCCCGTTGCGCGCGGGCGACATTGTCACGGCGAAAATCGAGCGCGCGGAGGCCTATGACGTCTATGGCGCGGCGACCTAAAGCAGCCCTATATTGGGGCCAAGCACAGAATATCGGGAGAGAAGCCCATGACCGAAGAACCTCATGACGAGGGTAAGCCCCTGGACAAGCCTCAGGAAAGCCCGAAGCCCAGGCCTGAAGAGGCGCCGGCGCAGCCGCAACTGCCGAAGTTCGTCATTCCGCGCAGCCTCTATATCGCCACGGCGCTGATCATCGTCGGCTCATTCGCGATCACGCTCTTCGTGCGCAATCCCTATACGCAGTCGGTCTCCGAAGGCACGGGCTATTACGAGCGCGGCTCGGACAGCTCGCTCCTCTTGTGGGTGGCGATCTTCATCGGCATACCGGCGAGCTTCTGGGCCTATAAGCGCTGGATACTGCCGCTCTTCGAACGCAAATAACCTTCTCGCAATTCAGTCGACGAACGCTCAAGTCTCGGCCCGTGCAGATAAATGATCGCCGGCGGCGGCGTCGCTGCGAGTGATGCGGCGTCGCGCTCTGGAAGCCGCGCGCGCTTCAAATAGACGGCGGCTTTGGCGCTGATCGCTTTGAGCGTCGCGCCGGGCCGGTCAATCACGGCGATCGGCGTCGTGCGCGCAATCTCCTGCCAACGCCGCCAGCGGTGGAATTGCAGGAGATTGTCGGCGCCCATGATCCAGACGAAGCGCACGCCCGGACAATGCGCGTGAAGATAATCGAGCGTGTCGCAGGTGAAGCGTGCGCCGATCTCAGCCTCGAAGCCGGTGAAGGCGACGCGGGGATCGCGCAAGATTTTCTTCGCCGCGGCGATCCGCGCGTCGATTGACGGCAGTTCGCCCGCATCCTTGAGCGGATTGCCGGGCGAGACGACCCACCATAAGCGATCGAGCTTCAGCCGCGTCAGCGCGATGCGCGAAACGAGCGCATGGCCGTCATGCGGCGGATCGAAGGAGCCGCCGAAAAGGCCGATGCGCATGCCAGGCGCGTGTGGCGGGAGGCGCGGGATCATCCCCTCTCCCGCTTGCGGGAGAGGGTGGCCCGGCGCAGCCGGGTCGGGTGAGGGCCCTCATCCGTCGCGCCTTCTCGCGACACCTTCTCCCGCGAGTGGGAGAAGGTCCGCTTCAAGGGCTCGCGCAGCGCGCCACCCAAGAGACCTCTCACCCCCGCACCTGGCCGTCGCCATAGACGCGATATTTGAACGAGGTCAGCTGCTCGACGCCGACGGGTCCGCGCGCGTGCATGCGGCCCGTGGCGATGCCGATCTCGGCGCCGAAGCCGAATTCGCCGCCGTCGGCGAATTGCGTCGAGGCGTTATGCAGCACGATCGCCGAATCGACTTCATTCATGAACCGCTGCGCCGCCGTGGCGTCGCGGGTGATGATGCAATCGGTGTGATGCGAGCCATAGGTTTCGATATGTTCGATCGCGCCCGCTAACCCGTCGACGACCCGCGCGGCTATGATGGCGTCGAGATATTCGGCGCGCCAGTCGTCTTCGCTCGCCGGCTTCACCCGCGCGTCGGCGGCTTGCGTCGCTTCGTCGCCGCGCACTTCGCAGCCCGAGTCGATCAGCATCGCGACGAGCGGCGCAAGATGCGTCGCCGCGCAGGCCTTGTCGACGAGCAGCGTCTCAGCCGCGCCGCAAATGCCGGTGCGGCGCATCTTGGCGTTGAGCAGCACGCGTTTCGCCATGTCGAGGTCGGCGTCCCCATGCACGAAGACATGCACGATCCCTTCGAGATGCGCGAAGACCGGCACGCGCGCCTCATGCTGCACGCGGGCGACAAGATTCTTGCCGCCGCGCGGCACGATCACGTCGATATTGCCGTCAAGCCCCGCCAGCATCGCCCCGACCGCGGCGCGATCCGCCGTCGCGACAAGCGAGATCGCCGCCTCGGGAAGCCCCGCCGCCTTTAGCCCCGCGACAAGACAGGCGTGAATGGCCGACGACGACCGCAGGCTCTCCGAGCCGCCGCGCAGGATCGCGGCATTGCCGGCCTTCAGACACAGGCCGCCGGCGTCGGCGGTGACATTGGGCCGGCTTTCGTAAATCACGCCGATCACGCCGAGCGGCGTCGAGACACGCTCGATCCTCAACCCGTTCGGACGCTCGAAGCGCGCCAGAATCCGCCCGACCGGGTCTGGCAAATCGGCGATCTCCTCGAGTCCGCGGGCGATCGCCTCGACGCGGGCCGGATCGAGCGTCAGCCGATCGATGAAAGACGCCGCCGTTCCGCGCGCGTGAGCGTCGGCGACGTCGCGCGCATTGGCGGCGAGTATTGCGCCGCTTTGGCGGCGCATTTCGCCAGCCGCTTCGCGCAGCGCCTTGTTCTTGGCGTCGGTCGAGGCCAGCGCTACCGCCCGCGACGCGGCGCGCGCGGCCCGCCCGAGCGCCGCGAGCGAGTCGTCCAACGTCGCAGCCGCGCCGCTTCCCCGCGCCTCTGCTCGTAATGCCTGCGTCATAGCCATCTCACGGCAAATGCCTGCGTCTCGCTATCATGGCGGCGCCGGCAAGGAAAGCCGCGGCCTTGCGGGGCTTTGCGCGATATGAAAGAAGGGCCGCCATGTCCGCCCTGCAAGACAATCCTTTCGCTGGACCGATCGGCGCCGAATATGACGTGCTGCGGTTGTTGTGTCCAAATGCCTCCGTCCTTGCCCGGATGGTCGGCGAGCAGGTCGCCAATTGGCGGCGCGGCGCGGGGCCGATCGAAGGATTCGAGATCGGCTGTGGCACCGGAATCAGCACGCTGGCGGCGCTCTCGGCTTGCGAGGACCTCAAGCTCACCTCGGTCGACAGCGCCGGCGAAATGCTCGCTCAGGCGCGCGTCAATCTCGCCGAATATGTTTCGGCGGGCCGCGTCGCATTCATCGAAGCCGATGCGCTCGCGGCGCTACGCGCCTTGCCCGACGCCAGCATCGATGTCGTCATTTCAAATTATGCGATCCATAACTTCACTGAGGATGACCGAAACGCTGTCGTATCGGAGATTTTCCGGGCGCTGAAGCCCGGCGGCCTGTTCGTCAACGGCGACCGCTACGCCATGGACGATCCGGCGGCGCATCTCGCCGACACGCAAGCGATCGTGCGAGGATGGTTCAAGATTTTCACTGAGATGAAACGGCTCGATCTGCTCGAAGACTGGGTCGTGCACCTGTTGAGCGACGAATCGCCTCGGCGCATCATGTATTTCGAGCCGGCGCTCCAGCAGCTGCGCGCCGCGGGCTTTTCGCCGGTCACGGTCGAATTCCGCGACGGAGTCGATACGCTGGTGAGGGCGGCGAAGCCGGGCGCGTCCGGCGCCTGACGCGCTTGACATTGTCGCATTCGCCTCAGATCGGAATTTGGATGTCGATCGTATCCGCCGCCAACGCTGATTTCCTGTCTCGCGAGCGCACGGTCGCTTCCCCCGTCTTCAATCGCTGGCTCGTTCCGCCGGCGGCGCTCGCCATCCATCTATGCATCGGCATGGCCTATGGCTTTTCCGTCTTCTGGCTACCGCTCTCGCGCGTGGTCGGGGGCGCGCAGCCGAAGGAATGTCCGGAAGCGCTCGGCTTCTTCGCGACGCTCGTCGCCACCGATTGCGACTGGAAGGTCAGCTGGCTGGGGTGGACCTTCACGCTCTTCTTCGTCCTGCTCGGCTCCTCGGCGGCGGTTTTCGGCCATTGGCTGGAGACGGCCGGACCCCGCAAGGCCGGCCTTGCCGCCGCCTGCTGCTGGTGCGGCGGCCTGCTGATCTCGGCGGCAGGCGTCTATCTCCATCAAATCTGGATGTTGTGGATCGGCTCCGGCGTGATCGGCGGCATTGGTCTTGGGCTCGGCTACATTTCGCCGGTCTCGACGCTCATCAAATGGTTTCCCGACCGGCGTGGTCTGGCGACCGGTCTCGCCATCATGGGTTTTGGCGGCGGCGCGATGATCGGCGCGCCGCTCGCCGACCGGCTGATGGGCTTCTACGCCACGCCGGCTTCGCCCGGCGTCTGGCAGACCTTCGTGACGCTGGCCGCGATCTATTTCGCCTTCATGGTCGCCGGCGCGCTGGGCTACCGGGTGCCGGCCGAGGGATGGGCGCCCGCAGGCTTCACGCCGCCGGCGGCGGCCAGGAACGCCCTGGTGACGCACCGCCATGTCCATCTCGACGTCGCATGGAAGACGCCGCAGTTCTGGCTGCTCTGGGGCGTTCTGTGTCTCAATGTTTCGGCGGGCATCGGCGTCCTCGGCATGGCCTCGCCGATGCTGCAGGAGGTGTTCGGCGGCAGGCTCGTCGGCCTGGACGTCGGGTTCGACCAGCTCGACGCCGATCAGAAAAAGCAGATCGCCGCCATCGCCGCCGGCTTCACCGGGCTCTTGAGCCTGTGCAACATTGGCGGACGCATCGGCTGGGCCTCGGCCTCGGATAGATTCGGCCGAAAGCTCACTTACGCGATCTTCTTCGTGTTGGGTTTTCTCCTTTATGCGAGCGTCCCCTTCGCGGCGAAAGGCGGCGCGGTCGTCATTTTCGTCCTCGTCTTCGCGGTCATCATCACCATGTATGGCGGCGGCTTCGCGACCATTCCCGCCTATCTCGCCGATATTTTCGGCACCCATCACGTCGGCGCGATTCACGGCAGGCTGCTGACCGCCTGGTCGACGGCTGGCGTGCTCGGACCCGTGCTGGTGAATTACATTCGCGAATATCAGCTGGCCCATGGCGTCGCGCGCGCGGCCGCCTACAACCAGACGATGTATGTCCTCGCAGGCCTGCTGCTCTGCGGTCTCGTCTGCAATCTGCTGGTGCGGCCGTGCGCCGACAAATATTACATGAGCGACGAAGAAGTCGCGGCGCAAAAAAATATTTCCGTCGCTCAAGTCGTCAAGGAAGACGACGATGTTCACGCCGATTTCGAGGATTTCGTCGAAGACGGGCTGGAGCCGGCGGGGACCGACGATCCGCCCGTCGCCGCGCGCCCACAGCCCGGTTCGAACAGCCGATCGGCGCAGCTCGTTCTCGCCTGGGCCGCGGTCGGCGTCCCTCTCGCCTGGGGCGTGTGGATGACGCTGCTCAAGACCGCCGCGCTGTTTCGCTAGTCGCCCACCCGTCAGGCGCTAGATCACGCTGCGTTTAGGCGGAATCGCCTAAACGCAGATGACGTGATCGATTCCAATAGTTTAGAGCGCGCTCTATGCGAAAAACCGGTTCCCACTTTTTCGCAGCGCGCTCTAGTCGAAAAGGGTTCCAGAGAACTGCCAGTTGTGCCGTAGCAGCTTCCAAAATCGACAGCGTTCCCGTCGCATCCGCGCGGGAGCCCACACGTCTCGTTCACCGTCATCAGACATCCCAATCTTGTGAAGTAGCTTGTGAGACGCGCCGTTCGCGATCTGAGCGCCCGCGATCACGGCCCCGACGTGCAATTTTGAAAATGCAAAATCTATTGCGGCCCTTGCCGCCTCGAATGCATAACCTCGTCGCTGATAGGCTTCACCGATCCAATAACCGAGTTCAGCCGAGTTACTTGGGGGATACGAGATTTCGATCCTGAGCCATCCGATGATTTCGCAGCGATCGCGCGCCAGAATCACCGCAGGAAAGACGCGCCCCTCGACGGCGGCGTCCAGATTTGCTGAGAGGATGGCGCGACAATCGTCTAAAGACAGAGGCGACGGCCAGGAAGCGACACATTTGCTTATCGCCGGGGTCATAAGCCGTTTGAGCTCCGGGGCGTCGCTCAACTGGCAGCGGCGCATTATGAGGCGACTGGCGCCTATGCTCTCCAGCTGGAATTCGCGACCGGGCATTGAATCGCGCATCTCCGTTTTTTCGCGATTAGTCCACGCAGCCCGTAAATGGCGTCTCTCACCGCTGCACTTTTCTCTCGATAGTCACTCTACTTTGTCAGCGCAATCAACAACCACCCGGACAATCGAGCTCCGCTTGTGGAAGAGCAGCCAGGCGATCGTTCTCCGCCAAATCGGGCAGCAATCACAATTAGCGGCTTGTTTGTAATTCTATGTATCTGTAAATAAACAATGACGATCAGCAAATATACCTCAGAATATTTTACATGGTGTGAATGCATGTGACGGATGGATTCTCTCTCCATTGCCGGGAGATGATGGTTATTCAGGAACGAATGCCTCCGCATACATTTGAGCAGCGGCATATACACAACATGGCGAGGCCGTTTTTATTTGTCATTTCTGGAGAGCTGACGATGGAACTGGAGTGAGAATACCATCGCGTGCCGCCGATGAGCGGGCTCGAAATACACCCGCTCTCAAGGCATCAAGCCCGCAATGACACTGATGAAGAGCTGCATTTTCTCGTCGTTTCCAGCCCGACGACAAGGGGAGACCGGACCGACGTCTAGAGCGTTTTGCATTTAGCTATCTGCATATCCTGCGTTTACGAGGTAGTTGGCGCACTCATCTGGCGTGAAGGTGGTCAGGATTTGGGCGATTGCGTCGCTGACGGCGTCGATTGATCGCGCGCAG
>VGDY01000067.1 GCA_016869555.1 Alphaproteobacteria bacterium | reverse complement strand
CCGCGCCCGTCGCACCGTCCCGCCAGCGCCCGGTTAGGCGGTTCACGCGAAGCCGTGGCCATCTCCTGGCCAGCACCGCTTTTCTCGGCAAGGCTGTCGGCCTGCCGGTCGCCGCCGGCGGGCTCTTTGCTGTGTCGGGCATGGCGGATCACGCGGCCCGGATGTCGGAAGTGCTGGTCTGAGGCTCGCCGATTTTCGTCAGCGCCCACTCGTCGAGCTTCGCGGGCTCGTAAAGCGCCGCGCCGAATCCTTTGCGAAACTCAGGTCCGCCGCCAACGGAAGCGAGCTTGGCCAGTGTCTTTTCGCTGCCGAAGCCGTATTTGCTCTTGAGATATTCGCCTGCGGCCTTGCGGCGAAGAAACTGCGCGGTGTCCATGTGCTATTCCCGATCAAACGGCCCCCGTCAGGCGGGGAATAGCCCTGAAATTTACGCATATGTTCGCCGCATGTCTAAATGGGAATTTGGCGCGCCAATTTTATTTTTGCGCCAATTGCGCCGTTCGATTTTTTCTAGGCCCCCTTGGGCCCCTTTTCGCGTTTCCAGTCAATTCTTTGACCAACTCTCTGGCTCGTGTTTCGTTGAAGTGCGGATATACCGCGCGCACGGCGGCTGCGCCAATTTTTTGAGCGACGAAACCGTCGTTCCGTTCTATCTCGGCGCGGATCACGGCGCGCGCATCGTCGTCGGTCGGTTTTGACGTGGCGTCGACAGGCGGCGTTCCGCATTCCGTAGCTTCGACAACATCGAACTCCGGCGCGCGCAGCTCAATTGATCGCCATTCTGTCTCGCCCGTTTCAACGTTGACGAGGTCGCCATTGCGAAGATCGATATGAGTGTCGGTCCGAGTCCAAATCTGCGGATCGATCGGCAGACGTTCACGCATGTCGCCGCGCCAAAAGCCTTCCGCAGCGACTCGTCCACAAACAAGGCATTTTACCAGCAAGGACGTATTCGAAACGACTGCGAGCAAGTATTTTCTGACGCATTCGACACTATTCCCATAATCGCCAATTATCTTTCGTGCTCTCGCGATGCAGCGAGACGAAATACGCCTGTTCTCGACTGAGATTGTATTTTTCTCATCGAAGATCGTTAGAATATCAAAGTTCGCGAATGCGCCGTTATCCGAAGAGCACCTGTATTTCTCCAATTGAAACAGCGCGATGGGATCGCAACGAACGAACCTATCAAACGCTTCTTTGAACGATATTCCTGCTATCAAGCTCCCGACGTTCGGCGCCTCCAATACGGGAATTACCCTCACATCATACCAGCGATCGCCAGTGCTGCTTTCGATCAATTCCGACGAAGATTCTTCGATGATTATGCCGCCCGACTTGTTGATTGGATAATATATCGGCTCGTCATCGATGCTCGGCTCCAAGTAGAATATTCGTCCGTCTTCGTCGATTCTCTTTTCGAGCGCTGCGGGCTCGCGACGGTCGGCCACGCGACGCCCCCAAAGTTCCCCGTCCGCAACGACGATTTCCGCCTGGCTATAGCCCGTCTTTTCGATCCACTCTGAAAGCCAATAGCCAGTCCGATGAAAGACCAGGAATTCGCCGAACTCGGCGAACGTCGGGGCTCCATTGCTCCACAGCCCATTCACTCGCCATTTCGCAAGGACTTTCGAAACGGTCATCCGCGTGCATCTCGCGTGCATCGAAATGGAACGCAGAGAAAGCGAGCGATGCATTCTCGCCTTGTCGGGCCGTCGCCCTATCCCTGCGCGTCTCTCACGCGCCGCGCTGGCGCGGTTTTTTCATCGGCACAACCTCGCCGATCGGCTTTCCGTCCATCGCGGCCGTGATCGTCGCGCCGATCGTGTCGACCGCGCGCCGCAGTGGGTCCGCGTCAAGATGCGCGTAGCGCTGCGTCGTCGCCGGTTGCGTATGCCCGAGCAACTTTCCGACGATCGGCAGCCCCAGCGACGCGCCGGCGCCGAAAGACGCGAAGCTATGGCGAAGATCATGCAGCCGGACGCCTTCAAGCTTTGCCGCGCGTTTCACGGCCGCCCACGGCTTCGCGAGGTCGGCGCGCGGCGCGCCTTGCTTCGCCCCCGCGATGATATGCGGATTGCCTTCGATCCTCGGAAGCGCCGCCAGCACGGCGAGCGCCGCCGCCGAAAGATAAATCGGCTTACGACCCGTCTTCGAGTCCGCAAGGAAGATTATGCCGCGCTCGAAATCGCATTGCTCCCATTTCGCGCCGAGAATTTCGCGCAGACGGGCACCGGTCAGAAGAAGCAAGCGAATCGCCGCGACAGCGAAGCCGTCCAGCTTCACGCGTCGGTTGTCAGTCTTTGGCGCATGTTTCGCGGTCGGCTTGGTTTCGTCGACCGCATAGGGCAAGCCGACAGTCTCGCCCTCTTGCAACACGGCGCCGAGCCGCGCCAGCTCCGCCGTCGTGAGAAACCGCTCGCGGCCTTGCTCGCGATAGCGCTTAATCCCGCGCACAGGGTTTGAGTCGGCTTCGACGTCGCCGACCCGCGCGGCGTAACCCCACATGCTTCCGAAAACCGACAGCACGCGATTCGCCATGATCGGCGTCTCGCGCAGATCGGCGCGCAGGCTCGCCAACTCGGCGCGCTTTACATCGCGCATGAGCGACCGGCCAAGCGTCGGGCGGATGTGAAGGTCGATGAGCCGGCGATATTCGATCGCCGTTCTGGGCTTGCGCAGTTCGTCGACATGATCGGCGAGAAATTCGTCGGCGACGGCGTTGACGGTCCGGGCCGAGCGCCGTTCGCGCCGCTCCGCCGCCGGGTCTTCGCCATGCGCAACCCGGCCAAGGATGCGCGCCGCCTCGGCGCGCGCCTTGTCCGGCGTGAACGCGCCGTGGGGGCCGATCTTGACCCTCTGCGAACGTCCCTCGCGCCGGAACTGCGCGACATAAACTTTCTGACCAGACGCCAGCACATAGACGCCAAAGCCGCGCAGCGCGGTATCCCAAATGAATTGCTGCGGCGGCCCCGGCGGGCGCCAGGTCAGCGCGTCAACCGCTCGCTTATTGATCTTTTCGCGAGCCATCCCCCGACCGCCTGAAAATGAACCCCCGCCGCCACTGACGGCGCGATGTATAAGCGTTCTATAAGCGTTTGGAGGATAACGCCAGAAAAAGGGAGAAAGCAATAGCCGTCTTGCGCGCTTGAATTTCTTATGCTTATATAATCAGAGGAAGAGCGAGAAAGAGCCATAATAGGGCAAAAATCTGATTTGTAATCAGTAGGTCGCGGGTTCGAATCCTGCAACCGGCACCAGTAAAGTGAGAGAGTTATAAACTCCCGCTTGCCTCACGTGTGACGAATGACGACCTATTCAGAAGGTCCGGACATTCTCTTGTTTCGAATTGCAAGATTGTTCTGACGCGGCCGCATCGGGGCGGCTCCACGCGTTGCCTTTTCGAACCCGCAATGCAGACTTCACACTCGTCCGCCTCCACCGGGTGAACCAGGGCATCACTGCGGATCCCTTCTCGCGCCCGAGCCATCCGTGCTAGGTTACATGTAACCAATAGGGAAATTCGATCATGCCGCCCTCTTCCAAGCCCAAGCCTTCCCACGAAAAGGTGCGCGCCCATCGCGACCGACTGCGGGAACAGGGTTTGCGGCCCATTCAGATCTGGGTTCCTGACATGCGCGCGCCGGGCTTCCGCGGCGAGGCGCACCGGCAGTCGCTCGCTGTCGCCGCGAGTGCGCGGGCGGCCGACGACCAAGCCTTCGTCGACGCGGCCTCCGTCTGGGGCGATGAATGAGGCGCGGCGAAATCTGGACCGTTTCCGGCGGCAAGGATTATGCCGGCAAACCGCGTCCCGTCGCCATCCTTCAAGACGACAGCTTCGATGCGACAAATTCCATCACCGTATGCGCGTTCACGACCGATCCGACCGACGCGCCGCTATTTCGCTTGGCGATCGAACCGAGCGACCGCAACGGCTTGCGCGCTCCATGTCGTTTGATGGTCGACAAAATCACCACCGTCCCGAAATCCAAGGCCGGCGCGAAAATCGGCCGCCTCGACGACGAAGACATTTTGCGGCTCAACCGTGCGGTGGCCGTTTTTCTTGGACTGGCGGCGTCCTCGAAAGCAGATAGAAACGCATCAGCCGACGCTTGATCGAGTTACTGAGTCCCCGGTTGTCACTACGCTCACGCCATGTTCGGGCGCTTCACCAGTTGTAGAGTCTGGCCGACCCGAATGGCCAGCCGCACATTCTCCAACAGCACGACTACACGTCGCCGACCACGCGGATTGAAGGCGCTCGCCCGCAGTGGACGGCAATGAGCTCGGTGCGAGGCGCCCGGCCCAAAAGAAAAGCCCAGCCGGCAGGCTGGGCTTTCCTTCGACCGATCGGACTCGAGCGATCGATCAATATTTCGCGAGCACCGGGGCCGGCGCGCCGAAGTTGAAATGGTAGTTCACGCCCGCGCGGATCGTGTGGAAGCGCGTGCGGTTGTTGGTGCTGTTGAGGCCCCAGCCCGGGTTGAAGAACCAGCCCGCGTTGTTGTTCCCGGTGCCGCTGATCTGCGTATAGAGATATTCGAGCTTGAGCGACCAGTTGGGGATGACCATCCACTCGGCGCCGCCGCCGGCGGTCCAGCCCGTCTGTACGGCGCTATTCTGGTTCCACCAGCCGTTGCGCTGCACTTCGCCATAGGCGAAGCCGCCCGTGCCATAGACCAGAATCTTCGAGTTCAACAGCGTAATGCCGGCGCGGCCGCGAACGGTGCCGAACCAGTTCAGCGTCGCCGTCGTCACCGGGGGCAGACCGAACAACCAGCCAAAGCTGTTGCCGCCGGCGCCAGAGCCGATGCTCGTGCCCTGGAAGTCGGTCTCGGCGCCAATGACGAACATCGGCGTGACCTGGTAGTTGTAGCCGATCTGGCCGCCGCCGACGACGCCCGCGCGGCTGCCGCCGTGATTATTCCAGCCCGCGCCCCAGGCGTTGGAGGAATTGCCGGCGTAAAAACCGACGCCGAAGTTCAAACCGCCGTAGAGGCCCGTCCAGGTCATGACCGGCGGCGGGGGCGGCGGCGGGGGCGCCTTGTAAGACGGAAGGTCGGCGGCCATCGCCGATCCGGCTATCAGCGCAAAGGCCGAGGCAGCAAGGATTGCCTTTTTCATGTACCTTCCTCCTTAAAGAGTCATCAAATTGAGCGCGTGGCGAGATTCGCCCGAGGCCCAGTTGGTAGAAAGAAACCTGTTACACAGTCAAAGGATATGACGGGTTTTTGGGCAGTCGACTCGTGCTTTCTGGTCGACTGTGGCAGTCGCGCCACAATGGGCGCGGGGCCGCCTTTGACGTCGCCTCAGCGCTGCGCCAGCCTGATCTTGACGCGGCGTGGCCCAATATCGGCTATATTGGATGAGCAAAGAGCTGCGCCGACCCAGACGGCGCATAGGTTCGAGAGGAACGTCATGAGAATTCCGCCAGACTGCGTCCGTCTCGAGGTCACAGCCTGGCGCGGTCGGCGAATTCCATCTTCCGGCCCGCCGACCGGCGTCATGAGCGGAGCGCTCGCCGTCATTCTCTTCGCCGCGGCGCTCTCTGGCGCCGCCCAGGCGAAGCAAAAACATGCGCTTCCTGGGCCAATGCCCGCAGGCGCGGCGCCGACCGTCGACCAATGCGGCCACCCGATCGTCCTGGACAACGTCGGAACTCCCTATACCGACCCGGTCTGCACCGCGCTCTCCGACAGGCTTCAACCCCCGCTCTACATTCCCGATCCAGTTTGCAACCAGGGGGTGGAGCCCTATGATTCGCGCTGCTTCGTCGAGAGGCTCCTGACCGTGATGACGGCTTCGCCGGGTCCCCCGCCGCTCGCCAGGCCCGCCCCGTATCCCGTCAAGTAATCGCCAAGCGCTTTGCGCCGTGGCGCTCTCTGGCCCGCGGAACGACCACGCGCGCCTTTACGCGCGCCCGGGCGGCGGCGAGGATTGACGACATTTCGCCGCGATTGAGGCGCAGCTTCCGACTTCCTTCGTTTCCGAAGGCAGGAATTCGCGCATGAACGACCTCATCATTCCGCCGGAGCAGCCGCAGCCGAAACGGAACGGCGCGCCAGCAAAATTGCCGGTGGAGATCGTCATCGATCGCCGTCGGCCTCGACCGCTGCGCTACGGCCTTATCGCGGCTTTTATCGGCCTGGCCGGTTTGGCCGCCACACGCTTTTATCCGTCCGACCGGCCCAAGGAAGCGGTCGCTCAGAAAGTCGAGGCGCCGGCGCCCCAGCAGGCGACAGCCCCGGCGCTGGACGAATCGACGAAGAATCGAATCGCTTCTCTCCAAGGCGAAGTGCAGGAGCTGCGCGCGAAGCTTGACGCCGTGGAGAAACGACAGCAGGCCGAACATCTTAAGGCCCGCGCCGCGACCGCGCCGCCGCCCGCGGAAGACAAATCCGCCGCCGCCGCTACGGAAGCGACGCCCGCCGAGCAGCGGCCGTCCGATAAGCCCGATGCGAAAGCCGCGCGCGCCGCCAAGGATGAGAGCGCTAAAATCGCGAATACAAAGAACGAGAGCTCCAAGATCGACATGACGCCCGTCCAGACGATCGCGCCGGCCGCGAAAGTCGTGAACGGCTACAGGGTGCGCGACGTTTTTCAAGGCGCAGCGCTGATTGAATCCGACAGCGGCATGATCGGCGTCGAGCCGGGGGAAGTGGTGCCTGGCGTCGGCCGCGTCATCGCCATCAAGGAACGCGCCGGTCGCTGGATCGTCGTCACGGAGAGTGGCGAGATTCTGGGAAACGCGCATGGGCAACCGCGCGCTCAGGCGCCGCGCCAGCGTCAATTCGCTCGGGAGCTCGATGGCTTTATCCCGCGACCTTACGGGCCGCCGCCGATGTTTCCGCCGTACTGATCGCCGGCGACTGGTCTTTATTCAACCGTCACGGCGCCTCGGCCATAGGCGAAGCGTTTCGTATGGTCCCCAGGCGAATTTGCCATTGTCGAAGGCGAAATCCCCGTCTTCGACATATTCGACCACAAGTTCGGAAATCTGCCGCCATTCGTCCGGCATCGGCGTCTCCCAAATCGCTTCGGCGGTTCGCAGATCATTCGACAAAGCGAAAATCGCTTGAGCGACTGCGGGATGCGTTTGCCGGTTGACGCTCCACCCAACCGGCGGCGGGACGCAGGAGCATAGTGCATTTTTCATTGTCGCCTCCTCGGGCTGCCTGCCCGGCGCGAGGCGCGCCGTATGTGACTTTAGCACAAATCTGGATGGCTGGAGAATATGCGTCGTTCGCTGACGAGTCCGAGCGCAGCGACGACTTGTCTGGAAGTTCGAGGAGGCGCAGAATCCTCGCGGCAGCGATGCGTCTCGGTCGCGACCAAGCGACCGAACGTCACGCCGCGCGATCATCCATCAACCGTCTTCCCGGGAGCCTCGCATGCGAAAAATATCGGTGACCGCGGCGGTGTGTGCGGCCTTCGGCATGACGCCGGGGCCGGCCGCCGCAGGGGCGATGAGCGCCAATAATTTCATGTTGCCGTCAAAGGACGTGGCCTTGTCCTGCGCGCCGCTGCGCTATGCGATTCATTGTTCGATTTCGTTGCGCGCCAATCCGCAATACAGCACCTATTGCTTCTATGTCGCGGGAGGTCGTTCCTATCCGATGAAAACCGACTCCCGCTGGGGATTTTATAACAACATCGTCAGTCTCCAGCTCGATAATGGCGAGCGCGTCACCGCTCAACTCAAGGACCTTCGGACCGGCGCCCATGCGCGCTGCGTCGAGTGATCGCGCGCATTCAAATTCAACTCGCTGCTTGCGTGCAGGCGGATGAAGCGTCGATTTAACTCTCGTCCCGAGGGCGCGATCGCCCGAATGCCGACGGTCGCGATCTGTCGTCGATGCGACCTGCCGCTCCGAACGCCGCCGGCCGCGGCTCCGGCAACAATCGAGACATAGTGCGGTAAAAAGGCGAAGACCCGGCTCTGCTATGAAGGATGCGCACTCAGATCGTGCGTCGCGCGGCAGGCGCCGTTTCCAAGCAGCGGCCGCCTGCCGCCAACTCCGGCGGGCCCTTCGTGGCCCGCCGTTCTGTTTCCGCAGCGCCGATCGTCGGCGCGCGCCAGTCCGACGCGAAAACGCCCCGCCTTTACATCCGAGGTCGGGGCGTTCGTTGCGACGGCGAACCGCCGCCTGTTCGAATGCTATCCAGAAGATATGGCGGGCGCATGGCGCCGATCCCAGCCATTTGCGACTCGCCGCCGCCCAAGCGCCGCCTAAAGCGCTTCTCTTGCCATCGCGCCGGACCTTTGTCATATGTCGGTCGCCCTTCCGCGCCGGATCGCGGAACGCTGGAGACGTGGCCGAGAGGCTGAAGGCGACGGTTTGCTAAATCGTTATAGGGGAAACCCTATCGTGGGTTCGAATCCCACCGTCTCCGCCATGCAATCTAATTAAAATATTGTTTTAACATGTATTATTATTGACGATCATACATAGGTCCCATTATCGGTCCCATTTTAGCTATTTGCGAACTGGAACGCTCTCTCGTCTCGGCAAATCATCAGACGCGTCAACGAGGAGACGGCTTGATCTCCAAAGCGCAGCGGATGGGCTTGCCTGTTTGCGCCGACGCCTCGCGGCATTTCTCGATTGCTTCGCGATTGTCGCGGAGCAAATCGGAAGCCTCGTTGAGCGCGGCCCAGGCGCGTGGGTTGGCGGTTCGCATCAAATGCGAGCCAGCATCCCAAAGCGAGCTTGCGCCGAGCGCCCGCACCGCCATGCTTTCCGGGATGCGCCAGTCCTGCGGCAAGATGCGCGCGATGGCGTCGAGAAGGAACGACCAGAGCAGGACGCCCGCGATGGCGCCGGCGACAGCCGCGAAGAGGAGATGGAGGCGCTGTTCCTCTGTCGTGGCGACCGCAGCGGCGAGCCTTTCCAATTTCTCGGTCGCCCTGTCGAGCGTCTCGCGCGCCCGCGCTATGGTAGCCCTGTCATCGGCGCGGGCCTGCTCGCCCGCAGCCGCGATGCGCGCAGCGATGTCGTCGGGCGTGAGCCGGAAGGCGGGGCTTTGCCGCATCGCCTTCACCATTGCGCCATAGGCATTGAGATTATGCGCGATCGTTCCCAGCGTCTCGCTGTAATCGGGCGCGGCCTCGCTCTTGGCCGCAAGGGTGGCGATGGCCCCCTCCAGCGCATCCACCTTTTCTGCGAGATGCGCGAAGGCCGCCGCCGCCGGATCGGTCTCGGACGCCGGGAATGATGTCTGGCTCTCCTGCATAGTCCCTCCCTTATCGGCCCATGCCGCGGCCGCGGGTCATTTCGAGACCAACGCTCGCGGCGAGGTCATGGGCGAGCTTGCGGCCCGCGTCGAAGTCAATTCCGAGGTCGTGGCGGCGTCCGCGCAGGACCGATTCCATCTGCGCGTCGCGCTCCAGGCTTTTCGCCATGGCGCCCATATCGCCGCGCAGGCGGTTGACGCTCTGATGGTCGCCCTTGGCGTCGGCGGCGCGATAGCGCCGATCGAGCCTGCGCCAGTCCTCGACGAAGAGGTCTGCGCGCTTTACCGGGTCTGTCCGGATTTCTGCTTCGAGCCGCATGGCGCGGATCGCGCGCTGGACGCGCCCGCCCGCCGCTTCCGGCGCGAGCGCAGGATCGCGGCCATAGGCCTGCTCCAAATCCTTCGCCGCATCTTCGCCGATCGCGCTTACCGCCGCGCGCGCCCGGTCGAGTTCGCTTCGCTGATGCGGCAGGACGGGCAACTCCTTGCCTTGCATCTTCCAGATGTCCGTGACGGCGCGGGCGTGGCGGGCGACAGCGCGCCGCGCCGCCGCCTCCTTCTCGGCTTGCGCCCGCTCCTTCCCGGGCTGCGTTGATTCTCTCTCGGCCTGCGTCCTGTCCTGAACGGTCTGCGCCCTTTTCGCTTCGGGCTGCGTGATCTCACTTCCGGCTCGACCCGCTTCCGCGCGATCTACGGCGGCGCCCCGCGCGCGAAAGCTGGCGAAAACCCCGCGCTGCGGCTCGGGTGCGTCAGAGACACGCCCCGGATCGAAGGCGTCCGCGCCGCGCGCCGGCTGCGTCATCGCCCGGCGCAAGCCGTCGAACATGCCGCGCGCCATCCTGGGCGCCTCGCGAACGATCTCGGCGATCCGTTCTCTAAACGTGATCCCGCGCCGCTCGGCGAAGGCCTTTATGGAATCGGCTTCCCCATAGTCGATCGCCATGTCCTTGGCGCGCTCGCGTGAGAGCGTTAGGACAAGCATCGATTGATCGGCGAAGTCGTCGCGGCCGTAGCAAAGCGCGACGCCCTCCCGGTGGCGGGAGAGCGCCACATAGGCGGCATGGCTGTCGAGGCCCAGAGTGACGAGCACATAGGCGCGGTCCACGGTCATGCCCTGCGCCTTGTGGATCGTCGCCGCATAGCCATGATCGATATGGGCATAGTCCTTCACATCGAAGGCGACGGATCGGCCATCATCTGTGCGGATGGCGATATGCTGCGCGCTGACCTGCTCGATCGCGCCGAGCGTTCCGTTCTTCACCCCGAGACCGCGCTCGTTTTTCAGGAAGATGATTCGGTCGCCGGGCGCGAAGCTCCTGGCGCCGCGTTCCGTCGTCACTTGGGCATCTTCGCCCAGCGCCCCCGCCTCCCCCATCCGCTCGCGGGCGGCCTGGTTTAATTCGCGCACTTCGTCATTGGTGTGGGTCAGGATGATGCGCGTTTGATCCGGCGCGGCGATCCGCTCCCGGTCCCATCGCTCCACGAGGTCATGTCGCGCCGCTTCGCGCGTCTCGGCGGCATGGACCATGCCGTTATCGCGGTAACCCTGGACCGCCTCTTCGACACGGCCCGTGGCGAGACGGCGGGTCGCTTCGCGCTGCCAGTCCGCGCGCTGGCGGCGAACTTCCGCGATCTCGACGCCGCCATGGCGCTCATGGATCGCCCGGAAGGCCGCGCCCGCCTCGATCGCCTGCAATTGTCGCGGGTCGCCGACCAGAACGATTTTCGCGCCCGCCTGCTCCGCGTGGGAGAATAGGCGCGCCATCTGCCGCGCCCCGACCATGCCCGCTTCGTCGATCACCAGCACGTCGCGGGCAGAGAGAAGCTCGCGGCCCTGTTCCCATTGACGCTCCATGCTGGCGATAGTGCGCGATACAATCCCGGAGCCGTTCTCCAGGTTCTCGGCGGCGATCCCTGACAAAGCGAGGCCGCGCACCTCATAGCCCGCCGCTTCCCACGCCTCCCGCGCGACCCCCAGCATCGCGCTCTTGCCGGCCCCCGCATAGCCGATGACCACGCCAAGATCGCGCCCCTCGGTCACATGTTCGAACGCTGCGCGCTGCTCCCCCGAGAGCGTCAGTCCTCTTTCGGCCGAGCGGGCGAGCGCCGCTTCGCGTTCCTTCTCGCCGACGCGGCGCCGCTCGCGTTCCGCCATCAAGTCTGCGGCGCGCTGCAGTCGCCGTTCGGCCTCGATCATCTCGCGCGAGGTGAAGCGCTCTTCGCCATGTCCGTCCTTGCCGAGCGGGATCATCTCGGGCGATCCGCGCATGGCCGCCGTCGCCCGATCGAACTGCTCCCTGCCGTCGCTATGCCGGTGAACGAATCTTGCGAGGTCGCGGCGGGTGAAGGTCGCCTGATGGCGGGTCAGCGCGTCGAGCGCCGCTGAAGGGTCGGCGATGATCCGCTCGCCGTTGCGGCGGGCGATCTCGCGGTGATCCTCGATCCGCTCCGAGCCGCCCCCGCGTTCCCCCATCCGCTGCGCCGCCGGCCCGATCTTGTCCTGCGGCTCCAGTGCAACGCCCTGCGCCGCTAATGAGCGGTGATCGACGTTCGCGTCGATGTCGAGCTCGGTTAGCCGCGCATTGACATGGTGCGCCCAGCGCTCGCGCCATTCCTCGACAAGCGCCGCGCGGTTCCAGTCCCTAACCTTTCGGCCAAAACCCTCCGCGCCGACCTCCCGCATGGTGAGCATGACATGGGCGTGGGGCTTGGGCTGTCCGTCCGCCCCGATATCCCAATGCACATTGAGATCGGCGACCATGCCGCGCGAGACGAACTCGGCCCGCACGAAGTCACGCGCAAGCTCGACCCCCTGCGCCTCATTCATCTCGCGCGGGAGGGCGAATTCGATCTCGCGCGACAATTGCGCGTCCTTGCGCTTCTCGACCGCCTCGACCTCGTTCCAGAGTCGATCGCGCTCGGACAGCCGCTCGGGCGCATTGTCGGGCAGCAGGATTTCCGAATGGACGACGCCCGACTTGTTGGAGAAATCATGATCGCGGCCGAGCCGTTCGTCATAGAGCCGAGAGGCCGAGCGATAGGCGGCGGCCGCCACGGCGCTGCGTCCGCAGGCGCGGCTGATGACCTTCACGCTGAAATGATAGATCGCCATGGCGACCTACCATTTACGCGACGAAGCGCACGTCGGCACGACGTATAAGCGCGCCCTCGCCAGAAAAAATCTCGCGAGGGACCGGGCCGCCCCATCATGTCTCCCAGACCTTACAGCGTTACGCGGCGTCCCGAGCTAAACTGATCGCATCCTCTCATCGCGGAGACAAAGATGCGCAAGCCAAGGGATTTTGATTCGGAGCTGAAGGCGCTCGCCGACAAGGCCAAAGCGCTCAAGGACCGCCGCGTTCGCCAGCTCGGCGAATTGGTGATGGCGACAGGCGCCGACGCGCTCGACGCCGATCTGCTGGCCGGGGCGCTGATCGACGCCGCGAATATGAAAGACGCCGCGACGAGGGAGGGCTGGCGCAGACGCGGCGCGGCCTTCTTTCAACGCAAACCGTCAAAGCCTGCGCGTGGAGCTGAACGCCAGCCGCAAAGCGCTCTCCCGCTCCATGGCGGCGCGGCGTC
Source organism: Alphaproteobacteria bacterium (assembly GCA_016869555.1). Taxonomy (GTDB): domain Bacteria; phylum Pseudomonadota; class Alphaproteobacteria; order Rhizobiales; family Beijerinckiaceae; genus Methylocystis. The sequence goes on along the minus strand of VGDY01000067.1, from coordinate 6,344 downwards.
GGCTTGAAGCCTCAAAGGCGCGAACCGACATGCGTGATTGGGCGCTCAAACGGCGTACCCGCACGCGTCATCTGATCGAACTCGGCGGCCTCGTCATCAAGGCTGGGCTCGTCGAACTGACCGGCGACGATCGCGCCGCGCTCTACGGCGCCTTCCTTGCCGTCGCCGAGAAGCTCCGCGGCGAAGATCGCGAAAAGGCGCTGGCGATATGGAAGCAAAAAGGTAAGCCAGCCTTCCAGGCGGAAGCCAACGCCAATCCGCCGGCGCGCTGACAGCACACGCGTCGAGGGAGCTGATGCATGATGATGGAGCCGCGCAATGGAAACATTGCGGTCGCGCTCAGTGACAGCGAGGTTTTTCATGCGAAGTGAAAGCTATGGAACCCCCAACGCCGGGGCAAGCGCTGAGGCGACGAATTCGCGGAGGCCTGACAATCAATGCGATAATTCTCTGGTGCGGACCGACGCGCCATAATCCGGCGTCGGTCAATCGCGCCGCTCCGACGGCGCTTTTGTTCGTTCATCCGCAAGATCGGAAAAGCGGGCATTTGGAGCTGTATTGTTTCATGAGCGATCCGGGCGCGCTTTCTCTCGTTCAGGCTTTTGACGATCGCTTAACCGGCGATGGCGTCCATGCCATCGCAACCGAAAAAAGATCGGCTAGATCAACCACAGAAGGAAATCGCAGCTCACGGTAGCGCGACCGTGCGCGAAGAGGAATGCTCGTTGTTCAGATTGGCGAGGGTCTCAGACGTCGCCGCAGGAAACCATAATTTAAACGTCGCGCCGCCGCCGGACGTATCTTCGACCCATATGCTGCCACGATGGGCGTCGATCAGCTCCTTGGCGATGGCCAATCCCAGGCCCGTGCCTGGAACAGAATCATTCTTGCGCCAGAAAGGTTCGAAGATCTGATCGCGGTCCGTCTCTTCCACGCCGCATCCGTGATCAATCACTTCGAGCGTTGCGTTCTCGGCGACACGAACGTGAACCGTCCCGCCTTCGGGTTCAGCGCGAAGTGCGTTGTCGATGACGTTCGCGATAACGGATTCGAGCGCCAGCCGATTGCCCTTAATGAGCACAGGCGCGTTCGGCGCATCGAGAACGATCTGGCGACGCGCCTTCAACGCGAGAAGCGCCGCGTCAGCAATCATCATTCGCGTCAACGCGACGAGGTCGATCGTTTCATCGAGCTTGGTCGACTGTTCACCAAGCCGCGCGGAAGCAAGCAGCTGCTCGACAATGTTGCGTATGCGCCGATGATCGCGCTTCAGATCATTCTTGAAAGTCGGCTCCTCGGGCGCGTCGAGACGCACGCCGAGCACATTAATGGGCGTGCGGAGTTCATGCGCTGCATTTGCCGTGAAACGCTTTTGTCGGGCGACGCCGGCGTCGAGTCGCCCCAAGGCGTCGTTGACCGCGTCGACGAGGGGCCCGATTTCGCTCGATACGCGATCCGCGTCGAGCCGTTGATGAAGGGAATTCATGTCGACGCAGGACGCCTGTTCCGCCACGCGTCTGAGCGGCCTCAGTCCCCATCGCACGGCGAGCCACGCAGCCCCCGCCGACATCACGATCGCCATGATCAAATAGGCGATCAACCCTTGCATTTCTTCCGCGGCGGCGTGGAAAATGTCCCTCCAGCGAAATTTCTGTCCGTAGACAGCGATGTGAAGGCGGCCGAAGGGAGTTCGCAACGGTTCCATGAGTCCGGCGCGAACGGCGCTTGGGTCGCCGGGCAGGACAAAATGGACATGAGTTGGGCTGATCTCGATGAGCGGGCTTAGCATCGTAACAAGCTCTGGCGACGACCCTGCAATCGGATCGTGGCTCAGTCCTCGGAACGCCGCGAACTTCATGCCGGGCGCTCGCCTTAGGTCTTCGAGCAAGTCTGGCGTCGGCCTGATCTCAAGTGTATTTTCGCCAGTTAACGCCAAGGAGGCGACGACTTGCTCTTTCGCGCGTATCGCTGATAGCTCGTCGAGCGAGGTGGCGAAAATTTCGACGCCCATGAGACCGCTGCCGACCGTAACCAGCCAGGCGATCGTGAACGCGAAGATCTGCGCTACCAATAGACAGCCGACGACGCGCAACACCAGAGAATGACGTCTCAATCAAACAGCTCCGTCGCCATATAGCCGACGCCACGAACAGTGTGGATGGCGACTCCGGCGTCCAATGTAGCCAGCCGTCGCCGCAAACGCGACACCGCGGTGTCGAGCGTATTTTCCTGAACGTCGTCGTGTGGAGAGAACGCCTCATCGAGAAGCGTCTCGCGCGAAACCACACAATTGACGCGTCGCAAAAGCGATTCGAGCAGGAACAGCTCACGCCGATGCAGAGCGACGATTTTTCCCGCGATACGGACGTCGCGCGACGCCAGGTCAAAAGATAGCGCACCCAAGGCTATTGGCTTTGGCGCGCTGCTTCCCGGACGCCGAACGCAGGCGCGAATTCGCGCGACCAACTCCTCTCCCTGAAATGGCTTCGTCACATAGTCGTCCGCGCCGAGATCGAAGCTCGACACTTTCTCATCAGTGTCGTCCATCGCGGTCAGCATCATGACGCGAATGCCTGGCCGCAGCTCCCGCGCGAGCAGCATAAGCGAAACGCCATCGCCATCAGGAAGACGACGGTCCAAAAGTAAGAGATCGTAATGCGATCGTTCTACGTCTTGTCGCGCGGCGCTAAGACAACCCGCTTGATCGACATCGAAGCCGGCTTGAGCGATCAGCGACGCCGTCAAACGCGCTGCATCCAGTTCGTCTTCAACCAATAATATTCGCATGTGGGCGCCGCTCCCCTTCCGCGTCGTTGATTATCGTTATCGGTCGTCGGATTCGCAAGACAAGCGAAGCGCCCGCTGTTGCCTGAAAGACACAGCGCGCCAGATTTCGCGTCAAAATGATTCATGTCAGATTCCTGTCAGGCGCGTCAGGCGCGCTTTGGCTATGTTTTCTCGACCAATCAAAGACGGCGATGATGCGGCAAATCGGAACCCATGCGACGAAGGCGAACCAGGGCGCGAGGAAGCGCCGCGGACGCGTTCGCGCCGTTCTGTTCGGCTTTGTCGCATTTATCATGGCGCTTCAGGGTCTTGCCCTGGCCTCGCCAGCGGCGCGAATCGCTGCTCAAGAGGGAGTTGTCGCCGCAGTCGACGTTGAGTGCGCGCAAGAAGACTTCCGCTCGCCGGCGGGCGACGGCCGACCGCATAAGTGCTCTCCGGCTGGGCTGTGTTGCCTGGCGAGTTGCGACGGACGCCCGTCGCTTGGTCTCGCGGGAACCGCATTTAACCCAGCGTTCTGGAGCGGATCGGCGACTGACGCGGTTAGGCCGCACGCTCCCGCACGGAGCCGCCTCGTGCTTGCCGGTTGGGCGAGCGCCTGGTCCTCGCGGGCCCCGCCGCGGCATTCCTGATCGCGGATCGCACGCCCCTAAGCTCAACCTGCTCTTCCTCGTCTGCTCGAGCGCCGTGACAATCGCTCCGGAGGTTAACATGAACTCGTCTATTTTTCTGCGCGGCGTTTCCGCCGGCGCTCTGTTGCTCGCCTTCGCCTCTGAATGCGCACACGCTCAACAGGCCTTGCCTACGATCAGCATCGGCGGGCGGCAGCGCGCGCCAACGACGCGCATAGCGGGACCGCCGACGGGCCAGCCTGCGACCCCTGGTCCAGGACCATCGTCGCGCTTTCCGAGCGAACCGAAAACGCCGGAGCAGGGATATGTCGTGACCAACGCCACGACCGGCATGAAGCTGGACATTCCGATCAAGGAGACGCCGGCGTCGATCGCCGTGGTGCCCAAGCAGGTGCTGCAGGATCAGAACATCACCCGCGTGCAGGAGGCGCTCGAAAACGTCAGCGGCGTGCAATCGAACAACAATGATCTCGAAGGCTATATCTTCACTATTCGTGGCTTCCAGAGCCTTTACATATTCCGAAACGCTCTCGCGATCCCAGCCGGCGAAGCCAATCCCCAGATTTTCGACACGGCCAATATCGAGCGGATCGAAGTGCTGAAGGGTCCGGCGTCGATCCTCTTCGGCCGGGCGGAGCCGGGCGGCATCATCAACATCGTCACAAAACAGCCGCTCGACAAGCCGCGTTACGTGGTTGAGCAACAGATTGGCTCCTACAACCACTACCGCACACAATGGGATTTTTCGGCGCCGAGCGAATCCGTCCCCGGTCTCGCCGCGCGCGTGACAGGCGCCTATCAGAACAGCGGCTCTTTCCGCAAGTTTCAGGGCGGCAATCGAGTCTTCATCGCGCCCGTTGTCAGCTACCGGCCCAGCGAGTGGACCGAGTTTACCGTCGACACGCAGTTCCTGAGCAACCGGACGCAAAGCGACATCGGCCAACCATCCCTTGGGCCGTATGGAAATCTTCCATGGCCGCTGCCGAATAATCGCTCCTTTCAAGAGCCGAACGATCCGCGCGATAGGAACGACTCCTACAATATTTCTTATAATTTCAGACAGAACCTGAGCGAGGACTGGAAGGTGACCAATCGCTTCCTTTATACGGAAGGCTGGTTGGGCAAGCCGATGATCTCTGGCTTGACGGTCCAGCCCGACAACTTAACCTTCGACCGCGTCACGCAGTATCAGGACCTGCACGGCCGCACCTTTTCGACAAATCTCGATTTGAATGGCAAGTTCGAAACCTTCGGGGCGCAGCATAACTTCCTCTTCGGCCTCGATTATCTGAACAGCTATTATGATTATTATTTCGGCAACGGCTTCGATATTTATCCTATCGGACTCTACGCGCCGACTTACGGAACGGTGCCGTCCTTCGCCTATTGGGACGCTATCATTGGCCAGGGCTTCAAAATGCATTCATCGGTGCTGACCCGTCAGAAGGGGATGTATGTCCAGGATTACATCACCGTGCTCGATCGGCTGCATTTGTTGGTGGGCGTTCGATACGACGTAGCGGACGTGACGCGCGGCGCCGTCAGCAGCAATTATGATACCGGGAATATCGCTGACGTCCTGGCGCCAAGCAAGAATCTGGCGATCGCCGATCGTCTCCTCTCGCCGACCAATGTGTTCACGGGCTGGACGCCGCGCGCTGGCGTTGTTTTCGACGTCACCCCGGAGTTGAGCGCGTATGGAAACTATTCCCGCTCTTTTGGTCTGAATAATGGCTTCAACGCGCAAAATCAGGCGCTGCCGCCAGAGAAGGGACTGCAATGGGAAGTCGGCGTAAAGGCGCAGGTCATGCAGGACGTATTGGCCACGCTGGCCTTCTTCCAGATCACCAAATCGGGCGTCTCGACACAGGACTTCCTCAATTTTGGGTCATCAACGCTCGCCGGGCTGCAGCGCAGCAGAGGCGTTGAACTCGACGTTGTCGGACGCGTTTCCGAGCGCGTGGCCATCATCGCCAGTTACGCAAATATCGACGCCAAGGTGATTAGCGACAGTCCGGTCAATCGCCTGAATCCGTTCGGCGTTCTCGACAACGACATCTACGGTCCGCGCAGCGGCCTGCTCGGCAATCATCTGCCGATCGTTCCGCGTCACTCTGGCAAGATCGCGCTAACCTATGATTTCGGCGAAAACGGCTTAGGCTTCCGAGTCGGCGCCAGCGTCACCGCGCAGACGCGCAGTTGGGGCGACGTTCAGAACACTTTCCTGCTTCCTGGATGGGCCCGCTTGGACGGCTTTGCCAGCTACGCGACGCTCGTCGAGGGGCATAAACTGACGGCGCAGCTCAATCTCAAGAACATCAACAACGTCCATTACTTCCAGGCGGTCGACAACTTCTTCAATTACAACGTCGCGCCTTATCTGCGCACGCCCGCCCCGCCCTTTACGGCGGTAGGAACGCTGCGATTCGAATGGTGAGGGGCGTGTCTGTCTCGCCATTCGGCGAGAACCGCCAATGTCGCAATTTGGGAGGCTAGCGATGTCCCGCGCGCTTTTCGTAAAGCTGCATCGCTGGGCCGGGCTGGCGATGGCGGGGTTTCTCATACTCGTCGGTCTGACGGGGAGCCTACTCGCCTTCTATGACGAGTTGAATCATCTGCTGACGCCCGAACTCTATCCCGGCGAACGCGCCGGGATAGCGCTCGACGCCGCGACGCTGGCGCGGCGCGCCGATGCGATCGTTCCACAAGCGCAAACCAACACCGTCTATCTCGGCTATCCCGGCTCGGTGATGGTCGGCATGGAGGCGCGCGACGGCGCGCCTCCGCTCGATTTCGAATACATCCATCTCGATCCGATCGACGGCCACGAACTCGGCCGCGTCACCTGGCATGGTCTGCCCGCGCGCAAGAACGACGTCATGCCCTTCGTCTATAGCCTGCACATGTTTCTCGCGATGAGCGGGATCG
>VGDY01000066.1 GCA_016869555.1 Alphaproteobacteria bacterium | reverse complement strand
ATGCGCATGTCCGGTTTTGTATTTTCTTGTCTCGACAACTTGAAAATACCCGACATCCGTCGGCAAAACCGGGCATGCGCCCGCGACCTTTCGACTCATTCCCCGGACAGCCCTGCGCGAAGCGGGGAAGGGACAGGGAGAGGGCAGTACGGCCGAATTCTGCGACGAAGGTGTGCGTTCAATCCTGAAACGGATTGTGCACCAAAATCGTGTCGGCGCGTTCGGGGCTGGTCGAGAGCAGCGCCACCGGCGCCTCGATCAACTCCTCCACGCGGCGGACATATTTGATCGCCTGCGCCGGCAGATGCGCCCAGGACCGCGCGCCGCTGGTCGATTCCTTCCAGCCCGGGAAACTCTCATAGACCGGCTGCGCGCGCGCCTGCGCCGCCTGCGAGGCGGGCAGCCGCTCAATACGCCGGTCGTCGAGCATGTAGTGGGTGCAGATTTTGATTTCGTCGAACCCGTCGAGAATATCGAGCTTGGTCAGCGCGACGCCGTTGATGCCGGAGGTCTTCACCGCCTGTCGCGTCAGCACGGCGTCGAACCAGCCGCAGCGGCGCCGCCGCCCCGTGTTGGTGCCGAATTCGCGGCCGCGGTCGCCGATCAATTCGCCGATCGAATCGTGGAGCTCGGTCGGGAACGGGCCGCCGCCGACGCGCGTCGTATAGGCCTTGGCGATGCCAAGCACATAGCCGATGGCGCCGGGGCCGAGCCCGGACCCGCTCGCCGCCGAGGCGGCGACGGTGTTGGACGACGTGACATAGGGATAGGTGCCATGGTCGACGTCGAGCAGCACGCCCTGCGCGCCCTCGAAGAGGATGCGCTTGCCGGCGCGGCGATTGTCGTCGAGCAGCTCCCACACGGCGTCCATGAACGGCAGGATGCGCGGCGCGACGCTGAGCAGCTCCTCGCGCAAGGCGGCGGGGTCGACCTCGGGCAGGCCGAGGCCGCGCCGCAGCGGATCGTGATGGGCGAGCGCACGCGCGATTTTGTCGTCGAGCGCGTCCGGCTCGGCGAGGTCCATCAGGCGAATCGAGCGGCGCCCGACCTTGTCCTCATAGGCGGGGCCGATGCCGCGCTTGGTGGTGCCAATCATGACGGCATTGCCGGCGGCGTCTTCGCGATGCGCGTCGAGTTCTCGATGCAGCGACAGGATCAGCGGCGCGTTTTCGGCGATCTTGAGATTCATCGGCGAAATCTCGACGCCCTGCGCCCGCAGCCGGTCGATCTCGCCGACGAGGAAATGCGGATCGACGACGACGCCATTGCCGATGACGGACAGCTTTCCGGGCCGCACGATTCCCGAGGGCAGCAGCGCGAGCTTATAGGTCACGCCGTCGATGACGAGCGTGTGCCCGGCGTTATGTCCGCCCTGAAAGCGCACGACGATGTCAGCTTCGAGCGACAGCCAGTCGACGATTTTGCCTTTGCCTTCGTCGCCCCATTGGGCGCCGACCACCGCCACATTCGCCATGGCCGAGTCTCGATCTCCAAAAAGAAAAAGCCCCGGCGGTAACGCCGGGGCTCGTTACCGAAGGGGTTTAGCGCATGCGGAAAGCACGGTAAAGGCCCGGCCGGCGCCTCTGCGCTTGGAATCCAAGGCAGCATCAAGGCGATTCCGCCTCGCGCTCATCGATTTCAATCCGCGCCGAGGCTTCCGTTCCAGGCTGCAACACAAGCTCGGGATTTTCCGCCTCAATGACAATATCGGCTGTCGCGCCGTCTTGCGGCGACGCAGGCCGGCGCACCTCAACCACTTTGCCGACGAAGGTCCGGTCAGGCGCGGCGGCGCCCGTGAGCAGCGCCTTCGCGCCCGGCGCTATGGCGAGAACGCCCTCGCCCGCCGCCTTGGCGCGAAGGCGAACAGTCTCGGCGTCGGCGACGACGAACAGTGGCGCGCCGGCTTCGACGCGCGCGCCAACAGCGGCCATCCGCTGGACGATAAATCCCGCAGAGGGCGCTCTAAGCTCGGCGCCGGTTCGACCCGCCTCCGCCTTCGCCACCGCCTCACGACGCCGCGTCACTTCGGACTCGGCGTTATCGACTTGCGCCTGCGCGCGCGCCAGGGCGCGTCGCGCAGTGGCTAGCGCCGTGCGGCTCGCGGCGCGACTTGCCGAACGCGCCTCCAGCCTTTGGAGGTTCGACTGCGCTCTCGTATGCGCGCCTTGGCGCTGCGCCAATTGCTGCTCAGCGGCCGCCAGCGCGGGTTTCTCTCGGGCCAGCGCATCGTCGAACGCGCTCGGATCGAGCGTCGCGCAGGCTTCGCCCTTCTCCACTCGATCGCCGACATTGCAAGACAGCGTCGCGATCAGGCCCGCCATGGAAGCCGTGATCGGCGTCTGCGCGACCGGGGCGATCACGCCGCTGACGACGATCGTTCGGGCGGGAGCGCGCGCAACCGGCGCTTCCTTGCGCATGAGACCGGCGCGCGTGTGAAGATAGAATGCGCCGCTTGCGACCACGAGAAGCAGTCCCAGCAGGCCGGCGACGACGGGTCGCACCCAGTCGCCGGGCGCGACGACGGCCGCCCCGCCGGGAGCGCGCGCTGCGGCGGCGTCACGGGGCGCGGGAGCTTTCGCGGTCGAGCGGAACATGGCCTTCTCGACCTCGACGAGCAGAAACAGCACGACGCTCGCGCCCGCGATGTGCCACCATATTTCCGGGTCGAGCGGCGTGGTGTTGAACAACGCCTGCATAAACGGCAGGTAAGTGAACATCGCCTGCAGCACGACGACGATGGCGATGGAGATCAGCACGGCGCGGCTGCCGAACAGGCCTTTCCACGATAGCGACGACTCCGAAAGGAAACGCGCGTTGAAGAGATAGGCGACTTCGCAGGCGACGAGCGTGTTGACCGCGACCGTTCGCGCGCTGTCGAGACCCATGCCGCGCGCCCTCTCCAGCTCATAGAGGCCGAAGGTCGCGATCAGCATCAGCAAAGAAACGAAGACGATGCGCCAGATGAAATAGCGCGACAGGATCGGCTCGCTCGACGGGCGCGGCGGGCGAAGCATGACGCCCTTGGTCGGCGGTTCAAACGCGAGCGCCAGGCCGAGCGTGACGGCGGTGATCAGATTGACCCAGAGAATCTGCACCGGCGTCACCGGCAAGGCCTCGCCCATGGCGATCGCGGCGATGATCGTGACGCCCTCGCCGCCATTGGTCGGCAAGATGTAGAGGATCGTCTTCTTCAAATTCTCATAGACGACGCGGCCCTCATGCACCGCATGCACGATCGACGCGAAATTATCATCGGCGAGCACCATTTCCGCAGCCTCCTTGGCCGCCTCGGTGCCCTTGACGCCCATGGCGATGCCGATGTCGGCGCGCTTCAAGGCGGGCGCATCATTCACGCCGTCGCCAGTCATCGCGACGATTTCGCCGCGCTTCTGCAACGCCTGAACGAGGCGCAGCTTATGTTCGGGACTGGTGCGCGCGAACACGGTCGTGGCGCTTGCCGCCTCGCCGAGCTCCTCGTCGCCGATCACGTCGAGGTCGCGGCCGGTAAGCACCGAATCCGGACGTTGCAGACCGAGTTCGCGGGCGATGGCCGTGGCCGTCGCTGCGTGATCGCCAGTAATCATTTTTACCGACATGCCGGCGGTCGCGCACTGGCGGATCGCGTCGATGGCCTCGGGTCGAGGCGGATCGATCAGGCCGATCAGTCCGACAAAAACAAGCCCGGACTCTACGTCGGCGAAAGCCAGTTGCTGCTGCCCCTCCGCCGCCTGCCTGGAGGCGACCGCCAGCACGCGCTGGCCGCGCGCAGCCATTTCAACGATGCGCGCGAGCCAGCAGTCGCAGTCGATCGGACGCTGCTCTTCTCGCACGCCCTGTTCCCAGAAGCACATTTCGAGCAGCCGCTCGGGCGCGCCCTTGACGAAAATATAGCCAACGCCATCGTGGTCGTGATGCAGCGTCGCCATGAACTTATGCTGCGACTCGAAGGGAATCTCATCCGTCCGCGGCAACTCCAGCGCCAGCTCGCTCAGGTTGACGCCGCCTTTGACGGCGGCGGCGAGCAAGGCGCCTTCGGTGGGATCGCCCTCGACGATCCAAACGCCGTCCTTCTCCCGCAACACGGCGTCATTGCAGAGCGCGAGGGGCCGCAGTGCGGCGGTCAGGTGAATGTCCTCGCGCACGACGACGTCCTTGCCGTTGCGCAGGAAGCCGCCATGCGGATCGTAGCCCGATCCGGTCGCGTCATAGATGCCGCTGGAGGTGACGATCGAGCGCACGATCAGCTCATTGAGCGTCAGCGTGCCGGTCTTGTCCGAACAGATCGTGCTCACCGCGCCGAGCGTCTCGACCGCCGGCAGCTGGCGAATGATCGCCTTGCGCCGCGCCATGCGCTCCACGCCGATCGCCAGCGTGATGGTGATGATCGCCGGCAGGCCCTCGGGGATCGCCGAAACGGCCAATCCGACCGCCGCCATGAACATGTCGCCGGCGTCGAAACCCCATACCAGCGCGCCAAAGGCGAAGACGGCGGCGCATACGACGAGAATGACGACGGTGAGCCAGCGCGCGAATTCGTCCATCCGCTGCAACAGAGGGGTGGAGAGCGTTTCCACCTCGGACAGCATGGCGTTGATGCGTCCGATCTCGGTCGCCGCGCCCGTGGCGATAACGACGCCTGACGCCTGTCCGTAGGTCACGACGGTTCCCGAATAGGCCATCGAGGCGCGATCGCCGAGCGCCGAATCCGCCGCGACAGGCGCTGGATCCTTATCGACCGGCAGCGATTCGCCGGTCAGCGCCGATTCCTGCACTTTCAGAGATTTGACCCGGATGAGACGGAGGTCCGCGGGGATCTTGTCGCCCGACTGGACATAGACGATGTCGCCAGGCGCGACGTCGGTCGCGTCGATGACGACGCGCTGCCCGTCTCGAATGACCGTCGCATGCAGCGACAGCATGTTGCGGACGGCCTCCATGGCCGCTTCGGCCTTGCCCTCCTGAATGAACCCGATGATCGCGTTGATGACGACGACCGCGACGATGACGGCGGTGTCGACCCAGTGTCGCATCAGCGCCGTAACCACGGCCGACGCGAGCAGCACATAGATCAACACATTGTGGAATTGCAGCGCGAAGCGAGTCAGGGCGCTGCGCCGTCTGCCGACCGGAAGGCGATTAGGGCCGTGGACGGCGAGTCGCCTTTCCGCCTCGGCCTGGCTCAACCCTGAACGGGAGGCGTCCAGCCGCTCGAGCGCCGCATCGGCGCAAATCGCCCAATATTGATGTAATTCAGCCGAAGGGTCCACGCGTGGCCTCCTTTGCCGCACGGCTGCCGCCGGGCGCAGCGAGCAAAACGGCTCCGGAGCTGCGGAGCAGCTGCAACTTCATATTATGGTTCGCCAGGAGGTGTTTGGCAGCGCTTTAAGGAGCGACCGCGTCGGAAAGACGCGCGGCGCTCAAACGCAATCGCGCAAACGCCGACGATGTGATCGAAGTCGAAACAGCGGGCGCGCGTCGCGCGAGAAACCGGCTACCGCCCTTTTCACGAGTCGCGCTTTATGCGGCGTCGTCCGCGAGGAGGCATCCGTCGCCGACCGACTCGCCGGCCTCCTTCAGGCCGATCCATCGGTCGACCGCCTTCGGGTCGAAGCCGGCCTCGCAATGGTCGCCGATACGCATCAGCGGTCGACGAATGAGCAGCGGATCGAGGATCATCATCACCAATGCTTGCTGCGGCGTGACTTTTTCCGGGTCGACTTCGCCGGACTTGATGCGCGGCGAAGCGGCGTTGAACCATTCCGGCAGGGGTTTCGCGGCGAAATAGGGACGCAGGCTAGAGGCGCTCCAGGACTCGGTTAGAAGGTTCCGCGCCTCTACCTCATGTCCAGAGGCGCGAAGCAGCGCCTTCTGCCGCGCATTGCCGGCACAGCCGGGCTTCTCATAGAAAATCACGTGAGCCATCCGCGACCCTCACATTCTGCCCCAGGCGTTAACAAGAGCCTAGCGCGAAATTGTGCAGCGCGATACGGCCCTAATCGAGGAAATTACGGGCAGTTCGAGGGTTCTGCGCCATTTTTGCGAGCAGTTGCGGTCTAGCGCGAGAGTCCCCAAAGGATGTTTACTCGGGCCGAGAGACGCCGGAGTCCGGGACGCAGCGGAATTTCCGCGGCGCTGCGCGCAGATCCGGCCTTGGCTGCGAAAGCGCGTGGACGCATATCGCTCTCCTCCATCGGACGAATTTCCAACACCCGCGACAGCCGCAGTCCAGCGGCTTCAGCATAGATTTTCGCCTGACGTTCGGCGTCCTTGACCGCTTCACGCCGCAATGCGTCGAGCCTCTGCTCGGGATGCGCGACCTCGAAATCGACGCCCTCGAAACTGTTGACGCCTTTGTCGATCAGGCTTCCGGCGATTTCGCCGGCCTTCCCGACTGGCGTCACCCGCACTTGGAAATCGTTTCTGGCGCGGAACATTTTCGGCAGCGTCTTGAACTTGCCGGTCTTGGGGTCCCGCTCTTCGGTGGTCGCCGGCTCCAGCGTCACGCCCAGCGTCTCGACTTCGACGTCGGGAACCCCGAGCGCTTTAAGCTCAGCGAGAACGGCCGCCGCGGCATGCGCGTTTTCGGTTGCGGCGTCAGCCGCGGACGGCCGTTCGGTGACGACGCCGAAGCGCAATATCGCCAGGTCCGGCGCTACGTCCTCATAAGCCTCGCCAATGACAGAGAGATTTGGGACGCCGTCCTTTAGCGTGTCGGCATGGCCGGCCGACGCGAACAGCGCCAGGCCGAGCGAAAATGCGAACAGCGATCGAATCATGGCATATCCTTAACCAAAGCTGAGCGCCAATGAGCTATCAAGGCCGCAAAACCGCCCGCTAGCTGCGCTACTCCAAACAGCATACAGAAGCCCGGCCCGATCGTCGCCACGCGTACTCCTGAAAAAGCCTCATGCCCACGCTGTATCATCATCCGCTCTGTCCACATTCCCGATTTGTCCGGCTCATCCTGTCCGAATACGGAATTGACGCCACGCTCATCGAAGAGCGCGCCAGCGACCGCCGCCCGGAGTTTCTCGCGCTAGACCCCGCCGGCCGTACGCCGGTCTTTGTCGACAACGACGGGACCGTCGTTCCTGGCGCCGGTCTCATCGCCGAATATATCGATGAGATTTATGGTCCCGAACGTGGCGCGCAGCGGCTGCTGCCACAGGAAATATCCGCGCGCATCGAAACGCGTCGCCTCGTCGACTGGTTCAACGTAAAATTTTACGACGAAGTCACCAACTGGCTGATGACGGAGAAAGTCTATAAGCGCTTCGCGCCGCAGGGCGGCGCGCCGGATATGGACGTGCTGCGCGTGGCCCGCGCCAATATCCGCCATCATATGCGCTATATCGGCTATCTCACCCATGCGCGAAACTGGCTGGCGGGCGACCGATTGACCTACGCCGATTTCGCCGCAGCCGCGCATATATCGTGCGCCGACTATCTTGGCGACGCGCCATGGGAGGAAGATGAGGCTGCGAAGCACTGGTATCAGCGCATCAAGTCGCGACCTGCGTTTCGTCCGCTGTTGGCCTATCGGGCGCCAGGGCTCACGCCCGGACGCTTTTATGCGGAGCTGGACTTTTAGGCTCTCGCCCAACGATCGAACGGCTTGGGGACCGCTGCGCCGTCGCTGACGATCCTGGTGCGCTTGACAATTGCTTGGCGGAGTGAGGCAAGGGAATGTCGGGAGCCAGTCCGGGCACGGAGTTCATTCTCTCGGTTCCACTCCAGGCGTTCTCCTGACATGCGCGTGTCCATCTCAACCGGCCTGACGGCAAAGCGCAAAGATCGAGATCGACAGGCGAAGCGGATTGGCGCTGCGCCGCCGATCGAGGAAGCGATCCGCGCTCGCGCTTTCGAACTTGGCTTCGACGTCTGCCGCTTCGCGCCTGCAGAGGCCGCGCCTGCGCAGGGCGAGCGGCTACGCGCCTGGCTGCAGGACGGCGCGCATGGCGACATGAGCTGGATGCTCGATACGGCGGATCGCCGCGCCGCGCCGCGCGCGCTCTGGCCGGAAGCGACAAGTCTCGTCATGCTCGGCCTGAACTACGGGCCTGAAACGGATCCGCTCGCTTCGCTCTCGCAGCGCGACCGCGCGACGATTTCCGTCTATGCCCGCAACCGCGATTATCACGATCTCATCAAGGGTCGGCTGAAACAGCTCGCCGCGTTCATGCTGAAGCGCGCCGGCGCGGGCAACGCCAAGGTCTTCGTCGACACGGCGCCGGTCATGGAAAAACCGCTCGCCCAGACGGCGGGCGTCGGCTGGCAGGGCAAGCATACGAATCTCGTCTCGCGCGATTTCGGCTCGTGGCTCTTCCTTGGCGCAATCTTCACCAATCTTCGTCTAGCCCCCGACCCGCCTGAACAGGATCATTGCGGTTCCTGCCGCAAATGCCTCGACATATGTCCGACGGCGGCGTTTCCGGCGCCTTATCGGCTCGATGCGCGCCGCTGCATTTCCTATCTGACGATCGAGCACAAGGGCCCCATTCCGATCGAATTTCGCGAGAACATCGGCAATCGCATCTATGGCTGCGACGATTGTCTGGCGGTCTGCCCCTGGAACAAATATGCGAGCGCCGGACGCGAAGCGAAGCTCGCGGCGCGCCCCGAATTCGACTCCCCGCCGCTCGCGCAACTGGCGCGGCTCGACGATGCCGCCTTCCGCGCGCTTTTCTCCGGCTCGCCGATCAAACGCATCGGTCGCGACCGTTTTTTGCGCAATGTTCTGATCGCGATCGGCAATTCCCGCCGGCTGGAACTGGCCGCCGAGGCCGAGCGGTTGATCGACGACGCCGTTCCCATCGTGCGGGGAGCCGCCGTCTGGGCGCTCGGGAGGCTGGCGCCGGCGCGGCTGGCCGAGCTTCGTTTACAGAGACTGGCGGCCGAGCCGGACGAGACCGTTCGTCAGGAGTGGCGCCAGGCCGCTTAAATCACTTAATCCTTTGGCGATTTGGTTCAAAGCACGACGTTATCGGGGCAATAGCAAAAGCGCCACAGTCGCCGAAAAATTGCGCTCTTTCCCAGATTTACTGCATTGCGGCAGGCTACTCGGCGGCCGTTTCGTTCTAATCTCTTATCGTGATCCCGAGTCAGCCGCGCCCCGCCATGTCTGTCCTTTCGCGCCGCAACAACGACGAGCCCGCAGAAGAGGCGTCCCGCCTGCTGCTGCGGATCGGCGTGTTTTTGCTGTTTGTGGTCTCGCTCATCGCGCCCATTTTGGCGCGCCAGACGGTTTATGTTCTGCTGCCGATCGGCGCGGCGCTGCTTCTCGTCGCCGCGACGCTGACGCCGCAGGAGGGTTCGGCGCGGTCGATGCGCGCGATCCTGTTCTCGCCGCCCTTTCTGGCGGCGCTGCTGCTCGCCGCCTGGACGGCGCTGTCGCTGCTCTGGACGCCCTTCGAAGGACCGGCGGAGCGTTTCGCCAAAATCGCGGCGACGCTCGCGCTCGTCGCGCTGGCGACCGGATTTCTGCCGCTGCGCACCAAAACGTCCAATCTCAATCTTCTGCCGATCGGCGTCGCCGCGGCGACGATCGCGCTCGCCATGGTCACATTGCTGCTGAAGCCGCAATATACGCTCGACGACATTCTCGACGTCGGACCGCTTGGCCGCGCCGGACTTGGCCTGTCCCTGCTGGTATGGCCGGCGATGGGCGCGCTCGCCGTGCGCGACCGATGGTATTGGGCCGCGTCGCTCGCCGTCGCGACGGTGATCGCCTGTTATCTCTCGCGCGCACCGAATGCGATGCCGGCGCTGGCCGCAGGAACGGCGGTCTTCGCGGCTTCCTTCGGCCGCCCGCGGATGATGTCGGCTATCGTCGCGGCGCTCATGGCGGCGATCGTGCTGCTGGCGCCGCTCGCCGCCTATGGGACGCATCTCCTCTGGCCCGAGAACCCGCCGCTCTTTTTCCGACATCTCGCCTTCTGGGGTCAGATGATCGAGACCGACGGCTCGCGCACGCTGAT
The DNA here is from genome assembly GCA_016869555.1 of Alphaproteobacteria bacterium. Lineage (GTDB taxonomy): Bacteria > Pseudomonadota > Alphaproteobacteria > Rhizobiales > Beijerinckiaceae > Methylocystis. The sequence goes on along the minus strand of VGDY01000066.1, from coordinate 9,360 downwards.
CGGTCATGGGTTTGGCTCCGCGACCTGGGGCGTGCTCGGCGGCTATCTGACGCCGGCGACCCCGCGCAGCTTCGTGTTCAAGATTTGGTTCGATCTCGGCGTGCTCGGCGCCGCCGCGGCGGCGCTCGTCGCGGCCCGGGCCAGCCTGTTCGTCGGCCAATCGCGTCCGGCGCTTGCGCCTTTCCTTTTGGGCGGCATCGGCGCGGGTTTCGCCATTTGCCTGTTCGGCCCGGCGGCCGAGCAGCTCTGGTGGCTGACACTCGCCGGACTCGACGCCATCGCCTATGCGCTGGTCATGCGCGGCCAGTTTAGAAAACGGCTTCCGCGCCTGCCCGCCGGCTTGGGCGCGCCTGCCGAGGACAGCGCATAGCCGTGGCGCTTTCAGCGACGCTTGCCGACCAGGTTGAAGCGCTGGGGCTTGGAGAGCCCGTCGCTTTCGCGGCGTTCCTCGGCGGCGCGCCAGTGTTCGCGCTTGCCGACGGAACGCTGCATTTCGGCGACGGCGCCGACGGGCGCCGGATTCCTGTCCATGAGGACGCCGCCATTCTGGTCGCCGTGCAGGACGGCGACAGGCTCGTCACCGGCGGCGACGACGGCCGCGTCGTCGCGACAGGCGCCGATGGCCGGCTCGAGCTCATCGGCGAGGAAAAGGGCAAATGGATCGACGCCGTCGCCGCGCGCGGCGGCGCCGTGGCCTGGACGGTGGGCAAAACAGCGCGCGCCCGCTCGGCCAAGGGCGAAGCGAAGTCGCTCGATCTATCGTCGACCTCGCGCGGCCTCGCCTTCTTTCCCAAGGGCTACCGGCTGGCGATCGCCCATTACGGCGGCGCGACGCTGTGGTTTCCCAATGCCGGCAGGCCGGAAACGCTCGCCTGGGCAGGATCGCATCTCGACGCCACGATCTCTCCCGACGGGCGGTTTCTCGTCACGTCGATGCAGGAGAACGCCCTGCACGGCTGGCGTCTCGCCGACGCCAAACATATGCGGATGGCGGGATATCCTGGAAAGACTCGCAGCCTCTCCTGGTCGCATGACGGCAAATGGCTGGCGACGTCGGGCGCCGACGCCTGCATCGTCTGGCCCTTCTCCGGCAAGGATGGGCCGATGGGCCAGGCGCCACGCGAATGCGGGGTCCGATCCGCGATCGTGACGTGCGTCGCCTTCCATCCCGCGGCGCTCGTCGTCGCGATCGGCTATGACGACGGACTCGTCATGCTGACTCGGCTGACCGACGGCTCTGAAATTTTAGTCCGCCATCCGGCGCAGGACCCGGATCGCGCCCGGATCAGCGCGCTCGCCTGGGACGCGAAAGGCGCGCGGCTCGCTTTCGGCGCCGAGAATGGCGAGGCCGGCGTGCTGACCCTGCCGAAGGGGTGAGCGGCCGAGGCATAGGAAAAAATAGATTTGCTTCGAGAAGTTCACATAAGGAGCAATTTGTATGAAACCTTCTCTCATTGTCCTCGGCGTGTTCATGCTTTCATTGTCGGGCTTTGATTCATCTGCGACGGAGCATCGCGGCGCCGCGCTCGACCAAACGCCGTGTTTCGCAGCTTTGGCGGAATCGATAAGACAACACACCCCCGGTTCGACGCGCCTTGGTCCTGGATATGCAGAGGCGACGCTCCGCCTCAGACCGGGCGGCCGTGTTTCGATCCTTGCCGCCTCCGGCTCGACGCCAGAACATGCGGCGCTAATGCGCTGGATCATCTCGTCATCGCGCGCCCCAAAATCGTGCGGCGAGGCTTTCATACGTCAAAGCCTCACGTTCCACTGATCGGCATTCAGTTCAGGCCAGGCTTTGCCCTGCGTGGACTAAATAGGTAGTCGCCGGCATGAAGGGCGTGGATGGCCGGGACAAGCCCGGCCATGACGGCGGATAGGTGAATATATGCCCCTCAAAATCCCTCGCGTCCTCTCCATCGCCGGCTCGGACCCTTCGGGCGGCGCGGGCGTGCAGGCGGACCTGAAGACATTTTCGGCCTTCGGCTGCTACGGCATGGCGGCGATCACCGCGCTCACCGCGCAGAGTACGCGCGGCGTAACAGCCGCCTACCCTGTCGCGCCGGACGTTGTCGCCGCGCAGATCGAAGCGGTCATGTCGGATATTTCTCCCGACGCAATCAAGATCGGCATGGTCGCGACGCCGGACATCGCGCGCGCCGTGGCCGAGACGCTGGCGCGCCATGAGGCGCGCAATATCGTGCTCGATCCGGTGCTTGTTCCGACGCAGGGCGTCAGCCTCGCGACCACAGGACTGGACGCCGCGCTGGTCGCGAGCCTCCTGCTTTTGGCGCGGCTCGTGACGCCCAACCTTCATGAGGCGAGCGCGCTGACGCAGACGCCGCTCGCCGGAAACGCCGATGAAATGGCGGTGCAGGCGCGGCGTCTCTGCGAAGCGGGCGCGCGCGCCGTGCTGGTCAAAGGCGGCGACCTCGCGGGCGAGCCTATCGACGTTCTTTTCGAGGCGGGAGAGAAGCGGGTTTTCAACGGCCGCCGCATCGCCACACGCCATACGCATGGAACAGGCTGCGCGCTGTCCTCGGCCATCGCCTGCGAAATCGGCAAGGGCGCGGCGCTTATCGACGCGATCGCGACGGCGAAAGCCTGGCTCGAAGGCGCGCTTGAAGCGGCCGATTCCCTGCGCCTTGGCGAGGGCCGCGGCCCGCCGCATCATTTCTTCGCGCTGTGGCCCCCTCCCCAGCCCTCCCCCGCTTCGCGGGAGAGGGAGTAGGTTGCGCGCTTCCTCGATGCGCGCAATTTTTTTGGTCCATCCGATCGTTCAGGCGAATGGCGCAGCGGCGCCGCTCCCCTTCTCCCGCTTTAGCGGGGGAACGCAGCGCAAAGCGCCGGAAGGGGGTCGATGAAAGCCTGAGAATTGCCGGGCATTTACCCGGACAGCGCCGCCTTCACCGCCGCGCTGGCCTTGCCGAAATCCATGCGGCCCGTGTATTTCGCCTTGAGCGACGCCACGACCTTCCCCATGTCCTTGATCGAGGCCGCGCCGGTCTCGGCGATCGCCGCCTTCACCGCCGCCGCGACTTCATCCTCGGAAAGCTGCTGCGGCAGATAGGCGGAAATCACCGCGATCTCGCCGCGCTCCTTGCCGGCGAGGTCCTCGCGCCCGGCTTTCTCGTAGATTTCGAGTGATTCCTGCCGGCTTTTGATCATTTTCTGCAGCAGCGCGAGTTCGTCGTCGCCGCTCAGCGTCTTGCCCGAGCCGCGCGCCTCGATGTCCTTGTCCTTGAGCGCGGCGTTGATGAGCCGCAGCGCGTCGACCTTGGCGCGCTCGCCCGCCTTCATCGCCGCCTTGAGGTCCGCCGCAATCTTCTCGCGCATAAGGTTTCCATTTCGGGATCGGATGGATTACATCCACCGCCAACGCCGCGTCATGCCCGCGCTTGTCGCGGGCATCCACGCCGGGCTGCGGCGCGTGAATGGCCGGGTCAAGCCCGGCCATGACGCGCGGAGGGTGCGCTGTCAAGGGCGACGCCAGAGGATTTGCGACGCGGATGACATTCGATCATGACAATGGCTGGAAGAAACCCCTCCACACCGGCGCGCTCATTCTCGCCACGGGCGAGGTGATCGAAGGCTACGGGCTCGGCGCGGTTGGCGAAGCGGTCGGCGAAGTCTGCTTCAACACCGCCATGACCGGCTATCAGGAAATCCTCACCGACCCGTCCTACGCCGCACAGATCGTCACCTTCACCTTCCCGCATATCGGCAATGTCGGGACGAATGACGAAGACGTCGAGACCGTTGATCTTGACAGGAGCGCGGGGGCGGTCGGCGCCATCTTCGGCGCGCCGGCGACCGACCCCTCGAATTTCCGCGCCGAAAAGCCGCTCGCCGATTGGCTCGCGTCGCGCGGCATTGTCGGCCTTTGCGGCCTCGATACCCGCGCGCTGACGACGCTCATTCGCGAACGCGGCATGCAGAACGCCGTCATCGCCTATGCGCCGGATGGCTGCTTCGACATTGCGGCGCTGAAAGCCAGGGCGGCGAGCTGGCCGGGGATCGACGGCATGGACCTCGTGCCGGGCGTGGGGTCGAAAGAGCGCTACGACTGGCGCGAGACGACGTGGCGGCTCGGATGCGGCTATGGCGCGCGCGACGGCGCGCCGAGGTATCGCGTGGTGGCGATCGACTATGGCGTGAAGCGCAACATCCTGCGGCTTCTCGCCGAACAGGAATGCGAGGTGATCGTCGCCCCCGCCACCGCGACGAGCGCGGAGATTCTGGCGCTGAACCCCGACGGCGTCTTTCTCTCGAACGGTCCCGGCGATCCCGCCGAGACCGGCAAATACGCCGCGCCGGTGATCCGCGACCTGCTCATGGCGAAAATTCCGACCTTCGGCATTTGCCTCGGCCATCAGATGATGGCGCTCGCCGTCGGCGCGAAAACCAAGAAAATGCCGCAGGGTCATCACGGCGCCAATCATCCGGTGAAGGATTTCACCACGGGCAAGGTCGAGATCGTCTCGATGAATCACGGCTTCGCGGTCGATCGCGACAGCCTGCCGGAAAACGCCGTCGAGACCCATCGCTCGCTCTTCGACGGCTCCAATTGCGGGATCGCGCTCACCGACCGGCCCGCCTTTTCGGTGCAGCATCATCCAGAGGCCTCGCCCGGCCCGCAGGACAGCCATTATCTTTTCAGGCGCTTCGTCGAGATGATGGAAAAGGCGCGGGCGGCCTAACGGTTGACGACCATCGGCGTCTCGGCGCGGTTAGCGAATTTCTCGCAAGGCGGCACGAGCTGATCGAGCGGCTTTTCCGTCGTCGCCGCTTCGCGCATGTCGAGATTCTTGAGCACTGTGAGATAGGGGCCGGAAGGCGCCGTGCGCAAATAGGTCGTCGTCAGCAGCGGACCTTGGGGGAAGTCGCCGCGCCGGCAGGCTTCGGCGCCGACGCCGAAGGAGCCGTGAGTCCGACCGGGATCGCGCGCCTTCTCTTCGAGAAATTCCTTCTGTCGGGCGCGGATCGCCGCATAATCTGCCGGGTCGACGCGAAAAGCGTAAATTCGCGTTCCGGCCGTCTTCTCGCCGGCGAGCGGCGCGACGTCTTCGGGCGCGGTCGTTTCCTTGAGCGCCAGCGTCAACTCATGCTTCGACTTCTCTTCGCCGTCGCGCCACCAGCCGATTTTCAAGGTCACGCCACCCTTCTGCGGCTCGAAACTTTCAGGCAGGCGCACCGCCGCGCGCAGCGCGGCCGGATCGACGGAAGCGGCGTCGAAACTGCGCAGCGCCCACATGGTTGAGACCGGCACATGGCTGCAGGCGGCAAGCATGGCGGCGGCAAGCGCCAGACTGGACAGGCGACGAACAATGCACGACATAGAGCGCCTCATGTATCGAGATATGTTTTTAATGTTTGACATTAATTTATTCGCGCGTCAATGTAAGCGGCATAAGGAGACCGACATGACCGACTTCCCTGCCCTTTCTTTCGATGACCGTCGCCTCGACTCACTGCGCCGCCGCATCGGCTGGCTATGCCAAACGCTGCGCTTCGCGCTCGTCGCCTATTGCCTGTGGATTCTCGTCACGATCTCGACCTTCTGGAGCGACGAGTCGGCGATCGTTTCGCACTTTGCGTCGCTGAAGGTCGATGTCGAAGGCCTCTCCGCCGATCAGCGCCTCGCGGCCTTCGGCGTCAGCTTCGTGATCTGGGCGCTGCTCGTCGTCGCCTGCTACGCCGGCTGGAGACTGTTCTCGGCCTATCTTGAGGGGCGCATCTTCACCCCCGATGCGGCGGGATGGCTGCGCGCTCTCGCGCTGGCGGGCCTCATCGCGGCGCTGGTCGATATCGCCGCGCGGCCTCTCATGTCGCTCATCCTCACCGCGCATAAAGCGGCAGGCGCGCATATGGTCTCCGTCTATCTGCGGCCCGAAGACCTCTCGACAATCATGCTGCTCGCGACGCTCCTCGCGCTCGCCCATATCCAGAAGACGGCGGCCGACATCGCCGATGAAAACGCGCAGATCGTCTGATGCCGATCATCGTCAACCTCGACGTGATGCTGGCGAAGCGCAAGATGCGCTCGCGCGATCTCGCGCAACAGATCGGCATCGCCGAGCAGAATGTGAGCCTGCTGAAGTCCGGCAAGGTGAAGGGCGTGCGCTTCGACACGCTCGAAAAAATCTGCGAAATTCTGCAATGTCAGCCGGGCGATCTTCTCGAATATCGGCCGGACGACAAGACGACGCCGTAACCTTTGCGGAAGGAGCGCGGACATGCCGCGCATCGTCACCCGTGCAGTCATCTTCGCGCTCGCCAGCGCCGCCGCGGTCACCATCGCGATGATATTGCGGCCAGAGCTTCGCCTCGCCGCGCGCGCCGCGTGGAATGATCCGCGACTGCTCGCCGCCTTCGCCGACGACGCGCGCATTCGCTACGAACCAGAGGCGCGCGCCTGCGCCGCCGAGACGGCTGCGCTGCTTCCCGCCGCCATTGCGCGGATCGAGGCCGCGCACGGGCGCCCCTTCGCGCAGCCGCCGACAGTCGGGGTCTATGCGTCTTTTGACAACTACGCGAACGCCAACGGCATGGGCGATCCCGGCATCGCCGCCGTGACGCGGGCCGGGGTGGCGCTTTTGTCGCCAACGCTGTGCGGCGCCGAGCGCGTTCGGCTCGAAGGCGTTCTCACGCATGAGCTGTCGCATGTGCATCTCTCGGGCTGGCGGCCGCCCGGCGCGCCGCGCGCGCCGCAGTGGTTCACCGAAGGGCTCGCGGTGATGGCGTCGGACGGCGGCGGCGCCGAGGGCGTCAGCGAGGACGACGCGGCGCAGGCGATCCGCGACGGCTTCCGGGTCATGCTCGACGGGCGGCGCTGGATTGATTTCGCGGGGTTGGCCTTCGAACGCGAACCGCCGCGCGATCCCAAGCTCGATGCGCTCACCCAGCGCCAGCGGCTCGCCTATCGGCAGGCGGGCATGTTCGTCGGCTGGCTGCGCAGGCGCGACGAGACGGCGTTCCTGCAGCTGCTTCGCGCGCTCGAAGAGGGCAAGGCTTTCGATCCGTCAATCGAATCGGCCTTTGGCGAAAGCGCGCCGTCGCTTTGGCGCCGCTTCCTTTCAGATATCTCTCAACCATCTGGCGCCGGCTAATCCTCAAACGCTTCGCGAAGGCCGGCAAGAACGGCGGCGAGCGTAGCGTTTGACGCTTTGCCCAGGCGCTTGACGAGCCGCTGCTTGTCGATCGCGCGAATTTGATCAAGCAGCACGAGCCCGCGCTTGCCCTTGAACGTCAGCGCGACGCGAAAGCCGGCGAGGCGGCTTCCCGTTGTCAGCGGCGCAACGATCGCCGTGCGCAAATGGTCATGCATTTCCGGCGGCGAAACAATCAGACATGGCCGCGTCTTCTGAATTTCGCTTCCGATCGTCGGATCGAGCGCGGCGAGCCAGATTTCGCCGCGCTTCACCACGTCAGTTTTTCGTCGCCTTCATTGCCGAACTCCGGCCATAGAAGCGCGTCGTCGCCGTTTTCGGCGATACGGCGCGCGTCATCGCTCCAACCCTCGCGAACGCGCTTCCTGAGCGGCGTGACGACAAGGCGGCCCTGCTCGACGGTCAATTCGACGTCGTCTCCGACGTCCGCCCCGATTTCGGCGAGGAACGGCTTGGGGATGATCAAGCCGGAAGAGTTTCCCATTTTTCGAAGAGCGCTGCGCATCGCACATCCAGCAATGTTATAACTTAGTTATAACGCTGTCGCCTGGATACGCAACCCCTCACTTCAAGAACACATAAATATCGACGTCGACATTCGCGTCGTCGCCCTTAAAATCCGTCAGATATTCCTCGATGATCAGGTCCTTGGTGTCGAGGCCCTTCTCGTCGAGATAGGCGGCGATCGCCTCATAGGTCGCCTCGATCTCGTCATAGGCGCCGCGATGCTGGAATTTGAGCGCCTTACCGGCGGGCGAAGCGCCGATGTTGACGCCCTCGGGCAGTTTCGGCGCGCCTTCCGGCGCCGCCGATAAGGGGGCCATCGCCTCGAATGAAAAGCCGGCGTCGTCAGTCTTGGTGAAAACGGCAAAGGGCCGGCCATTGACCGCCAGTCCCGCCTTGCCGACGGCGTCGTTGACTTTGGCGAGGGCCTCGGAGAGCGTCTTCGCCGCGCCGTCCCACCTCCCCTGCCCTTTGATGACGGCGGCGGGCCGGGCGTCGACAGTCACGGTCTGGCTCATCACCGCCTGGGCCGCGTCGTCGGCGGCGCTCCCCGGCGGGCCGGCTTCCGCCGGCTTCTCCTCGCCGGGCTTTGCCTCGTCTGGTTTCGTCTCGCCGGGAGCGGCGGCGCCTTTGTCGCCGGGCTTTGCCTCCGGCGCCGCGGCTGGCGGCGCGGCTGGCTGCGGCGGAGCGGGCGGCTGGGGAGCGGATTTCTCCGTCTCCTCGACGCCGCGGCCAGGAAGCAGCGCGCGTTCGGAATAGATCGCGGCGCCCGCCACGAGAATTGTGAAGATCGCCAGCGCCCGCCAATGGCGTCGCAGGCTGTCCAGCAAGCCCGGTTCGTCTTCCATGGTCGAGCGCCCTAATTGGCCATCATGGCATTTTGGCGCTCAATGCGGCAGCGTCCCGGCGGACGCAGTGGCGCTTCGGCGCGGCCTTCTCTATATACGAGCGCGTCTCCCGAAGAACAGGCGAAATCTGCCGCATGGCGCATCCGCTCGACCATCTTCCGATTCTGCGCATGAACGGCGCAGGAAACGAGATTCTGGTTCTCGACTTGCGCGAAAGCGACCACGAGCTTGCGCCGCAGGAAGCGCGCGCCATCGCGGGCGCGCCCGGCCTGCGCTTCGATCAGCTGATGGCGCTGCACAGGCCACGCCGGCCCGGCGACGACGCCTTCCTGCGCATCTTCAATATCGACGGATCGCTCTCCTCCGCCTGCGGCAATGGAACCCGCTGCGTCGCCTATGCTTTGGCGCGCGAGGGCAAGGATTCGCTGCGGCTCGAGACCGACGCCGGCCTCATCGAGACGCAACGCCGGGCCGACACGGTCTTTACGGTCGACATGGGGCGTCCGCGTCTGGACTGGCGCGAGATACCGCTTGCGCGCGCCGTCGAGGATACCCGCGCGGTCGCCCTCGATCCGCCGGTCGCCGGCGCGCCGGCGCATTTCGCCGCCGTGAGCATGGGCAATCCCCATGCGGTGTTCTTTGTCGACGACGCGATGAAGATCGATCTCGAGACGCTTGGTCCGCTGATCGAACGTCATCCGCTTTTTCCTCAGCGCGTCAATGTCAGCTTCGCGCAGATGCTTGCTCGTGACGACATTCTGCTGCGCGTCTGGGAGCGCGGGACCGGCGCGACCAGAGCCTGCGGCTCGGCCGCCTGCGCGACGCTCGTCGCCGCGGCG
>VGDY01000065.1 GCA_016869555.1 Alphaproteobacteria bacterium | reverse complement strand
AAAAATCCGGTCTGCCGGTCTATCGTTCGGAAGTTGGACATCCACAGTCGCTCGTGGTCCGGTGGGAATCAACGAGCCGATTCTAAACCGAACCATCGCGCCGTGTTTAAGTCCGACAAGCTGCTAGACCTTTCCGACGATCGGGGCCCCTGCCCCGCACAAGTCCAAAAAGGTCATCAGACTTACGCTCCGCCTGCCGCGCGGTCCCGCGGGGCGCTACGCGCTGCTCAGCGCCGCCGCTGCCCGTCTTCTCGACCACGGACGCCATATCTGTCCGCTACGCCTTTCCTCGCTACGGCAGCAGCCCCTGCCGCATCGCGAGCGCAACGGCATGGGTGATCGTCGATGCGCCGAGTTTTTGCCGCGCATTATCGAGATGAAACTTCACAGTTCGATCGCTTACGCTCATGATCATCGACGTCTCTTCTCTCGTTTTGCCGGATGACGCCCACGCCAAACATTGGCGTTCCCTTTGCGTCAAGGGAACGTTCATCTCGATCTCCGATGAGACATCCGTAAATCGTGCATGGACATGCGCGTGACAGGCGACGCTCATCATCTGCAAAATATCTTTTGCGTCCTGAACAATCCGCTCGAGTTCGGGCGCGGCTTCGTCCGCGGCGAAACTCAGCATCGCGAAGCGCCCGAAACCTGCCGATATGGGCGTGGTAACGCCGGCCCGAATGCCGGCCGAGAGCGCGTCATTGAAAAATCGGCGCTCTTTAGCAGAACTCGCCGCATTTTGATCCCGGCAGTCCCAGAGAAACGCCGGACCCGGCATACGCCCTCGCCGAAAGACGGGATCAACGTCCATGTAATTTTCTTCAGCGTAACGTTCGATCCAATCCCTGGGATAGGATGTGATCACGTTAGGCATGCCCTCGCCGCCCGAAACATAGGCGAACCAGCGAAAGTCCATGCCCTGCGCTGCGCGCTCCGCGACCCGCTGAAATTCTTCTTTGGTCGCCGCTGAATGGAGCCCGTCAATAAATTCGCGACAAACGCGTTCAAATTTCTTCATCTGGCCTCTCGATGATCCGCCGCCGCAAATCGTCGCGCGAACGAAAGCGAAAAAATCGCTTCGGTTCGCGTATTTGTCGACTATTGGCGGGATAAGGCGACTTTGAGGCGAGACGCACACCTTTCCACATGCGCCCTGTCCAATAAGACAGCTCATCTTCAAACGACGCTCCTTCATAGCTCGCCGCGATCGCTCACTGTCGACGATTCGGAGTTAGAGCGATTGCGGCGCGGAAAATTGCGTCGCGAGAAGTGGGTCAGCGTCAAAGCGCGTTTCACGATCGACGTAGCCCTCTGCGTCATCGCTCCTTGCTGCAACGGAAACATTGCACCCTCGGGAATTCGCCTTGGACGCTATCGCTTTCGCTGATCTTCTCAATCGCTGCGCGCCGGGCGCTCCTCACGAGCCGTTAACGGCGATCGTGCGTCAGGCCAGCGGCTTTGAGCCGCTGCTGATCACGATCGAAGGCAAGAAAGCCATTCCCGTTCAGGCGATGAGTCTTGAAGAAGGCGTGCAGCTTGCGAGCGAAGCGACGGTTTCGGGACAGACTATTCGTATTGGCCTCGCCCAGCTCGATGCGGAAGAGCGCAAGGCGGCGGGCCTCAGCATTTCGGCAAGCTTCGATCCTTGCAAACATGTGGCTGCGCTTGGCGCGCTCTATCAGGCACACCGGCTGACGCCTCAGCCTCGAACATCCAACAGAACGCCAGCCATCGCGCGCGTAGCGGTCGAGCCACCTTCGAAAGAAGCGCGCTCGTCAGCGCTCGCCGATCCTCGAACAGATGAGCCTGCAACGACTTCCTCCGAAAAATCCATCGCTGAGCCTCCACTTGAGAAAGAGCGCCCAAACCTCGACGTCTATCGTTCAACCCGTGGCGCGTCGCTCTTCGTCTATCAGCGCTGACCCCCTCCCCTCGCCCGGCTTTGGCCATCAGGAAAGTCGCCCATGACATTCTCGCATCGAAACGGCGTAACTCTCGTCGGCGCCGCGCTCGCCATTAGCTTCGCAATGATCGAGCCAGCTTTCGCCCAATCGGCGAATCTCGAAGGCGTCCTGCAAAACATCGTCAATATGCTGACTGGCAATGTCGCGCGGCTGCTCGCGACGCTCGCCGTCATCATTGTCGGCATCGCCTGGATGTTCGGCTATCTCGACTTGCGGAAGGCGGCCTATGTCGTGCTCGGCGTCGCGATTGTTTTCGGCGCCTCCGAAATCGTCTCGACGCTTACCGGCGGGCGCTGAGGATGGTGACCGAGCGCCTTACCGAAGACACGCTGTTTCTCGCCTGCACGCGGCCGGCGATGATCGCCGGCGTCACCATGGAGGCGATGGCGCTCAATGTGATGTTCTCCTGCATATTATTTCTCATGGCCGGCAGCATTCTTTACGGGCTCGTCGCTTTGCCGATCCATGCCGTCAATCGCATCATCTGCCGGCGCGATCCGAACATGTTTCGCATTCTCTTTATCTGGATCGAAACGCGTGGGCGGATGCGGAACGCTTCGCTTTGGGGCGGCTCCTCCTATACGCCCCTGCGCCTCGTCAAACCCCACCGCACGGGAGATTTCCGGCATGCGTAAGGCGGCGGTCAAAGCGCGCGAACTCGAACCCGATATTTATCTTCCCTTCACGCGCCACGTGACGGAGACGGTCATCGGCCTTTCGACGCGCGCCTTGATCACCGTGATCAAACTCGACGGGGTCTCCTTCGAGACGGCGGCGACAAGCGATCTCAATGATCTCCACGCCAAGCTCAATTTGACGCTTCGAAACATCGCCGATGAGCGGCTGGCGCTCTGGACGCATCTCGTCCGGCGTCGCTCGACGGATTATCCGGAAGGCGAATTTCGGTCGGCCTTCGCCGCCGCGCTCGACGCCAAATATCGCGAGCGGCTGCAGGGCGAACGGCTGTTTCGTAACGATCTCTATCTGACGCTTGTCTGGCATCCCGGCCGCGGCGCGAGCGAAGCGGCGAATGATTTCTTTCGAAAGCTTGGACGGGCGGCAGGCGCGCTGAGCGAAGTCGATGTCGACTCATTGAAGCGCCTTTCTGACGCGTCGCGTGACACGGTCGCGGCGCTCGAGCGCTATGGCGCGCGCCCGCTTGGTCTCATCGAGCGGGACGGCCTCGTCTTTTCCGAGCCAATGGAGCTGCTCCACGCGCTGGCCTCCGGCGAATGGCTCTCCGTTCCGCTGCCGCAGGGGCCAATCGGACCGGCGCTCTATACGAACCGGCTCATTTTCGGGCGCGAAGCGCTGGAAATTCGTGGGAGCGGCGGCTCGCGCTTTGTCGGCATGTTCGGGATCAAGGAATATCCGGCCTCAACCCGGCCGGGCCTGCTCAACGCCCTGCTCTCCTCCCCATTCGAACTGGTCCTGACGCAGTCCTTTGCGTTTCTGTCAAAGGCCGACGCCAAGACGGTGCTGACGCGCAAGCAGAACCAGCTCGTCTCGGCGCAGGATCCCGCCGCCTCGCAAATCGAGGAGCTCGGAGACGCGCTCGACGATCTTGAATCGAACCGGTTCGTCCTCGGCGACCATCATCTCTCGCTGCTCGTCTATGCGGATAATCCCCGCCAGCTTGCCGATCATATGAGCCTGGCGCGCCGGTCGCTCGCCGACGCCGGCGCGGTCGTCGCGCGCGAGGATCTGGGGTTAGAGGGCGCCTATTGGGCGCAGCTCCCCGGTCTCTTCAAATATCGCGCCCGCGCAGGCGCGATCACCTCCCGAAACTTCGCGTCCTTCTCGCCCTTCCACACCTATCCTTCCGGCAAGCCCGACGGAAACCATTGGGGTCCGGCGGTCGCGATGCTCGAGACGGCGTCGGGTTCGCCTTTCTATTTCTCGTTCCATCACGGCGATCTCGGCAACACCTTTATCTGCGGCCCGTCGGGCTCGGGTAAAACCGTTGTCCAGAATTTCCTGCTGTCGCAGGCGGAGCGGCTCGGCGCGTCATACGTCTTCTTCGACAAGGATCGCGGCGCCGAGATTTTTGTGCGCGCCGCCGGCGGAACCTATTTGACGCTGCGCAATGGCATTCCGACGGGCTGCGCGCCGCTGAAGGCGCTGGAGCTGACCCCCGCCAATCTCTCTTTCCTCGGCGAACTCATCCGCAAGCTCGTTACGCCCGAAAACCGGCCGCTCACGGTCGCGGAAGAAGAGCGGATCGATTCCGGATTGCGCGCCCTTGCGCGGCTGAAGCCGCAGGAGCGCTCGCTCGGGGCGCTGCGCGCCTTTCTCGGCCAGCAGGATGCGGAGGGCGTCGGCGCGCGGCTCGAGCGCTGGCGCCAGGGCGGGCCACTCGGCTGGGTGTTCGACAATGACGAAGACGCGATCGGTCTCGACGCGCGTTTCATCGGCTTCGACATGACTGAGCTTCTCGACCATCCGATCATGCGCACGCCGTTGATGATGTATCTCTTCCATCGGGTCGAACGCCTCATCGACGGCCGGCGCCTCATCATCGACATTGACGAATTCTGGAAGGCGCTCGGAGACGAGGCCTTTCGCGATCTCGCCAACAATAAGCTGAAGACCATTCGCAAACAGAATGGCGTGATGGTCTTCGGCACACAGTCGCCGCGCGACGCGCTCGCTTCGCCGATCGCCCACACGATCGTCGAGCAATGTCCGACGCAAATCTTCCTGCCGAATGCGCGGGGCACGCGCGCCGACTATGTCGACGGCTTTCATCTGACCGACGCCGAGTTCCGCCTGATCAAGGAAGAGCTTTCTCCCGAAAGCCGGCGGTTCCTGATCAAGCAGGGACATTCTTCGGTCGTCGCCAAACTCGATCTTTCCGGCTTCGACGATGAACTCGCGGTGCTCTCGGGACGGACTGAAACCGTCGAACTGCTCGATTCGATCCGCGCCGAAGTCGGCGACGCGCCTGAGCGCTGGCTGCCGATCTTTCACGCCGAACGAAGGAAAGCCCTATGAACCGATTCAGAATTGGCGCGAGCGCGCTTTACCTCCTCCTCGCCTCCCCGGCTCTCGCTCAGGTCGTTTTCGATCCGAGCGTCTTTGCGCGGCAGCTCGATCAATTGGTCGAAATGAAAAAGCAGGTCGATACGCTCACGTCGCAGCTGCAGGTCGCGCGCGATCAATTGGGCGAAGCCAAGCGCCTCTATGACAGTTTTAACAAGCTCACCAATGTGAATGACGTCGGCGCTCTGCTCAATACGCCGCAGTTTCGCAAAGTCCTGCCGCCGCAATTTTCGGAGATCGAGCGGCTGGTTTCGGGACAGGGCGGCGGCTCCTTCGCCAATACAATCGACCAATATCTGACGGAGAACCGAACCTATACGGGAAGCGGCGCGAATTCCTATTACCAGAGCGAACTCGACCGCATCGCGAGGCAGACCGGCGCGAAACATTCGCTCGGCCAGGCCGTCTATGATGCCGCTTCGCAGCGCATCGACGCGCTCGATGAACTACGCCGGCGCGTCGGCTCGGCGACGACGGCGAAGGAAGCGCTCGATCTTTCGGCGCGGCTGCAGGCGGAACAGGCGCTTCTGCAAAACGACGTTTTGCGCATGCAGGGCCTTGCCATGATCCAGCAGGCGCGCGCCGATATGGACGCGCAGCGCGAACGCGAGAAGCAACGTCAGCTCGTCGATGAAATGAAGGCGGCGCTCAAATGAAACGCGGATCTCTCTTTCCCTTCCTGGCTCTCCTCGTCGCTGCGACGCTCGCCGGCTGCGGCAAGGACGAGACGCAGCCGAAAGAAGCGCCCGCGCCGCCTGCTACTTCCGACAAGGCGTCCCCGACACCTGAGAAGACCGTCTCCTGGTTTATGAGTAATCGCGAAGAGATGAAGCGCGTGCTCAAGGCCTGCAAGGACAATCCCGGCGCGCTTTCGAAGACGCCTGACTGCGTCAACGCCGCCGCCGCCCGCGACAAGCTGATCGTTCAGGAAATGAAGGACGCAGTGAAGGGCGGACCCAAATGACGCTCAATGTCTTCGATAGTTTCCTGCAGGAATTCGAGCAGCCGATCACGAATTTCGTCTCGTCATCGGCCGGCAATCTCGCGTCCTATGTCAACGGCCCCTTGCGCGTCGCCGTGATGCTCTATGTCGTTCTTTACGGATTCGCCGTGATGCGCGGGGCGATCGTCGAGCCGATCGGCGAATTCGCCTTCCGCTCGATGCGGATCGTGCTCATCGTTCTCCTCGCCACCAATTCTTCCGCCTTTCAGCAATATGTGACGGGCCTATTCTTCGAGTCGCTCCCCAAAGAAATCGGCAACGCCATTGCCGGCTCCGGGCTTAATGTCAATTCCGGCCAGCCTTTCGATCAGCTGCTCTCCAAGGGGATCGAAGTCGCCAATAAAATCTATGACGAGGCGGGGCTGACCAATATCGCGCCGGCGCTGATCGCCGCAATCCTGCTCGTCTTCGTCGCGGTCGGCTCGTTCTTGCAATTCGCGGTGCTGCTTTACGCCAAGATCGGGCTCGGCATCGTCATCGCGCTCGGGCCGCTCTTTATCGCGCTTGCCCTTTTCGACGCGACGCGCCCCTTTGCGGAAAGCTGGGTGCGGCAGGTCGCGAATTTCCTGATCCTGCTCGTTCTCGTCGTCGCCCTTGTCGGGCTGATGGTTTCGACGGTCGGCGGCTTTATCGACAAATACGGGACGAACGCCGCTTCAACCGGCGAAATGCTGGTCGGCGCCGTGGCGATTTCCGCCGTGCTCGGCCTTTCCGGCCATATCGCCCTGCAACTGCCGACGATCGCCGGCGGACTTGCCGGCGGCGGCGCGTCGCTTGCGAGCCGGCTCGTGACAAGAACCCTCGTCGCCAATGCGGCGGCCGCGGCGGGCGGCGCCTATGCCGGCGCGCATTGGTCGGTCGCGCGCAGCATGTCGGCGGTCCAGACCCGCCGTCAGGGCGGCAGCATTCAGCGCGCCTGATTGAATAAGACGCGGGGGCGATCGCGCCGACAAGGAGGTCAATGGGAATGTGGCGTCGATTGATGTTTCTTTGCCTTGCGGCGACGCCGCTTGCGGGCTGCGCGAATATTTCCAGCGCGCCGCCGTCCTGCGACGGCATGGCGCGCCGTCCCCTGAACCGCTCAATGTGGGATTGGGAGAATGCGCCCGCATCCGTCTCGCCTGCACTTCCTCTGATGCGCCGCGCCGACGCCGCATCTCCCACGCGCGTCGCCAGAGAGACGAGCGACGCGATCAGAGCGCACCGTCAGCCGCCGCGCTTCGATATCGCCGCCTCCATGCGCGCCTGCGGCAGGGAGGGCTGAGATGATCCGCGCCGATGAATTGCAAACCTATTTCGACAATGCCCGCCGCTGGGAGCAGGACCTGCTTCTCTCGGCGCAGCGCTCGAAGCGGATCGCCTGGATCGTTGCGTCGAGCGCCTGCGTGCTCGCCGTCGTGTCGGTCGGCGCCGTCGCGGCTTTGGCGCCGCTCAAAACCGTCGAGCCCTTCGTGATCCGCGTCGATAATTCGACGGGGATCGTCGAGACCATCGCGGCGCTCAAAGAAACGCCGGCGCGCTATGACGAAGCCGTCACCAAATATTTTCTTGCCCGCTATGTGCGCGCCCGCGAAGGTTTCTCCGCCGCCGAGGCCGAAACGAATTTCCGCGCGATCTCTTTGCTTTCCGCGCCGCCCGAACAGGCGCGCTTCGCCGCCTGGTATCGCGGCTCGAACCCGGAAAGCCCGCAGGTCCTGCATGGCAAGTTTGGCGTCGCAACCGTACGCGTCAAGGCGATCTCGCTTTTGAGCGATAATGTCGCCTCGGTCCGATACCTCACTGAAAGCCGCAAGGGCGACGAGACGCGCACTGCGCATTGGATCGCGACGCTCACCTTCGCTTATGTCAACGCGCCCATGGCTTCGACCGACCGGCTGATCAATCCGCTCGGCTTCCAGGTTTCGGAATATCGCGCCGATCCGGAGGCGCTGCCATGAAACGCGGCCCTCTTCTCCTTCTCATGGCTCTCGCCTGCGCATCGCTTCACTCACCCGCGAGCGCCCTTCAGCAGCCCGCCGCCGGGCAGCGCGATGCGCGGATGCGCATGGTCGCCTATGACCCCGTCAATGTCGTCAAGGTCAATGGCGTTATCCGCGCCTCGACCCAGATCATCTTCGCCGATGAAGAAGAAATCGCCCATGTCGCGATCGGCGATTCCGTCGCCTGGGAAGTCGCGCCGGCGGGATCGATTCTGTTTCTAAAACCCCGCGAAAAACACCCCGCCACCAATCTTCAGGTCGTGACGACACGGCCGGATGGGCGCAAGCGCTCCTATCAGTTCGAACTGACGATCTCGGAAAGCTCACTTTCCGAAGGCTATTTCGTCGTGCGCTTTGTCTATCCCGGCGACGAAACTGAACGTCGCCGTCTGGAAGCAAACGCCCGCGAGGGCGCCCGTGAAGGGGCCTTGATCGACCAATCATTTGGCGCTGCGCGGATGAATGGCGTGCGCAATTGGCGCTTTTCGGCGCAGGGTTCGGTCGATCTTGAACCCGAAGTGGTGTTCGATGACGGCAAGGAAACAACCTTCCGCTTTGCCGGAAACCGCGAAATCCCGGCGATCTATCTCATCGCTTCCGACGGCGCCGAGACGCTCGCGGCCAAAGATGTCCATGGTGAATTGGTCACAGTCCATGCCACGGCGCGGGAGTTTCGACTGCGCAAGGGCGGCGATGTTCTCTGCGTCTTCAACGAGGCTTTCGATCCTGTCGGCGTCAATCGCCGCACCAAGACGATGAGCGACGGCGTGCTGCGACTGCCGAAATCGCCAATGCCGGCAGGATCACGCGCGGGAGCGACGCAATGACGGACGCGCAAAATGAGACGCTCCCCGGCGAGCGCGGCATCACGCCCGTCGCTGGAACGGAGGCCGAGAAGAAAGTCTCGTTGCAGCGCGGGCTCGGCGCCGCAGCGCTGACCGCCTTCGCCATGCTGATCATCTGGGGCACCTGGAAGGGCGATAAGCCCGCAAGCGATCCGACGCAAAAGAAGCTTGCGATCCGTCAGGCGGCGGCCTTTGAACCGGCAAGAGAGCCGCCAAAGCCCAATCCCGCCGACGTCACCGGCGCGATCCCCCATACGGCGCCAGCGGTCCTCCCGGCGCCCGTGACCGATCAGCTGATGGACAGCGCCCGCCGCGCGCCGGTCCTCGCTTACAGCAAGCAGGGACAAATGGGCCGCGCCGTCCGCGACCAGACCGGTACTGTTGACCCGAACGCCTATGCGCTTGGCCTCGGCGAGGCGCAGCCGCGCAACGAACTTCTCGATAAACTCAAACCAACGCCGCTCGAAGGGGTGCGCGCCGCGCGTCTCCCCAACCGCAATCTTATCGTGACGCAAGGAACGTCTATCCCTTGCGTGCTCGAAACCGCCATGTCGTCCGACGTGCCGGGTTTTGTCTCCTGCGTGGTCCTGCGTGACGTCATGTCCGATTCCGGCAATGTCGTGCTGATGGAGAAGGGAACGCAGATCGTTGGCGAATATCGCGGCGATTTGCGGCGCGGCTCGCAGCGCCTCTTTGTTCTCTGGACCCGCGCCAAGACGCCGACCGGCGTCATTGTCGTCCTCGCTTCGCCAGCGACCGACGCTTTGGGGCGCGCCGGCTTTGACGGCGAAGTCGATACTCATTTCTGGCAGCGCTTTGGCGCGGCGTTGCTGCTTTCCATCGCCGGCGACGCCTCGGCGATCGGACGCCAGCAGCTGCAAAATAACGAAATCCAGATCAATAATTCGACAGGGGCGGCGAATAACGCCGCCGCCATCGTTGTCGACCGCTCGATCAATATTCCGCCGACGCTGACCAAGAACCAGGGCGAACTCGTCAATGTCTTCGTCGCCCGCGATCTTGATTTTTCGAGCGTCTACAGGCTGCGCCGGATCGAACCACCGCATCAAAGCGACAACGCGCCCTACGTCTTCGAGCCGACGCGCGCTTTGGTGACGAAGCCGTGAGTGGAGACGGCTCACGGCTCGTCCTCGAACGCTATCTTGAGCCGCTGGCGCCCTTCCTTGCGGAAGAGACCGCGACCGAAATCGTCGTCAATCGTCCCGGCGAAATCTTCGTCGAAGGCCCCGCAGGCTGGAGCCGGCACGAGGCAGCGGCGCTGACCGACGATCACTTGAAACATCTTGCGACTGCGGCTGCAGGCTTTACCCGCCAGGACATCAGCGCCGAGCGCCCGATCGTCTCGACGACGCTGCTTAATGACGAGCGCTGCCAGATCGTCGTCCCGCCCGCGGTACCGGCCGGAACGCTGAGTCTCACGATCCGAAAAGCCTCCGGCGTGTCGCTGACGCTCGACCGGCTGCAGCAGGCAAAGCTCTTCGATGAAGTGCGCGCGGCGAGCGAAGAACTCTCCGCCGACGAGCATCGGCTGCTGGCCCTAAAGGAAGCCGGCGCGTGGCGGGAATTTCTGGAGCTCGCCGTCAAGACGCGCCGCAATATTCTGATTTCCGGGGCGACGGGCTCGGGCAAGACCACGCTGTCCAAGGCGCTGATCGCGACAATCCCGCCGCATGAGCGATTGATCGCCATTGAAGACGCCGCCGAACTCGTCATCCCGCATCAAAACTGCGTGCGGCTGCTCTATTCGAAAGATGGGCAAGGCCTCGCCAAGGTCGGGCCGCGCGAACTCCTTGAATCTTGCTTGCGCATGCGTCCCGACCGCATTCTGTTGCAGGAACTGCGCGACGGCGTCGCCTTCTTTTATCTCAGAAACGTCAATTCCGGGCATCCGGGGTCGATCACGACGGTGCATGCCGACAGCGCCCGTCTTGCCTTCGAGCAGCTCACCCTGCTCGTCAAGGAAAGCGCTGAAGGGCGCGATCTGCATCGCGACGATATTCGCTCGCTCCTCCTGCTGCTCGTCGACGTCGTCGTGCAAATGCAAAAGCGCGACGGGCGCTACCGCATCACGGAAATCTATTATGATCCTCTTCGAAAGCGCGAACAGGCGCGTTAGAGCCGCCGCAATCGCCGCCCTCGCGGCGGCGGCTGTGGCGCTCTTTCTCTTTACCGCCTCGAATGTGCTGCTGCTGGGGCTGCGCGCCCATGACGGCGGCGTGCACGTTTTGGAGATCGCGGCGTCCTGGCCGCATTACGGCGCCGACAGGCGCCTCGACCGCTGGCTGACTCTCTCGACCCTCGCCGGCCTCATTGTATCCTTCGGCCTTGCCGGCGCGGTCCTTCGCCGCCGCCCCCCTCCCCTTCACGGCAAGGCGAGCTTCGCCAATGAGCGTGAGATCGACACAGCGGGTTTACGCGCCAGGCAAGGCCTGTTGCTGGGCCGCAAGGATAACCGCCTGCTGTGTTTTGGGGGGCTCGAACATGTCCTCGTCTACGCGCCCACACGCACCGGCAAGGGCGTCGGCTATGTGATTCCCAATCTTCTCAATTGGCCGGATTCCGTCGTCGTACTCGATGTGAAAAAGGAAAATTTCGAAAAATCCGCCGGCTTTCGCGCCGCCTATGGTCAGGAAGTCTTCCTCTTCGATCCGCTGGACGAGAACGGCCGCACGGCGCGCTATAATCCCTTATCCTATGTGCGCAGCGATCCCGATGATCTCTATGACGATCTGCAGCGCATTGCGGTGATGCTGTTTCCCTCGGAAAGCCGCGGCGATCCCTTCTGGTTCGAATCCGCCCGCTCGGCCTTCGTCGCAATAGGCGGCTATGTGTCGGAGACGCCGGGCCTCCCCTTCACTATCGGCGAAATCCTCCGTCAGCTCTCCTCGACGCATGACTTGAAGAAGCATTTTGAGAAGATCATCGAGGCGCGAAACTCCGGCCCCTCGCCGCTCTCGCGCCATTGCGTCATGGCGCTCCATGATTTTCTGGCGGCGTCAGAGAACACCATGAACTCCGTCCGCAAGACCGTCACGGCGCGTCTGGGCCTCTGGCTCAATCCGCGCATTGACGCGGCGACGGCGGAGAACGACTTTGACTTGCGGCTGTTGCGTCAACGGCCTATGTCAATTTATCTCGGCGTCACGCCCGACAATCTCAACCGCTTGAGTCCGCTGTTAAACCTCTTCTTCCAGCAGGTCGTCGATCTCAATACCCGCGAATTGCCGGAACAAAATCCAAAGCTCAATCGCAAGCTCCTTCTGCTCCTCGACGAATTCGCGGCGCTCGGCAATGTCCAGGTGCTCGCGAAATCCGTCGCCTTTCTCGCGGGCTATGGCGTGCGGCTCCTGACCGTCATTCAAAGTCCGGCGCAGCTTCGCGCCATCTATGGCGTCGATTTGACGAAAAACATCATTACCAATCACGCCGTCGAAGTCGTCTTCGCGCCGAAGGAACAGGATGTCGCGAACGAGCTCTCCGAGCGCTTTGGCTATGACACGGTGAAAGCGAAAAGCCGCAGCGGTCCGAGGGGCCTCGCCATGCGGGCGATCAGCGAAACTGTCTCCGAGCAGCGCCGCGCTTTGATGCTGCCACAGGAGCTGAAACTCCTGGCAAGATCGAAGGCAATTCTTCTGATGGCCGGCGTTCCGCCGATCATTGCCGAGAAGATCGTCTATTACGAAGATAAGGCCTTTATTGAACGCGTGCTGCCAGCGCCGCGGCTCGAGGCGCCAAAGGGCCGTTCGACGGCCTTGCTCGATGCTGAAATCAAGGAGCTACGCTCCGAAGTCGCGGAACTGCGCGCCGTCTTCCGCGCGCGCCCCTTGAGCGATGACGAGATCGCCGACCCGTCGACGATTCCGTCAGACGCGACCTTCGATTTTGGCGACGTTGACGTCGATCTTGAAGGCCTCTCCGAAGAGGAACTGAAGGCCTGGACGCTTAACTATATCGACGCCCAGGCGATTGAACCTGCGAAACGTAAATCGAGAGGCGCGCGACATGGCTGAGTTTGACGGCGAATTCTCGATCGAGCGTGTCGTAACCGGCGAAAGCGATCGCGAACAGGAAGAAGCGGCGACGTCGCGAAAGCCCAATGGACGCGACTCTGTTGAGGTTCAAACGACTGACGCGGCCTCTCTCGAAGCCGGAGCGCGCCGCGACGACGCTTTTCCGGCGTCGCTTCGGCGAAAATATTATGTTGTCGCAGAGAAACAGGGAAAGGAAGACGCCGCCCGCTTCTACGCCGATGAACGCGGCGAATATCTCGCCTTCAAGCTCGCCGATGACCGCCTGACGACGCGCCTGACTGCCCCGGAAGTGATCCGCGATATGATCGCCATCACGGAGCATCGGGACTGGGCGACGCTGCATGTTCACGGGTCCACCGAGTTTCGGCGCGAAGCCTGGCTCGAGGCCAACACGCGGGGCATAACTGTGAAGGGTTATGAACCGACCGCGCTCGATCGGGAAGCGCTCGCGAGTCGGCGCGCAGCGCTTCAGCGCTATGCAGGCCGGCAGAATTCGCGGCGCCATAGCTCCGAAGGCAGGCGGCCGTCACCCGATCGTTCAAGAGCAGGCGACCGGGCTGTGAGCAACGTCACAGCGATGGACCCGGCGAAGCGACGTTTTGATCAACGCGAAACGGCGCCGGATTATTGGCGCTCAAGAGCGGCGCGATTCCGGAACACGGATCGACGCGCCGCCGCTCGGGACGCGGAGCTTGTCGGCGCGGTATCGCAACTGGTCATTGTCGAGAAGGCGCTCGAGCGCGCCTTTCCGCATGACCCTGAAGCGCGCGAAA
Organism: Alphaproteobacteria bacterium; assembly: GCA_016869555.1. GTDB lineage: Bacteria > Pseudomonadota > Alphaproteobacteria > Rhizobiales > Beijerinckiaceae > Methylocystis. The sequence continues at coordinate 6,844 of VGDY01000065.1, read as the reverse complement.
GAATCATGGACGCGGCGAAAGAGCGGATTGCCGACCATCTTGAAGAGGGTCGTACTTTCAACCGGGCGCTAGTTCGCGAACAATCGTCCTCCTGGGACAAAAACACTGCCGAACGTGACGACGCCCGCCGCGTCCGGGAAGATGTGCGAGAGAGGATGCGTCAGCGCGAACGTTGAAGATGATTGTGCTTGTGACCGGTTCGAATCTGGACCATCTAACCTCCTTTGGGAACCCTTCGCTTTGACGCCGGCGCGCTTTCGAGGCGCGAGATCAGATCAACCGGCCTGACCTTCATGGCGAGCGCCAGCTCGATGAATTCGATGACGTCGAGCCGTCGCTCTCCACCTTCGACTTTCGCGACGAAGGATTGCGGCTTCCCCAATTTCGTGGCGACCGCAGCTTGGGTCAATCCGCGCGATTGGCGCGTCTTGACCAGTAACTCCAGCAGCTGTCGCTGACGCGGCGATCGGAGCGATTTGGCCATCGCGGACGAACTCAAAAGGCGTGAGTTCGTCGCGATAATCCGATTTTGGAATTATCCCATTTTAGGATATTCGCTTGGGCCTGCCGGACGCGCGGCGCGCCTTTGTTGCGGCGCCAATTGCGCGGCGGCAAGATTATGCTCTAAGTATCAAACCCTTGGCCGGAATCGGACTCATGGAAGAAAGCGTTGACCGGGAAGCGAAGGCTGCTGCGGCCTTACGCGCCTATCGTGACGCGCTCGCCAGGGCCGAGGCGCTGGAAAAGCAAGAGGCCGTCGCGCGGAAAGCGCTCGCCGATTGGCTGCGCCGGCTCGAGCAGCCCAAGTCTAAGGGCGGCGTCCTCGATCGCCGGGAAGCGACAGAACAGGGTCAGGCCGCGATCTCGAATTTGCATGAGGCCCGTCTTGCCCTGAGCAATGCGACGGCGGAACTCGACGCGGCCTATCACACTCTTGTCACCCTTGATGGCGGCTTGGATTTTCTGCGTGGAGAGATCGCCCTCGATAAAGCCGGCGGTCTCAAGGAGTAGATGCGCGCGTATCCGCTTAGGCCGCCTGCGGATTATTGATGGTCTCGATGCGCTCGAGCGCCTTGCCGAGATTGCGCTCAGCGATCTGGACATCGTAATCGGTCTGCAGATTCAGCCAAAGCTGCGCCGTTGTGCCAAGCGCCTTGGCGAGCCTAAGCGCAGTGTCGGCCGTAATGCCGGTCTGCTCATTGGCGATCCGCTCAATTCGCGTGCGCGGCAAGCCGCAGACCCTGGCAAGTGCGCCGGCTGACATTTCGAGCGGAATGAGGAACTCCTCCCGCAGAACCTCGCCGGGATGCATGGGTTTGAGCTTCCTGGTCACTGTAGCGTCCTTTAGTGGTAGTCCACGATTTCGACTTCGGCCGGCCCATCCGTTGTCCAGACAAAGCAGACCCGGAATTGGTCGTTGATGCGGATCGAGTGTTGCCCCTTCCGATCGCCCGCAAGCGCCTCGAGCCGGTTGCCCGGCGGCGCCCTCAGGTCGCCAAGATCGCCCGCCGCGTTGAGATAGCGCAGTTTCCGGCGCGCCCCCTTGACCAGGTCGGTCGGAAAGCCTTTCGGACTCTCGCCGTTGAAGACGGCTTCGGTCGTCTTGTTCCGGAAGCTCCTGATCACGATCCCTATGTATCATTTGGTGATACGAACGTCAAGCGAAACGTATCAATCCGTGATACCACTAAAAGACCGGGCCGTCCGAACGATCCAATTCCCTGCTACAAACAGCCGATTATCGTTCTTGATCGCCCTCACGCGAATTGTTGCGTCCTTCAAAATTCTCTTTGCGGTCCGCATCGCGTTGGCGATTTTTCACGAATTCCGCGAGCTCGCTCATGAGAACATGCCGTCTCGTTTCGATCGCCGGCATCTCCCGGACGAATTCCCGCAACTCCCGCGCCAACACCTTATCGGACGCCGGGCCTGCGCCCTCCAGTTCCTCGGCAACCCGCAGATAGGTTCGCCGAATGGCCTGCTGGCGCGATTGAATTTTCTCCTCCCATGAACGCGCCCCTGACTTTCCCTCCCGGGCTTCACGCAACGCCTCTTCCCGCGCGCGGCGATCGACGAGGGGAAGGACGCCTCGCCTGCGTAGCGCCAGCACCGCGCCGCGATCAGCCTTGCGCACTCTGCCCCTTGTCCGGCGCGGTGTCGCCTCGGCGTCGATTCCACGCAATCGCAATTCGCCAGCGAAACGCTCGCGCCAGACCTGCAAATCCGCCTTGCGCGGATTGAGGCGGCGGCCGTTGTAGCCAAGAGACCGAACCGTCAAATGCACATGGGGGTGCTTGTCTTCGAGATGCTGCACGAAAACGAAATCATGATTGCCGCCAAAAGTCTCGATCGCGAAGGCGCGCGCCGCGTCCTTGACCACGACCTCGTCCGTTCCTGCCGGCATTGAGAGAATGACGTTGACAGAAAGCGATCCGTCACGGCGGCGGGAATTGTCGAGCGCGGCGTCGTCCGCCCATCGTTGCTGCAGATCCTTCAGCCCGACGCGACCTGCGAGCAGAGCGCCCTGCTCCGTCTCGCCGGTGAGTTCGCCGTTACGGGTGATATAGTCGAGATGGGATTTGAGATGATCCACGCTTTTGGTGCGGCCGGTGATCTTGACCATCACCTCGGGCGCTCGCTTGACGATCCGTTGGAGCTTGGCGCGCATGGAAGGCGTTAGGCGCTTTGGCGCCTTTTCGTCGGGGATATCCCAATCCGCCGGCTTGGGACGACGAACCGGCGTACGCCACACATAGGAAATTGGCGGCACCTCGGTGAAAAGCCCGCCAGGGCCTCGCCCGCCTTTCCGGTTCATCAGCGGCCCTCCCAATAGGCGGCGTTGTCATCAAAGACGCGCCGGAGTTCGGCGAGTGTTTTCTCAACGACAGCCTTCACTTCGCGAATGTCCGAAAGATCGGCGTCGACCGCCGCGCCATATAGGGCGCCGCCATTCGCCGCGAGGGCAATCTGATTGATGTTGGCGCCGATCCGATTGAGTTCGCGCATGATCGCGCGCAGCGCCTCATGTTCGCCGGGCGAGAGCTGGATCGGCGCTCCAAGTCGCGCGCGCACGAGCGCGACGATCCAGCCCGTCCGACTCATGTCACGCCGACGCGCGAGTTCGGCGAGCTGGTGCATCTCGCTGTCGCGCAGCCGCAGCGTGATCTTCTGAGGTTTCCCGATTGGCAGAGGGGCTGAGGTCGACGGGCGCGCCTCCAATGCCTCGCCGATCATTCGGCGTAGCAGCGCCGACTTGCCGCCCTCTTCCAGAGCCAGCGCCGAAAACCGCGCCGCGACATCATCGGGAATGCGAAGCGAGATCAGCGCCATCGGCCGCTGACCTTAGCGCGATGTAATACATCGCTGGCGCGAAGCCTATCCTGCACTAAAAACGCTTCGCAATTCCTCCTCCGAAAAAATCGTTTCTCATGAACTATCGGGCAAATCAAAGGCAAGACGCGCCGCGCCGGGATCGCAAGCATCAACATGGCGCGATCTCTTCAATGCGCAGATCGGAAACCGGAATTTCCTCTGTCTGACCGGTTTCGAAAAAACGCACCACCGCAAAATGCGTTCCCGTGCGCGCGAGCTTGTCAACGAGCAATAGTCCTGCCCGCTCGCCAAGGCTTACCTGGATGGAAACGGCGATCTTATTCTCGCGCCGCTGTCGTACCGACTGGACGCCATCGGTCGACGCTCGCGGCAATGACAAATTCGGCTCCGCATGCGTCGTAATCCCGCTCCGCGCCTGCTCGGTCGCCGGAGCCTCGGCGGGTGGGAGCGCCGACCCGCGCGCGTCCTGCGAAATGCGACGCGCCTGTGCATCGGTAAAGCTGTCCTGGCGCGCACACGCCTCTTCGATGCCCGATGGCGTTAGGCGCCAGGCCTGATAAAGTTCATACACCGCGCGAATTGGCGATGTTTCGAGCTTGGCTTGCAGAAAGGCCGGCATTTTTGGAATAGCGGCGTAACGTGAAACCCAATCCCGTGGTTTCCCGAGTCGCTGTGCAATTTCAACCTGCTTATCGCCAGCTTCGAGGCGCGACGCGATGAACGCGGCAATTTCCGCAGGTTTGAGGTCGTCGCGCTGAATGTTTTCGATGACCTGCGAATAGCGATCCGGCGCGCCACGATCTTCGACGATCGCAGGAATGGCCTCAAGACCGGCAAGGCGCGCCGCCCGAAAGCGGCGCGCGCCCATGGAGATGATATAGCGGTCGTTAGTCTCGCTCGGCCGGACGGTGATCGGCTGCAATATTCCAACTCGTCGAACGGACTCCGCGAGCTGGGATAACTCCTCGTCGCTAAACGCGCGCCGCGGCTGATCCGGGTCTTCATCGATCAATTCAATGGGAATAAAGGAACGCCGCCCCTCCTGCAAAAGATTGCCCGAAGCCACGTCAGCGAGATCTTTGAAGCTCAGGTCGAGCGCCATATCCGATGCCTTTAGTTCAATCGTTCGGCGATTGCCGCCAGAACCGAACGGATTTCCCGACCGGCTTCCTGCGCGGACCGACGTTTCAAGGTCCATACCGGCGCCCGTTCGGCCACCGCCTCCGCATAACCGTCGCGCGCGACGATATGGCCGGGAAAGACGTGCTTGCCGGCATCCCGCAGCAATTGCTCGAGGTGCGCACGCTGTCGTGGAGATTTGCTGTTGAACAGAGACGGCAACAAGCCAAGAAATATCGCTTCAGACCGATATCGCTTCTGTACGCCGAGAAATGTCTGCAGTAGCCCGCGCACGCCTTTGAGCGAATAATCTTCAAGATAGACCGGCGACAGCACATGCGTGGCCGCAACGAGCGCGGCGACGCTGCGCAGTCCCAGTGACGGCGGCGTGTCAATGACACATGCGTCGAAAAATTCGCTTGCTGCCGCGAGGTTCTGCCGCAGCGTAAGAATTGAAACTGCGTCACCACGGTCAACATCCGTCAACGATGTATCGGCGGGCGCGAGGGTGAATCCGTTCCCTCGAACGGGCGCAATTTGCGCCGTCGGCTTGAAGAGTTCGGCGGCGGTAATTTGTCCGCGGTTCTCGGCCAGAGTATCCGTCGCGTTTGCCTGGGCGTCGAGATCAACAATCAAAACGCGGAGGCCTGTTTCCGCAAGATACCAGGCGAGATGCACCGCGAGAGTCGTCTTTCCGACGCCGCCCTTCTGATTGTTGATCACGATCGTCTTCATGCGGCGCGGCTTCTACGAGAGTTATCTGTCGTTGGGCCGCGCCGAATTGTTGGCGTAAACCACGGTTCGACTCACGGCTGCGTATCCATGCCGTGGACGGCTGGGAGAATCCCCTGTCTCAACGGACAGGGCGCCGGGTCACTGGAGAATGATTTCGGGGCGAAACGTCCTCGAAGCGCCATGGAGGCGTTGCTTTAAGTTCCCATGAACATCTCTGGCATCAGAGAGAAAAGCTGGCTAGCGGCGAGCGCGCGCTTCTGCGCGAGAGCGTACGCCTGGGGCTTTGGTTCAAACCAACTGCAGACTGTGATCTGGCGCGCCATCGAATTTTGCGCCAGCGAAGGTCGCTTCACCGCCGGTCTCTGGCTATGGCGGTGGGCGCAGCTTGATGGCGCTGGTCCAGGGCGCGGCATGGCCAACAATGTCCGCCGAGAAAATGTCGGTTTGAACCAACATCTCCGCGCTGTCCCGCGCGGTCAAAGGACGCAGGCCGTTCGATCGCTAACGAAGCGAGAGGCGGCCGAAGCCGCCTCCCGGTTCAGGATCACTTGCGCTTCGCGCCTTTCTTTTCGGTCACGGAGGCTTCGTCGGCCTCGTCGGACTTTTCCGCTTTTGAGGCGAGGATAGAGAAGTCGTCGCAGTTGAGGTCGACGGTGTAGATCTTCTCGCCATCCTTCTCGAAGCTGCCCTGCTTCAGCGTGCCGCGCGCAATCACGAGATCGCCGGGCTTCGCATAGTCGCGGACGTACTTGCAGGCGCTCTCGCTCCAGATCGTGATCTCGTTCCAATAGGGCCGGTCCTTGGTGTCGCCGTTGCGGTCCTTGAAGGCGTAGTTGGCGCAGATCGAAACGCGCGTCGTCTGCCCGACTTCACGAATCTTGCCGATGCGGCCAAGGATCTGGAATTCCGCGAAAGTCTTCATCTTGCTCTCCATCGTTGGGGCGGCTGCCCCGGTTGCGATGGCTGTCCGTGATGGCCGCGAAGGCGACGCCCGAACCGAAGCGCCGGAACGGCGCGAAGCCGAAGCAAAGCGGAGGACCCGTAGGCCGCGGCAATTTTGTCTCGCGAGGAATTGGCGCTTAAGCGCCAAGGGGAAAATTGTCGCGGCCGCAGGGTTTTGGGCGGCGACTGCGGCCATAGGACAAAACGTCATGCAACCGGAGGCGGGCGCTCACAAGGGAGAGCGATAGGAGAAGACGCGGCGAATTAAAATCATCAACGCGGCTGGCCTTGTGAAGCCCGGTAAGTCGCTGTTTCGATTTCGCAGGAGCCAGCTATTCCAGGACCATCTGGCGAACCGAGAAGAGGTTCTTGGAGCAAGATCCGATCTGACAGCGCATGACACAATGAGTCGCCGGCGCATGAAGCAGGCGCATAACGATGGAGCGGCCTATGATGCGGGGATGAGACAGAATTGGCGAGGCAATCGATTTCACCGACGAGACGCTATCGGTCTCCACCTGACGACGCCATGATGAGATGCCGCGTGAACGGAACAACGCGCCCGAACCGAAAGACGCTGAAGCCGCGAGAAACGACGAACGGCGCCGCCCGGCGCGAGCCCAAAGAGCGGACAAACGAGAGCACAAGGTGGGATCGAAGCGGACAGAGCTCCCATTGCCACGGCTGCGTCGTCCGCCTCACAGGTCGCGACTTG
>VGDY01000064.1 GCA_016869555.1 Alphaproteobacteria bacterium | reverse complement strand
CAGTCGAACTTCATCAGGGCCAGCGGACATAAGCGCCGCGCCAAAAGGCCGGACATATGACCGAAACCCGCCACCCAGGTTCTCCGCGCCGAGAAAAAACCGCTTGCCAAGCGGGGCCGTCCACATATGACAGGCCCAGCGAACGGATCAACTGGAATTCGTTCGACATGAGCGAGAATCCGCATCTCACTCTCGTGCTCGGCGGCGCGCGCTCGGGCAAAAGCGCTTTTGCGGAGCGTCTGATCGCCGCGCATCCTGCTCCTTGGACCTATATTGCGACGGCCGAGATGCTTGACGATGAGATGCGCGCGCGCGTTACGGCGCATCGTCTGAGGCGCGGCGAGAGCTGGCGCACGATCGAGGCGGCGCAGACGCTGGTCGACGCGATTGGCGAGGCGCCGGCCGATCGCCCGCTGCTCGTCGACTGCCTTACGCTATGGCTGAGCAACAGGCTGCTTGGCGGCGCCGATCTTTCGTCCGATCGCGCGGCGCTTGTTCACGCTCTGTCGTCCCGCGCGGCGCCGACTGTCACAGTCTCGTCCGAAGTCGGGTTGTCTATTGTGCCGGACAATGCGCTGGCGCGTTCGTTTCGCGATGCGGCAGGGGAATTGCATCAATCCGTATCGCGAATTGCGGGGAGGGTCGCGCTCGTCGTCGCGGGCAATCCGCTGATCGTGAAGGGCCGGCCGAACGTCTGACCAGAGGGCGTTTCCTGCGCCGGCATATCGTCATGCAATTTTTTTAAAGGAGAAGTTCATGTCCGATGTCTTACGCGCCCTTATCTTCGCCGCCGCCCTGTTTGCGTTCGCAGGCGCCGACCTTGCTCCTGGCGCCGAGCGCCTCGCGCCTTACGGGGCGAATCTTTCCGAAACTTCCGTATCGGGGCTTTCGTCCGGCGCGGCGATGGCCTTGCAGTTTCATGTCGCGCATTCCGGCGTGGTCAAGGGCGCCGGAATCATCGCCGGCGTTCCCTACGACTGCGCGGAGCGGAGCCTGTCCCGCGCGACCAGCACTTGCATGAACCCCGACGCCGCGCATCCGGCGCCCGATCCGGCGCATCTGAAAGAGATCACCGATACGCTCGCGCACGCCGGGAGCATCGATGACGTCGCCAATTTTAACGGCGCGCGGGTGTGGCTGTTTTCCGGCAGCAAGGATGAGACGGTCTTTCCCGTCGTGATGAATGCGACGCGAGACTATTACGCCTACTATGTGCCGCCGGACGGCATCGTCTATCGAAACGACATCGGCGCCGGTCACGCCCTGGTGACAGAGGACTTTGGCGACAAGAACTGCGCCGCGACGAGGGCGCCGTTCATCGTCGACTGCGATTTCGACTCCGCGAAAGCGCTGCTCGAACAGATCTACGGCCCGCTCAATCCGCCGAGCGCGCAGAGCGCCGGAAAATATGTCGAATTCGACCAGAAGGAATTTCTGCCCGACGGCAATGCCTATGTTCACAGCATGAACGATGTCGGCTACGCCTATATTCCGCATGTCTGCGCCATGGAGACATGCCGCGTGCATGTCGCGCTGCATGGCTGCAAGCAGCAGGTCGCCGAAATCGGCGAGGCCTTCTACAAGCATGCGGGCTACAATCGCTGGGCGGATACCAACCGCATCATCGTGGTCTATCCGCAAACCATCAGCCGCCTGGGCTGGGGCTTCCCGTTCTACACGTTGAATTTCGTGTGGAACCCCAATGCCTGCTGGGACTGGTGGGGCTATGACAGCGTCGACTACCCGACCAAAAAAGGACCGCAGATCGCCGCGATCCGCGCGATCGTGGACAGGCTCGCGACGAAGCCGTGAGTTGGGCGCATCCCTTCTCCCGTTTCACGGGAGAAGGGAAGCGCGTTACGTTGCAGCCGCCTTAAACCCCTTCTCCAGATCGGCGATGATGTCGTCGATATGTTCGATGCCGATGGCAAGGCGCACATAGCCGGGCGTGACGCCTGACGCGAGCTGCGCCTCCTCGGCGAGCTGCGAATGGGTCGTCGTCGCGGGATGGATGGCGAGGCTGCGCGCGTCGCCGATATTGGCGACGTGGTAGAACATTTCCAGCGCATCGATGAAGCGGCGGCCGGCTTCTAGGCCGCCCTTCAGTTCAAAGCCGATAAGCGCGCCATAGCCGCCCTTCAGATAGGCGTCGGCGCGCCGGCGCGTCTCGCCGCTCTGCTGCGACGGATGAATCACCCGCGTCACCTCGCTGCGTTTGACCAGGAAGTCGACGACCTTCTGCGTGTTCTGCACATGGCGCTCCATGCGCAGCGTCACCGTCTCGACGCCCTGCAGCGTCAGAAAGGCGTTGAACGGCGCGGGCGCGGGACCAAGATCGCGCAACAGCGTCGCGCGCGCCTTGATGATATAGGCGACCGGTCCGATCGGCTTGACCGCCTCGACCCAGATCGCGCCGTGATAGCTTGGATCGGGCGTATTCAAGGCCGGCTGTCGCTTCGGAAATTTCTCCCAGTCGAAATTGCCGGCGTCGATGATCGCGCCGCCGATCGAATTGCCGTGGCCGCAAAGATATTTCGTCGTCGAATAAACCACGATCGCCGCGCCGTGATCGATCGGCCGGCAGAGGATCGGCGCCGCGGTATTGTCCATGATCAGCGGCACGCCGAGTTCGCGGCCGATCGCCGCGACTTCGGCGATCGGAAATACGGTGAGTTTGGGATTGGGCAGAGTCTCGGCGTAATAGGCGCGGGTGCGTTCGTCGGTGGCGCGGCGGAAATTCTCCGGGTCGGACGGATCGACGAAGCGCACGTCGAGGCCCTGGTCCTTCAGCGTATTGGCGAAGAGATTCCAGGTGCCGCCGTAAAGATCGGTGGACGAGACGATATTGTCGCCGACGCGCGCGAGATTCTGGATCGACAGCGCCGACGCCGCCTGTCCGGAACCGAGCGCCAGCCCTGCGACGCCGCCTTCCAGCGCCGCCAATCGCGCCTCCAACACGCTCGTCGTCGGATTGCCGATGCGCGTATAGATGTGGCCGAGCTCCTTGAGCGCGAACAGGCTGGCGGCATGCTCGGTGTCGCGAAACTGATAGGAGGTCGTCTGATAGATCGGGACGGCGACGGCGCCGTTGGTCTCGTCCGCGCGCCATCCGGCGTGGAGCGCAATTGTTTCGGCGTGCGTGCTGTCGACGGCCATCATCCACCTCCCGGCGTGAGCGTAAGCTGCATAAAACAAAGCGCGCGCGCGCGCCATACCTCCCATTGCGCGTTCGATTCGCTCCGCCATTTACCTGCGGGGGCCGAACCTTCGATCATCGAAAGCTGTCGCAGGAGTTCGATATGAAGAAACCAATCGTCGTCATCGCAGGTCTTGCGCTCGCCATCGCCGCGCCCGCGGCGCTGGCCGAAGATCAGCAGACCCAGCAACAGGAGGAGGGCGTGACGTCCGGACCGGCGAATGGCGGCCCGGTCGAGCCGTCCGGTTCGGTCCAGAAGGACAATCCGAAAGCGGTGGAAGTCAACGACAGCGGCCTGTCCGGACCGAGCGGCGCCTCCGCCGGCGCTCCCGCCGTCGAGGTCAAGAAAGGCACGCAAAGCGGACAGGAATGGACGCCGCCCGAAGAAATCCGGCGCAGGAAGGCGCCAAACTCATAGCGTCGGCGCAAACGCGTCCCGCCGGGAAAAGAGAAGCGTAGCAGAGCGCGGCGCATTTGAGCGGAGTCGGCGGCGTCTCAAGGCAGGGGCGGTCGAGTTCTGCATCGCGAGGGTCGCTGATCGCTCTACGACGAGAATCCAAGCTTGACGCTATTTCTTGAGTCGTGTCGTTCTACGACTATAATCCGCCTCGGCCATGAAAGAGCGCAACCCCGCGACTCGGGCCACGATCCAAAAGGGGGAATCGCCATATGATGAAAATACTGCTGTTGACGGCCGCCATTGCTGTGGGCGCAACTTTCACTGCGCCAGTTCGCGCTGAGGATGCGAGCGGAATGACTGCTGCGCCGAGCGCGGCGCCCGGTCAGATGGCGACGCCCAGCGCGCCTGCTGAACCGAGCCCAGCGCCCGCCGCAGAAAGCAAACCCGCAATCCCGCCCGATTCCGAATGGGTGCATCCCACGAATTGAGTTTTTGCGCTGCATTTCCCATCTGGGAAATGCAGCGTCTCGCGAGCGCGGCAGGCTTGATTCGCGCCGGCGAACGCCGATCAATGCGGCGACGGCGATAGAGCCTCAGCTGCTTGGCGGCAAATCATCCACGTCCTTGAGGAGGCGCGCGACGCAGGCGAGCGCGAACGCGTATTCGAGCGCGGTGTCTTCAAGCGCCTCAAAACGACCCGAGGCGCCGGCGTGACCGGCGCCCATATGGGTGAACAGCAGCACGGGTCCGCCGCCGCTCATGGTTGCGCGCAGTTTCGCGACCCATTTGAGCGGCTCCCAATAGGTGACGCGAGGATCGGTGACGCCGGCGACGGCGAGAATCGGCGGATAGGTTTGCGCGCGCACATTGTCGTAGGGCGAATAGGCGGCGATGCGATCATAGGCTTCGACGCTGGCGATCGGATTTCCCCATTCCAGCCATTCCGGCGGCGTCAGCGGAAGATCGTCGCGCAGCATCGTGTTGAGCGTATCGACGAAGGGCACGCTGGCGACGACGCCGGCGAAGAGTTCAGGCGCCGCATTGGCGATCGCGCCCATCAGCAGCCCGCCCGCCGACCCGCCCTGCGCCACGATGGCGCCCTCATGCGTATAGCCGGCGGAGACGAGATGGCGGGCGCAGTCGATGAAGTCGAAGAAGCTGTTGTGCTTGTTCTCGAGCTTGCCGTCTTCGTACCAGCGCCAGCCCTTGTCGGTTCCGCCGCGAATATGGGCGCGGGCATAGACGAAGCCGCGATCGACGAGCGACAGGGCGTCTTCGTTGAAGCTCGCCGAGAGCGCATAGCCATAGGCGCCATAGCCGTAGAGCAGCAGCGGCGCGCCTTCCCCGCCGGGCGTGAAGTCGGCGCGGTGCAAAAGCGTGATCGGCACGCTTTCGCCGTCGCGCGCCGTCGCGAACAGCCGTCGCGTGACATAATTCCTGGGGTCATGTCCCGATGGAATCTCCTGGCGCTTGCGCAACACGCGCGTGCGCGTCCTCATGTCATAGTCGTAGATCTCGTCGGGCGTCGTCATCGATGAATAGGTGAAACGGAGGACATCCGTATCGAATTCGAGCCCCGGGTCGAGCGACAGCGCATAGGCGTCCTCTTCGAAACGGATCGCATGTTCGTCGCCGGTCGCGAGCGCGCGGATGACGAGCTTCGGCAGGGAGTTCTCGCGAAGCAGCCAGACGAGATGACGCGCATAGAGGGTGAAGCCGTCGATCATCGCGCCGTCGCGATGGGCGACCACGTCTTTCCAGTTCTCGCGGCCGGGCTCCATCAGCGGCGCCACGGAAATGCGGAAGTCATCGGCGCCGTCGGCATTGTTGCGAATATAGATAAGATCGCCGTGCGGTTCGACGTCGTAGCGCAGGCGCGGTTCGCGCGGCGCAATGATGCGCGGCGTCGGATTATTCTCGCGAAGGTCGATGAGCCAGCTTTCCGTCGCGTCATGGCCGTGGATCGACGCGATCGCGAAACGCCGGCAATGGCTTTCGTGCAGGCCGACGAACCAGGCGCTGTCGGTTTCTTCGAGGATCAGCGCATCATGGGCGGGATCGGTTCCAAGTTCGTGCCGAAAAATCTGCGAGGTGCGATGGTTCTCGTCGATCAGCACATAGTAATAGGCTTTCGAATCGGCGCGCCAGACGATCGAGCCGTCGCTGTCGCTCACGACGTCGGCGCGATCGATTCCGTCGCTCAGCGCCCGCGTGCGGATATCGTAGAGTTCCGAGCCCGCATCATCGACGCTCCAGGCGAGTTGGGTATGATCCGGGGCATGGGCCGCGTCGCCGATGTCGAAGAACTCATGGCCTTCGGCGAGCGCGTCGCCGTCGAGAAGAACGGTTTCCGCCCCGCCGTCGCGCGGCGTTCGGCAGTAGCGCGGATGTTCCGCGCCTTCATGGAAGCGTTCGTAATAGGCGAAAGGCCCGTCCGGATCGGGAACGTCGCTGTCGTCTTCCTTGATGCGCGCGCGCATCTCGGCGACGAGCGTCTTCCGCAAACTTTCAAGCGGCGCCATCACGCGCGCGCAATATGCGTTCTCCGCCTTGATCAGCGTGGCGATGTCGCTCGGAAGCGCGTCGGGATCGCGCAGCACTTCGCGCCAGTTCTTCGCGGCGAGCCAGTCGTAAGGATCGTCGAGTGCGCGCCCATGGACAACTCGGCGCGTGTCGCGCCGCGCGGCGACAGGCGGCTTTGCGCCCACGAAATCAAACCGCCAATCCGATGTTTTGTCGCGCGTCATGTCATCCTCCGCCACTCTCGTCGCAGGTTTTTATCATCGCTCGCACTGCAGCACAGAGATCTCTCCAGGCGGCGTGAAATCGAAGCAATTTGTCAATCCTTCGCGCCTTAGCCTTGCCTCAAACGACCTGTTCACTTTCGGCCAAGGAGCGATTCATGCGCTATTCTCATGCTGCGCTCAGTCCGGTTTCCGTCGGCGAGCGAAAGATCGACCGCCGCAGCGACGTTCCATTGCGCCGTACGTCGGCGCCGCGCCGGCTGATGTGGAAGATCGTCTATTCGGGCTTCGTCGCCGGCGTCGCGATCTATGTGTGGTGGCGGCGTTAGTCTTGTTCTCGGCCCTGCTGCGCTGCATCAAAGACAGGCTGTCATAAATCAGTTAAGTTTGAGCCGCGGAAGACTGCGGATGCGCGCTCGCGCGCGATGAGCGGCGCCGCGACGGTTCAACACGCGGCGTTGCGGCGCGCCTCAAAACATAGAAGAAACGTAAATGTTCACGAGCGTTAAATGCATTGCCGCCGGCGTTGTTTGCGCCAGCCTGTCCCTTGGCGCCGCGCTCGCGGAGCCGAAGTCCCCGGCGTCCGCCGGAAACGCGCCGACGACCTGGGCGCCGCCCGCCGAGATCGCGCCGAAGGCGGCGCCCGCAGAGACGCCTCCGCCGAAGGCCGAAACGCCTGCCGCCGCGGCGCATCCCGCGCCTGCCGCCTCGGGGGCTAAGACTCATGCGGAGCGCGAAAAGGACTGTCGCGCCCAGGCCGACGCCAAAGGCCTCCACGGCAAGGAGCGCAAACAGTTCAAGTCGGACTGTCTGAAGGGCTGACGAAATTCCGCCGGTCGCTTCGCAACGGCCGGCGGCGCGTTAGAGCAGGTTCCGAAAAAGTTGATCGACTTTTTCGACGAGAACCTGCTCTAACGTTTTGATTTTGAGCGATTCTTTATCGATCACATGATTCTATGCGATCGGGAAGCGCTCTAATAAACGCGATCGATGCAGAAGTCGACGACTTCGAGCAGCGCGCTCTTCCATGGCGATGCCGGGAAAATCTCCATCGCGTCGCGCGCGATGGCGCCGTAATGCGTCGCGCGCTCGATCGTGTCGTCGAGCGCCTTGTGCTTCTTCATCAGCCCGCAGGCGGTCTCGACGTCGCCGTCCTTGATCTCGCCCTTCTCCAGCGTGCGCCGCCAGAATTCGCGTTCCTTCTCATTGCCGCGACGGAAGGCGAGCACGACCGGCAAGGTGATCTTGCCCTCTCTAAAATCGTCGCCGACATTCTTGCCGAGCTTGGCCGACGAGCCGCCGTAATCGAGCGCGTCGTCGATGAGCTGGAAGGCGATTCCGAGATTCATGCCGTAGCTGCGCGCGGCGGCTTCATCGGCTTTCGGCTTGCCGCCGAGCATCACCCCGACTTCGGCCGCCGCGGCGAAGAGTTCCGCCGTCTTGCGGCGAATGACGCCCATATAGGCGTCCTCGGTGGTGGTGGTGTCCTTGGCGGCGTTGAGCTGCATGATCTCGCCCTCGGCGATCACGGCGGCCGCTTGCGACACTACGGTGAGCGGCGCGATGACGCCGGGCTCCACCATCATCTTGAAGGCGTGGCCGAGCAGGAAATCGCCGACGAGCACGCAGGTCTGATTGCCCCACAGCATGCGCGCGGCGATCTTGCCGCGGCGCATGTCGCTTTCGTCGACGACGTCGTCGTGGAGCAGCGTCGCCGTATGCATGAATTCGATGCCGGCGGCGAATTTCAGATGGCCGTCGCCCCTGTAGCCGCACATGCCGGCGGTGGCGAGAACGAGCATCGGCCGCAGCCGCTTGCCGCCGGCGGAAATGAGATGGTTGGCGACTTCGGGAATCGTCGTGACGTCGGAGCCCATGCGCTGGACGATCAGCTGATTGGTGCGCTCCAGGTCTGGCTTGATGAGTTCGAGGAGACTGTCGAGGCCGGCGTCCTTTTTCTCCTCGAGCGGAATGACGATACCCACGGACCCCCCTTAAGCCTTGCGCTTTGTTGCGCGAACTTACGGCTTTGGGGTGGAGGCGGCAAGTCGCGGCGGAGGCTATCGCAATCACCCTCCCCTTGAGGGGGAGGGTCGCAGTGCGATAGCAATGCGGGGTGGGGTGACGGTCGAGAAAGACTTTGGCTTCTCCACACCCCGGCGCTGCGCGCCGACCCTCCCCCTCAAGGGGAGGGTGGAGCGCGCGGGATGTGAGTCTCTCGGCTCCTATGAACGACGCGCGTTTTGACGGCTTTCTCGACCAACGCCTGCGCCTGCGTCAAAGCGCGGCCGGCCATCGCGCCGGCACGGACGCCGTGCTGCTCGCCGCCGCGACGCCGCAACATCAGCAAGGGCTCATTCTCGATGTCGGCGCGGGGGCGGGCGCGGTCGGGCTGATGGCGGCGCTGCGCGCCCCTGGCGCGACCGTCGGCCTTGTCGAGAGTGACGCCGAGAGCTGTGCGCTGGCGCGCGAGAATGTCGCGGAAAATGATCTCGACGCGAGGGCGCTCGTTTACCACGCCGACGTTCTTGCTGCGACATCGCGCCGCGCCGCCGGTCTGATCGACGAAAGCGCCGCGCTGGTTCTCACCAATCCGCCGTTTCATGAAGCAGGCAAGGTGCGCGTGACGCCGGACGCCGACAAAGCGCGCGCTCATGTCGCGCGCGCGCCGCTCGCCGACTGGGTCCGCGCCTGTCTCGCGCTGCTCGCGCCGGGCGGAACATTCGTGATGATTCACCGCGCCGACGCGCTCGCCGAATGTCTCGCGGCTGTGGAGAGAAGGTTAGGGGGCGTGTCGATCGCGCCCGTTCACACGCGAACTGATGCGCCGGCGACGCGCATTTTGCTGCGCGGGGTCAAGGGCTCGAAGGCCCCACTGTCGATATTGAAAGCGATCGTCGTTTAACGGCTTCGCAAAGGCTTCGTGGGCTGAGCGATGGCGCTGAACGGCTTCCCCGTCCTTCGAGACGCGCGCTGCGCACGCTCCTCAGGATGAGGAAGGCCTGTTGCTTGCGGGGCTACGCCGCGCGTTGCGGCGCGACCGGCGGGGCCGCGAGTTGCGGCTCCCAATAATTGCCCTTGTCGAACATGTGCCGCGCCTGCGCATATTGGAACATGATGCGGGCGGCGATGGTGATGGTTTCCGGCTTGCGCACGGCGGCGCCCCAAACCTTGTTCCACATGCGGCCTTCCGCTTCGCCCATCTTACGCACGTCCATGCCGACTTGCATCGCCTGCTGTTCGACTTCGCGCAGCGTTTTCGGGTCGAAGGGTTGCGGCGCCGGCCCCTTGCGGTGGCGGCCGAAGGTTTTGATCATGTTCAGCATGCGCTCGCCGAAGGCGGCCGGCGAATAAAGCGCGTTGCACAGATTCTGCATGCCGTCATGCAGCTCCTCCATGCTCATCGTCTGGCACTGGATATTGGAGCTCCACGGCACCGCCTGGGTCTCGACGCCGCCGGTGATGAGACGCCCCTCGCGGGTGATGCGGTCGAAGAGCGGCGTCGCTTCCGACGCCATCAGCGCGCCAAGGCTGAAGATCGGAATCGGCGTCGCCATGGCGAAATCATATTGCTGGGCGAAGACGCTTGGCCCGTCATGGTCGAAGCCGACGATCATGCCGCCCATCACCGACATGCCGTGATCGACGAGCTTCTGGATTTCGTCGACGAGGCTGATCTTCAAATTCTGCCGCTTGCCGGTTTCGCGCAGGCTTTCGACATTGGGCGTCTCGATGCCGACGAACACCTGCGTCAGGCCCGCCGCGACGCACATGTCGAGCAGCTCCTCGTCGCGGGTCGCGTCGATCGAAATCTGCGTGACGAACTCCATCGGCCGGTCGCGGCGCCAATGCGCGATCGCCGCGAGCAGCTCCTTGCAATGGGCGCGATAGGCGGTGAAATTGTCGTCGGCCAGAAAAGCCGTGCGATAGCCGGCGTTCCACAGCGCCTCGAGTTCGGCGATGACATTGGCGATCGGCTTATGGCGCTGCTTGCGCCCCAGATACTGAATAACGTCGCAGAATTCGCATTCGAACGGACAGCCGCGCGAAGTCTGCACCGCGCCCAGAATCGCGCGGTCGTTGCGGTAGAGATCCCAGCGCGGGAGCGGCGAGGAGGCGAGCGACGGCTTGTCGCCGATATAGCTGTCCTTCGGCTTGCCGGCGCGAAGATCGGAGAAAAGATCGGCCGCGATTTCCTCGGTCTCGCCGCTCACCAGCACGTCGCAATGATCGCGCAGCCGCGCCGGCGACAGACTCGCATAGGGCCCGCCGATGATGACCTTCTTGCCGCGGCGGCGGAATTCGTCGGCGATGGCGATCATACGGCCGCGCTGGCTGACCTTGCCGGTGATCGCGATCCAGTCGGCGGGATGGTCGAAATTGACCGGTTCGATCTGCTCTTCGCAGAGTTCGAATTCGAAGTCCCTGGGCGCGAGCGCCGCGACCGTCGCGGTGGCGAGGTCGGCCATCATCACGCCGCCCGGCGCGCCGGAGGCGGCGAGCGCCTCACCGCCGAAATAGGTTGGAAAATCGCCGGCAGGATTGATCAGATAGATCGAAACGGTCATGCAATACCCCTCATGCGCTTCGAAGACGCACGCTAATTGATCTTCACAATCCCGACAAGAAACTTGTCGTCATTCCAATCTGCGGCGGCGACGCGCGAACCGAACGAAACAAAGCGGCCGAGCGGGCCGCTTTGGTTTCGTATGTAAAAATAACCGCTTAGAGATGGGCGACGACCGCCAGCCGGCGGATTTCGCCGTTCTTATAGGCGCGCAGGAAGGCCTGATAGTCGCGGAAGGACACGCAGCCGTTCGAATCGCCGTTGGGGCCGAGCATATAGGTGTGGGCGAGCAGCCCGGCGCGGCCGAAAATCGCGCCCTGGCCGCCGACCGGGGTGAGGCGCAGCGCCTGGACGCCGTGGAACAGCGCCTCGCGCGGCGTCAGATCGTAGATATGGGGCGGCGTCGCGCCGCGCATGCGCAAATGGACGAAGCGCGGATCGTCGAGATGTTCGCGCAGGCCGGAATGCGCCTCGAGCTTCGCGCCATTCGGCAGGTAAACCGTATGCGCGGAAATGTCGTAGATGGCGGTGTAGCGGTCGTAGCGCGACGCAGGTCCGACGGCCGCGCCGGCCGCGCCGCCGAGGATGCCGGATTTCAGGTCGGAGATTGCGCCGCCGTCCGGCGCCGCATAGGCGAGCGCCTGTCCGCGCGGCTGCTGCTGCTGGCGCGCCTCCTGCGCGGCGTCGCCGACGCCGAAGAATCGCTCGAAGATCGAGCGCTCGTCGGAGGGCGAGGCCGGCACGACGGTGGTGCGCGCCATGCGGCGCAGCGAGCCTTCATAGAGGCCGCGGCCGGCGACGGTGAGTTCTGCCGGGCGGCGCGGCGGCAATGGCGCGCCGTCCAAGCCCTCGGCCGACGCGACTTGGGCGTCGTCGCCATCCTGCTGCTCGGGAACGGCGGCGGCGGGCGTGTGGGGGGCCGGCAGAACGCTGGCGTCGAGCCCGCCGCGCATCGTGGTTTCGGCAAGCGCCAGCGTCTGCGGCCGGCCGCCGAGGCCGACGATCGCGCCGTAAGGGTTTGGCGCGCCTCGGGATATTTGGGAATTCTGCGCGGCGGGCGCGGCGGCGACCTTGGCATTGGTCGTGCGCTGCGACAGCGCCCACCACCCCGCCGACAGGCTCACGGCGAAAGCGACGCCGGCGATGGCGAGGTGAGATGAGCTCTTGCGAGAATAAATCCCGCGTTCGAAAGAATTGAAATCGATTGGCGCACCGATTCCTTGCATCATTCGCCCCTACCTCCGAACTGATCTTCCGCCGCAGGGCTCTCGACTTCGCCGACATTTGCGCGACTTTGCGTCAACGTCCGGGGAACGCGAGAACTGCGCGGAACGCCCGCACATATTCTCACCAGAACTAAACGGCCTTGCTTTGGCTACTTTGGGGCGAATTCTTGTCGAGAGCGACGGTATGTCCGAATAGTTAAGGCTTTGAAAATGCCGGGTTTCTCGAATCGCGCCGCGCCGGCGCCGCAAAGTTAGCCCGGCTTTGCCGCCTAAGTTGACGCGGCGGGCGAGGTTTGATCCGGTGAGGACCGGCGGCGAAACCGTCGCCGATTCACGCGGTTCGATGAGATGAGGAGACGCGCGGGATGACGGACGGAATCGCGGGCAAGGTCGTCGCCATCACCGGCGCGTCGAGCGGCATTGGCGAGACGGCGGCGCGCCATCTCGCCGCGCGCGGGGCGGCCGTCGCGCTCGGCGCGCGCCGGCTGGAGCGGCTGGAGGTCATCGCCGCCGGGATCAATGCGGCGGGCGGCAAGGCCAAGCCCTTCGCTATGGATGTGACGAAAAAACCCGATGTCGACGCTTTCGTCGCCGGCGCGGTTCAGGCGTTCGGCAGGCTCGACGTGCTGATCAACAACGCCGGGCTGATGGCGATCGCCCCGCTCTCGGAATTAAGGACCGAGGAATGGGACCGGATGATCGACATCAACATCAAGGGCCTGCTCTATGGGGTCGGCGCCGCCTTGCCTCTGTTTCAAAAACAGGGGTCCGGCCATTTCATCAATATTTCCTCGGTCGCGGGTTTAAAGGTGTTCAGCCCGGGCGGGACGGTCTATAGCGGCACGAAATTCGCGGTCGCGGCGATTTCGGAAGGGCTGCGCCATGAGGCCGGCGACAGGATTCGCACCACCGTCATCATGCCCGGCGCGATCGACACGGAATTGAAGTCGGGCACGTCGGACCCGGCGAGCCGAAAATTCGTCAACGCATTTTATGAGCAGGCGATCCCGGCCGAGTCGATCGCCCGCGCGATCGCCTATGCGATCGAACAGCCGGCGAATGTCGATGTGAACCAGATCGTGATCCGGCCGACGGCGCAGGAGTTTTGAGGGGTTTGCGCTGTCGGCATCGACCGGCGGTGGCAGTCGAAGGTCGGATTGAATGGGTGGTTATGACCCGGAGCGGACATGCAAAAACCAGGAATGAACGAATGCCAATCGCTTAGGAGTTGGGCGACGAATCCACTATCTTGATCCAGAACTGTGGCGGGACCGGAAGTCTAAAATGGCGGCAAGCTGTGAGAATAATCGGCCAGTAGCCCGTCGCTATTGCTGATAAATTATTGAAGTCCTTCGACTGGTTGCAGGCGTCCCTCACGGTCTTGAGAAGTTCGCTACCGGTCGCCGACAGCGGCAGATCACAAAGCGCCACGCCATGGTTATGGGCACCAACGTAGATGCCTTCCTCACTCGACTCGTCGGGAATCCACAGTTGAAGTGTGCAGTGTTGAAGCTCCTTGGCCTTAAGATCAACCAGCCGCTCCAAGGCCTCAAGGTTGTCGAGAGCTGACAGGAATGCAGCAACAAGCGGAATCAAGATAGAACCGGACGTGGCCTCCTTGAGATAATCGTCAGTCCGTTCGCGCGGGTGGGCGACGAGATCGCGGTATTCAGTGAACACACACGGATAGCGGCCGTGCGTCCGGACCGTGAATGCGATTCGCTCGACCATTTCATGCAACCACGTGCGTGCGTCGTTCTCGTTGAGTGCGACCGCCAAGACCAAAAATAATGCAATCTCGATTGCTTGCTGGTCGTGCAGGGGAAGGAACAACGCCCGGTTGTTGTTGATGAGCTGATAGCCCATCGACGCCAACCGCGCGACCTGATCCTGGGTGGCTGCTTTGCACGTCGCATCTGGGTCTCGTTCGATGATCCAGTAAAGCCAAAGACCGGTCAGTGCGATGCGTCCCAGAACGTCGAATAATTTGAGGTTCACATCAACGGAGGAGTGCGTTCGAATTGCCATAGAGATGCCATCCTGCGTGCCGACATGCGGCAATATCTTACGCTCCAGCAATTCGCAGGCGATCGTGAGGTGAAGCTGGATCGCGTGTCGCAGCACAGCGGTGATCGCCTTCCCGGCGGCGCTCGACTTTTTCCCGATGTACCGTCGCAGCAGATTCCAAATGTTCAGAAGGACCAATTCGCTGGCCCGATATGGCGCTTCGACGTTGTCGACATCACGCGCCCACACGAACAGTACCCACAACGCAATATACAATTGACGAGCGGTTCGGACGCGTGACTTTTCGTCGTTCGCACCTTTGATTAGCTCGTACGCGAGGCGTGCAAAATGCTGATAGGCAATGTCCGGCTCATCGACGAGGGCAACGGCTTTCTGAAAGTAGGATCGAAGCGCCTTTGGCATAATCTCTTCGCGCAAAATGCCTTGCAGCAGCAAGCCAGCTAGCTTGTCTCCGTTCCATTCGTCGAATGAAATTTTTGTGGTGGAGTGTTTCTTGATATAGCCGCTCACCGCGCCGCGCACCTGCTCCTGCATGTCGCCGCCAAAAACCAGGCAGATGAGGATCTTCAGATCTTGGTATCGCTTTGGAATCTTTGTGGGGACATAACTGTCCAAGATTTCGTTTAGCGACGATCGGAGCGCCTGAGGCGTGCCATCCCACGACTGCCGTGTCAGATCGCCTTGCTTCACGGAGAACAGAAAGAGCTTGCGCTCTCCGTCTTCGTCCTTTCCGACAGCGGCGATGTCGACCCCCGCCTGCGCTGTCCCGCGCTGGGGGCGCGAATAGACGTGGAAGCCGAGTTCGCTCAATAGGTCGGGGAGTATCGCGTCGAGTTCTTCACGTTCCCTAAGGGACGCCAGATAGCTCCGGAACAGGAGCTTCATTTGAACTTCTCCATCTGGAAGACACGCAGCATGTAGTCGAGGCCAACAGGGTCGAGAATTTCCCGGCGCGGTACCTCGAATGAGGTACTAAACGATTTGAGATCAATGGCTACGGCGCGTTGGGTGCCATCCTGGTCCACCACGTAGGTAAATGAGCGCTTGCCGTAGAGGATGGTCGAGCGATGTGTGAGATCGAAAAAAATCGAGTTGCTCTCTGCCATCTTGCGGATAACCTGCATTTCATCGTGCATCCGCTCTCGTATTACGTTGCGTTGGTAGTCGGAAGGGTGAAGCTCTTTAATCGTTCTGGTTGCATTAAGGGTCGCGTAGAATTCTGCATCCTTGGCTAGAACATTCTGGACCGGACTATAAGCTGAATCTGTTGCAGGTATACGCTTCAAATACTCCTTAGCGTCCCCGCTGTAGTTCAAAAGGATTGGATCGAAGAGAAGTTCTGTCGCCGCGGGCTCGACGTCCTTGTCGCCCGCGCGAAGAACCGACACGATGATTGAACAGCAGACGACGGGCTTTAGGAAAAGGAATCCGATCGCCTTACGACAGAGGAAGATTTGTTGCATAGAAGTTAGCCCAAGCGGCTGCACGGTCGTATCGAAGGCATGCTCCTCGTTGGTCCCGACAAGATCGTTGACGTTTCGGCACAGGGCGATACTACCGGAGAGAAACCAGCGTACGATCAACTCATACAGCCGTTGCGGGGCACCGCTCGTGAGTTCATGGGCGGTCATTTCGAAATTCTTGACCGGCTGGCTTCCACTTCGCAACTTCACGGTGAGGAAATCGAGCGCCAGCGCTTCGCTCTTTGTGCCGAGGAGACACCGCAACGCCATATCGAGAGTTCGGAGCGTACCAATATGCTCCGTATTAACCAATTCAAGCGCGAGAAACGCAGTTCGAAGCGCCTGATCGTTCAGCAAACTGTTATGCAACCAAATGATCCGAGCCAAGCCGTGCAGCGTCCCGGGTCCGGGATCTCTGGCGGCCGCCATAATCAGCCTTGTCGCTATTAAGGCGTCGTTTTGTTGCTTGAGAACGTCGAACGCGGCCAAAAGGGCGTTAGAGCGAACGAGATCGTCGCCGATATCGACAACGAAGGCCTCCAGAACCGTTAATGCCTTATGTGCTGCTGTGGTGTCGGCGTAAGTCATGCCTGACAAAGCAGTTATACCGAACACCCGCCGATCATCAACGTACGACTGCACAAAATCAATTGCGGAATCGATGTCGTTGGCAGCTTGCAATGCGAACGTTACAAACCGTTGCGCCAGTTCATCTCCGGCTCGAGCTTCACGAACGACCATGGAGCCTTCATCCGGATTGTTTTGGCACCAGGTACGGAACGCGCCATTTGGTTGCGTCGCCGCGCCGTCGGCGCCAGCCTGTTCGATAAGAATTCGACAACACTCCATGAGCGCCATGGCGTCGGTGTCGAGTTGCGGAATTGCTTCGCAGTAGAAGTGCTGTGCAGTGAAGAACGCGTGTCCGGCCAAGCTGGCGAAAGTCGGCTGGCAAACAACAGTTACGAGATCGATCGTACCGCTGTTATGCAACGATATGCAAAGTTGGATGAAGGGGTCGTCATCTTCGTCCGCCATCTCGTGGTTGCGCGCGAGTTCCATTGGAAGCTCGCCAGCCCTGTATAGGCGAACTATTTCATCCGGGGATGGAACACGCCAAAGGTTCACAATCATCCTGGTCGCAAACGCAAATCATTTTACATGATTCGCGAGCCCCTCGTGCGGCATTTGATGGCGTCGGAGCGTCCGCTTCTGGCGCATGGCGGATATTCACCCGACCGCCGTCGGCGAAGCACGCCGTTGACCTGCGTTGGCCCCGCCAATAGCTTGCGCGCAAACCCCTCTCCCCGCTGGCGGGGAGAGGGAAGGGTGAGGGGCTTGGGGTTTTGACATGAGCGTTGATCGCAGCAGGGAATTGGCTGCCACGAATCTTTCGGCCAATACCCCCGGCCCCTCACCCCAGCCCTCTCAACGCAAGTCGGATTTTTCCGACTTGCGCGTTGAATGCGGAAGTCGGCAACAGCCGACTTCCGAAGAACGGGGAGAGGGAGTTCGCGCCGCGCCGCCCAATGATTCCGCCTATCTCTCCCCAACCCTCTCCTTCCAGGGCCTCATCCTCACCCTGCAAAACTTCTGGGCGGCGCAGGGCTGCGTCATTCTGCAGCCCTATGACATGGAGATGGGCGCGGGCACCTTTCATCCGGCCACCACGCTGCGCGCGCTCGGGCCAAAACCCTGGCGCGCGGCCTATGCGCAGCCCTGCCGGCGGCCCAAGGACGGGCGCTACGGCGAGAACCCCAATCGCCTCCAGCATTATTATCAGTTCCAGGTGATCCTCAAACCTTCGCCCCCCGATCTGCAGGAGCTTTATCTCGCCTCGCTCGCCGCGATCGGCATTGACCCGAAGCTCCACGACATCCGCTTCGTCGAGGACGATTGGGAAAGCCCGACGCTCGGCGCCTGGGGGCTTGGCTGGGAATGCTGGTGCGACGGCATGGAGGTCTCGCAATTCACCTACTTCCAGCAGGTCGCGGGCTTCGAATGCGCGCCGGTTTCGGGCGAACTCACCTATGGGCTGGAGCGTCTCGCCTGCTATCTGCAGGGCGTCGACAGCATCATGGAGCTGAACTTCAACGGCCGCGACGGCGACGAAAGAGTCACTTACGCCGATGTTTTCCTGCAGGCCGAGCAGGAATATTCGCGCCATAATTTCGAAGCCGCCGACACGGGAAAGCTGTTCGAGGATTTCAAGGACGCGGAATCGGAATGCGAGCGGCTCCTGCATTTCGGCGCGGGCTCGGGCGACGAGCGGCATCTCATGGCGCTGCCGGCCTATGACCAATGCATCAAGGCGAGCCACGCCTTCAATCTTCTCGACGCGCGCGGGGTGATCTCGGTCACCGAGCGCCAAAGCTATATTCTGCGCGTGCGCGAACTGGCCAAGGCCTGCGGCGCGGCCTGGCTGCGCACGGCGGGCGGCGGCGCGAACGGTTAATATTTAGGCGGGCCTCGCCGGCGCCGAGTCTTGCCGAAAGCTTTGGCGTGGATCACATTCCTCCAGCGCGGCCGCGGCCGCGTCTAACTGGAGGTTATTTCATGAGAATTAGCACTTCGTTCCGTGATATGAACATGCGCCTCGTCGGCGCGAGCGTCCTTGCCTTGTTGGCGCAACCCTGTCTCGCTCAAACGGCCGCATGCGTGCACATCAAGGTGGGCGCCGGCTTTGCGGGTCGCATGGGCGTGATGTTGAACGGTCGCGTCGCCGCCGGGTCGAACAAGTTCAATATCGGGCAGACGCAATGCGTGAAGCTTCCGGTCGCGGGGATGACCGACGGCACGCCCTATACGGTCTATTTCTCCGCGGTATTCGGAAGCCAATATGTGAATTGCACGCCGGAGCCGCCGCCCTATCAGTCGAAGAAGGACGCCAAGCTGACCTATCAGGCCACGGGCGCCGTGCGCACCGTCCACTGCAAGCGATAGGTTCTTGAACGAGCGCGCGTGAAGCCGGATTGGTTCGGCGATTAGAATCCAGCATGACGTGCTCGCGCGCGTTCTGCGAAAAGCTGCGGCCGCGCGCCGCAGCCCTTGCGACAACTCAGGACGGCGCCCACCTCTTAAGCAGGTAAAGCGTTCGTCATGCGCGTTGGCGCACATCTTTCAAGATCATCGCCATGCATAAGTAAGCGCGAGACGGGAAACCGTCTCGCGCCGTTGGCGAGTAGCGGCGCGTCGCGCGCCTGTCCTGTCTTTTGTCAGGAACCCAAAAGATATGGACGGGCGCGCGCTTCTTGACTGTGTGCGCGTTTCGTTCTAGTCATGTTCCGTGTTCGTCTCCGGATCGGCGGATCGTGCCATGTATCAGCCTCGTTACTCGTCTTTCAGCCTTTCTCACCGGACTTTCAACGACTCCGCGTCGCGCGGCGAGGCGCTTCGCTCGCTCGCCGAAACGGATTCGCTGCGCGGCCGGTTCTTTTCCTGGCGCGGCGCTTCGGGCCGCCGCTATGTCTGCTCGGTGTTTCAGTCGGGCGAGGAATCCTTCATCGCCGACGTGACCAATGGCGCCGTCATCGGCGTCGCGCGGGAGGGCGTCACGACTCGGCCGGTGTGCATGTTTCTGGCGCAGGACCGCAAGCCGGGCGACCGCTATGCGCTGCGACGGATGGCGCGGGAGCTCGGCGTCGCCGAATGGCATGTGCATTTTTGCGCCGACGCCGCGACGCTGCGCGATCTTTCGGCGTCGCTGCTCAACTGATCGGGCCGTGCTGTCGGTGGCGTAGGCGTGGCGTCGCGCGCGTATGTGCGCGAGCGTGCTGAGTGATGCGTCGCGTCAAAGCGGCGTCGGTTCGTCGCCGGCGCCGCCGGTCGCGGACCCGGCTCTGCAGGAATCATGATCGAGCCGGCGGACGATTTCGGCGAGTTCGGCGTCATGGATGTCGAGCCGCAGCAGATGCTCATAGGTGTTGCGCACATAGGCGGGATTGTCGCCGTTAAGTCCGACGCCTTCGGCGATCAGGCGAATCATCTCCTCCTGCGGCAGTCGACCGGCATATTGGCGATGGGTGCGGTCGACGACATAGGCGAGGGCGTTGACCGAGCCCCCGTCGGCGAATTGCACGCCGAGCGTCTTTTCGAGATAGACCGAGGTGACGAGTTCGCGTTCGCGCAGATAGCGGATCGTTTTGTCGCGCTCTTGCGCCGCGACCTTGAAGGCGACGCCCTGGCAGGAGCCGCCGCGGTCGAGCCCGAGAACGAGCCCCGGCCGCTCCGGCGTGCCGCGATGGACATGCGAGAAAATGCACAGCGTGCGGTGATAGCCGTGCACCCAGGCGAGCGCGCTGTCGATGAAGTCGAAGCCCGGCCGCCACATCAGCGAGCCATAGCCGAACACCCAGAAATCTTCGTCCCGCGGACTGGCTGAACCCATTCTTCGCCTTGAAGCCTCGCGATTCGTGTGGGCGGCCGAGCCGCAGCGTTCGATTGAGCGTCGCTCCCTTGACCTCGTCCTTCGAGACGGCTCCTTCGGAGCCTCCTCAGGATGAGGTCAAGGGAGCGACGGTTTTCTGATGCATCGCGGGCATTGGTTTCCTCATCCTGAGGAGCGTGCGCAGCACGCGTCTCGAAGGACAAGGAAACCTTCGCCCGATTTTCAAACCACTGCGTCTCGCGCCCATTTTTTCCGCCGCAATTCTGCGATGCAATGAAAATCGTGATTCGGCGGTGCCCGCCGTGTGACGGGAGGACCGCGCGACCGGTGAAACGAAGCGCCTTCCCACAACATATCGCGTCGGTTTTCTTGCTTTCCCCTGCAGTTTGTGGCGGTCTTTAGGCAATGAAATTCGAACGCCTGCGCCTTCTGGGCTTCAAGAGCTTCTGCGAACCGACCGATTTCCTGATCGAGCCGGGCCTGACCGGCGTCGTCGGGCCGAACGGCTGCGGCAAGTCGAATCTGGTCGAGGCGCTGCGCTGGG
>VGDY01000063.1 GCA_016869555.1 Alphaproteobacteria bacterium | reverse complement strand
GAATCGCGGTCGATGTGGTATGTTCCTGCATGGCGTTGCTTCCTTTCGTGGAATCAGCACCCCGAGCCTAACGGCTCAAGGCGAGCAACGCCGCTCCTCCTTTTTCAACAATGATCGGGACATCCCCATTCATTTTGGATGCATCAAGTTGGCGGCAAGAGTTGGACCTAAAAAGAGTTGGACCTAACAAGAGTTGGACAAAAAATGAGCCGCGGTCGATGTCCGCGGCTCGAAGCTCTCAGAATCTTCTCGCCTCACCAGTAACGGCGTCGCCAGCCTCCGCCCCAACCATAGCCAAGGCCCCAGCCGCCATAACCATAGCCTCGGCCATAGCCGTGACCCCAGCCGTAGCCAGGACCCCAACCGTAGCCCGGCCGCCACCAGCAGCGATAGGGTCCGCACTCCCAGCGCGCCTTCCGCAGGCGCTGCCCGGCCTGTGCGGCGGGCGCGCGATCGATCCCCGGCAGCGCGGAAGCTTCCGGCGCGAAAGCGCTCGCGGCGAGAACGAAGATGAGGGCGGCGAAGGCCGGCTTGACTGGCGCCGATAGGCTTTTGACGGCTGCCGATCTCATGGAGCATCCTCCTTGCGAAAAATGATGGAACCATTTTCAGGCTAGGACGCCTGCGCTGAATCAGCGCTGAAACTTACGTTCATCAAAGGCTTATGAATGTCGAAACTCTTGGGCGCGCTGGATCAGGGCACAACGAGCGCCAGATTTGTGCTCATGGACGCGGGCGGCGAAATCGTCGCCCAGGCGCAGCGCGAGCACCGCCAGATTTATCCCCGCCCCGGCTGGGTCGAGCATGACGCGGACGAAATCTGGCGCAATGCGCAGGCGGTGATCGAAGCGGCGCTCGCCGAGGGCAAAGTCTCGGCGCGCGATCTCTCCGCCGTCGGCGTGACCAATCAACGCGAAACCACGGTGCTGTGGGACGCCGCCACCGGCGCGCCGCTTCACAACGCGATCGTCTGGATGGATACGCGCACCCAAGCCGGCGTCGACCGGCTCGCGGCGAAAGGCGTCGGCGCCCTCGTCCGCGCAAAAACCGGCCTGCCGCTCGCGACCTATTTTTCGGCTCTCAAA
Organism: Alphaproteobacteria bacterium; assembly: GCA_016869555.1. Classification (GTDB taxonomy): domain Bacteria; phylum Pseudomonadota; class Alphaproteobacteria; order Rhizobiales; family Beijerinckiaceae; genus Methylocystis. The sequence goes on along the minus strand of VGDY01000063.1, from coordinate 20,058 downwards.
CTCCGCTGGCTCCTCGACGAAATTCCCGGCGCGCGCGCCCGCGCGGCCCAGGGCGAAGCGCTTTTCGGCACGATCGATTCCTGGATTGTCTGGAATCTGACAGGCGGCCGGCGCGGCGGGCGCCATATCATCGACGCGACCAACGCTTCGCGCACCCAGCTGATGAATCTCGAAACGCTGAACTGGGACGAAGAGCTTCTCCAGATTTTCGACATTCCGCCCGCCTGCCTGCCGAACATACGCTCGTCGAGCGAAGTCTATGGGGAATGCGTCGGCGCGCTCGCCGGCGTTCCGCTGGCCGGCGCGCTCGGCGACCAGCACGCCGCGCTACTCGGACAGGCCTGCGTCAATGCCGGCGACGCCAAGAACACCTATGGCACCGGCTGCTTTCTGCTGATGAATGTCGGCGAGACCCCGCGCGTCTCGACCAAAGGCCTGCTGAGCACGCTCGCATACAAGCTTGGCGACGCCAGGCCCTGCTACGCGCTCGAAGGCTCGATCGCCATCGCCGGCGCTCTGGTGCAATGGCTGCGCGACAATCTCGGGATCATCAAGGAGAGCGGCGAGATCGAGGCGCTGGCGCGCAGCGTGCCCGACAATGGCGACGTCTATTTCATGCCGGCCTTCTCCGGCCTGTTCGCGCCGCGCTGGCGGGGCGACGCGCGCGGGCTCATCGCCGGACTGACGCAATTTTCCAACAAGGGCCATATCGCGCGGGCGGCGCTCGAAGCGGCGGCCTTTCAGTCCCGTGAAGTGCTGGCGGCGATGGTCGCCGACTCCGGCCTTGCGATCGGCGCGCTCAATGTCGACGGCGGCATGGCGGCCAATGATCTGTTGATGCAGTTTCAGGCCGACATTATCGACGCGCCGGTTATTCGGCCGCGCCAACTGGAATTAACCGCGGTCGGCGCCGCCTATGCGGCGGGGCTTGCCGTCGGCGTGTATCGAAGCTTGGACGACATCGCGGCGCATGCGCGCGAGTCGCGCCGGTTCATGCCAGATATGTCGCCGCAGGAGCGCGCACGCCTCATTGCCTCCTGGGAGAAGGCTGTCGAGCGTTCGCTCGGCTGGGCGATCTGAATCGCATCAGTCGAAATCGACGCTCAGACCATGTTTCTCCAGCTGTTGTTCGACCGCGTCGAGAATTTTGTGCAATTCCTCGATATTAATAGGGGTTTCGTCGTGGGGCGGGTCCCAATGGTCGAGATCGTCAAGCCGGATGACGAAATCGGCGTCCTCATGCGACTCCGAGTCGGGCGGCGCGGCGGGAATGGTGAGCGTTTTCCCGCCGCGGCTGACGCGAATCGCGCCCTCGGTCACCTCGACCTGATAGCCGCCTGAGCGTCGCGCCATGGCTCCCTCCAGCCTTGCGAATTGTCACGCATCGACAAGCCCGGCGTGAGCGGCGGCCTTGCGCATGAGCGTCGGCAATCCCTCTTTAGCGAGATTGGCCCGCGCCGCCCAGCGGCAATCTGCGGGCGGCGCTTTGGCGCGCGCATGCGCGACGAATACCGTCGCCTCCAAAGCAAAATGCGTGAAGACATGCGTCACCGGATGTTCGAGCGCCCGCCAGCGCGCCGCGCAAGGCGCAAAACGCGAAACTTCCTCAGCCGGGACATCCTGCGTCAACGGCGTCGATGGAAAGGCGTTCATGCCGCCAAATAGCCCTTTCGGCGGCAGCCGGCGCAGCAAGGCGTCGTCGCCGCGCCGAAGAATGAAGATCGCGCCCCGGCGCCTCGGCTTTGGCGGCCTCGGCGCGCGCGCCGGATAATCGAGCGGCGCGCCCAGACGCCGCGCCGCGCAGCGGGACGATAGCGGACAGGCGGCGCAATTGGGCGCGCGCGGCGTGCAAATCAGCGCGCCGAGCTCCATCAGCGCCTGGACGGAATCGCCGGGACGCGCGCGGCTCATCAGCGCCGCCGCCTTGTCGCGAATCAATGGCGCGGCCTTGCGCGGCGGCTTCTCGACCGCATGGAGACGGGCGACGACACGCTCGACATTTCCGTCAACGGCGACGCAGGTCTCGTTGAAAGCGATGGCGGCGACCGCCGCCGCCGTATAGGGGCCGATGCCCGGCAGGCGCCGCAGCGCCGCCTCTTCGCGCGGAAATCCGCTGGAAGAGTCCGCGACCGCCCGCGCGCAGGCGTGCAGATTGCGCGCGCGGGCGTAATAGCCGAGCCCCGCCCATTGCGCGAGAACGTCATCAACAGGGGCGCGCGCCAAATCCCCGAGCGTCGGCCAGCGCGACAGGAAGGCGGCGTAACGCTCCTTCACCGTCGCGACGGTCGTCTGCTGCAGCATGATTTCCGAAAGCCAGACTCCATAGGGGTCCGGCGCTTCGCCGCGCCGCGCGCGCCAGGGCAGATCGCGGCGCTCGGCGTCATACCAGGCGAGCAACGCCTCAGCCGGTTTGGTCGATCTCGCATAAGGCTTTATCATGAAGCGATTGATAGGGGGCGAAGCCTCGTCATCGCAAGGAGGCGGCTTCGCCGCCAATCCCAAGGAGGCGGCTTCGCCGCACATGCAATGAGCGCTCCCTCGCGCGCCAAAGGGTTCAGAGCGCGGTCGCTGGCGGACTATGTCCTGCGCGATCTCGACCCGCTCATCGCCGCGCGCGGTTTTGGCGAAGCCTCGCTGCTGATGTGCTGGAACGAGATCGTCGGCGCGCGAATCGCGCGCATTTGCGCGCCGGACGCTCTGCAATGGCCGCCGCAACCCCGGAGCAAGCCGAACGACCCTGCGGCGGCGAAACGCCGGGAAAAGACGCCTCGGGAGCCGGCGACGCTGGTGCTGCGGGTCGACCCGGGGTTTGGACTTGAAGCCCAGCATCTCGCGCCGATCATCATCGACCGGGTGAACGCGCATCTCGGCTGGCGCTGCGTCGCGCGGATCGCGCTGCGGCAGGAAGAAATGGTTTCCGCATCCGGGTCGCGGCGGCCGATCCCGAGCCGCCCGCCCCCAGCCGACGCCGCCGCCCGCGCGCGCGCCGTCGAGGCGACCGAAGGCGTCGCCGAAGAGGGCTTGCGGGCCGCGCTCGTCAGGCTCGGCGAACGGGCGCTTGCAGGCTCGAACGGCGCGGCCGGCGACGCTTGACCGCGCCCTTTGGAAAGCCCTTGCAAAGGCTTGCAATCACGAGCGCATGCTCTTAGGTTCGCGCCGCTTCATGCCGCCATAGCTCAGTTGGTTAGAGCACCAGATTGTGGATCTGGGGGTCCCCCGTTCGAGCCGGGGTGGCGGTACCATGTTCTTGGCGCCAGCGATCGTTGCGGCGGATTCCGACGGACCCGCCGCGGCGCATGCGGCGAGGGCACATGAGTTGGCGAAAGCTGAGTTGGCGAAGAAGGCTTTTGGACAGGCCGCCGGAGCGCGACCTGCGGCCGATCTATGTCGCGGCGTTTGGGCTGCTCATGTCCATCGTGAGCTACGCCATTCCTGACGAGCGCATGGCGGGCGCCTTTTTCGGCTCCGGCCTGATCACGGCGGGCTTTTGCGTGATCTACTGGCTCGCCAATCCCACCGGCGGTTTGGATTGAGCGGACTCGTCGCATTCGCCGTCATCGCTAGCCGAAGGCGAAACGATCCAGATACGCTCTCGCGCCTGTGATTGCTTCGCTTCGCTCGCAATGACGTCATCAGGCGTCATCTCACCGCGTCATGGCCGCGCTTGTCGCGGCCATCCACGCGACGACGCGCCGCAAATGTGGGAACGTGAGCCGAACGCGCCGACTCTGCGCGAAATGTTTCGCGATGTCCCGGCGTGGGTGGCCGGGACAAGCCCGGCCATGACGGCTGAGAGTGAGTTTAAATTAACCCGAGTTCGGAGCCTTGGCTTCGACTTACAGCAGATTGCCTTCCGAGATCGCGCGAAGGGCGAAGCCGAGCGCGATGATGCCCCATCCCTTGAACAGCAGGTCGACGCCCAGAAACGTTCCGATCGCCCAGAGGCCGGTGAACGGCCAGCCGGTCACCAGCAATCCTCCAAGGAGCAGCGCGACGCCGCCCTGAATGAGATACATCCAGAGGCCGTCGATGTGCGAGGTGAGCGCGAAGCCGATGATCAGCACGCCTTCGGCGATGAAATAGAAGCCGATGAGCAGCGTGATGGCTTCGGCGCTGATCGCCGGACGAGTCAGAAGCATGATTCCGACGATGGCCAGAAGGACCGCCCAGAGCACATGGACGAAAAAGTCGGTCCACAGGCCCGCCGTCGTAAAGGCGAAAACCAACACGGACACCGCGCTGACGACGAGCAGAACGCCGAAGAAGCCGACCGTGAGGATCGTCGCCATCCTGGCGCGCAGGATCGCGATGATTCCGAGCGCCCCAACCAGGATGCCAAGGGCGATCACCCACCCCCAATGGACGGCAAGGACGTCGGGGGCGGCTGAAACGAAAGAGTCAAACTGTCGCTGCATCTAAGGCTTCCCTCTAAGCGTGGCGAAAGACCGATCTTTGCCGATCAGCGACAAATAGCAAGCCGATATTTGCAACCAAGCCGTTTAAGGGGCGACGGCGTTAACTTCGGTCAACTTATCGAATAGTCTGCGCCCCATCGCGTGCTCAAAGAACATGGACTCCGAGCGCTGTTTCGAACCGCTGACCGACGACGATCTGGCGCGCCTCGCCGGCATTGCGCAGGACGTCTTGCGCGAGAGGGTTTTCCGAACGCCGGTCGGACGGCGATATAAGGACCGGCTGATCCTGTTCGCGCTCTGCCAGGGCGCGGCGCAGCATTATGTCGACGGCGTCAGCGGCGTCAAAGACCTCGACGTCTGGGCGTTCTTTCGCGGCGGGATCGACAAGCCCTTTCCCTGGCGCGCGCGGTGGAGCGCCGATTTCGGACTTTCCCGCCTCGGCCGCCACCCGGCCGATAAGGGATATCTGGGGCGGCGCGTCGACGTGATGGGCCGTTCGCTTCCAGCGATCGACGCGAACGGCGAAGACGCGGTCCTCGACTGGCTGCACGACCGCACCACAAGCGCGAGGCTTCTCGTTAAACGCCCGGCGATCGGGCTTTTTCCGCAGGCGCTCTTCGGCAAGACGCTCTGGGCGCCCATCTCGCAATCATCGTCGAGGCGTGGGAAACGGCGCGGCGCTTGCGCCGGAAGCTCAGGACGCGTTTCCTAGCCGCTGATCGGTTCGGGAACGGAAAGCGCTCATGAGGTTTTTTCGATCGGCCGCCTTTTTCGCGGCCCTCTTCTTCTCGCTCACGGCCGCCGGCGCCGAGCTGAGCCGCTCGGTCGTTCCGCTAACGTTGACCGAAGGCGAATTCGCTGGCGGGCGCATTTACCTGCAGGTCCGCATCGGCAATGTCATGGGGCCCATGCGGCTGGACACGGGGGCGTCGAGCACGCGTCTCAGGCTCGCGCCCTGGAACAAGGACATGCCGGTTTTCGGCCAAAGCTTCTCGACAGGAGCGTCAGGCGCGACAATGCAGTGCGACGAGGTCGAAGCGCCGAAGGTCGAACTCGTCGCCGATCAGGGAAACAATGTCGCGCGGACGAATTACGCGGTCACGCGCTGTCCGGCCAGCGACGGCGACGATCTTCTTGGAATCGATTTCTTCCGTGGCGCGCGCTTCAGCCTCGATATCGATCTCCGCGAGCTTGTCTTTTTCGGCGCCATGACGGCGAACGGCCAGCCCAAGCCGGTGCGCCGGCTGGGGCCCGACCGGCGACTCATCGGCATCGATCTGCATTTCGGCAAGACGGGCTCAGTCGGGCTCTTCGACTCCGGCGCGGAAGTGTCGGCGGTCGATCAGCGTTTCGTCCGCAAGCACAAGATGCTCTTTGCGGCCGTGAACGCCAAGGCCGGCGCGAGCGGAGTCGCCGGCGCCCGGATCGCTTCGAAATTATATAAGATCAAGTCGCTCGATCTGGGCGACGGCCGCGTCCTGAACGATGTTTACGTGATCTCCTACGACTTCGGCGGCTTGCGCGCCGCGCTCGGCCGCGAGGTTTCCTTCCTCATCGGCTACAATGTCATCAAAAGATTTGAATGGGACTTCGATTTCCGCACGCCGGACTCGCCGACATGGGACGCGAGGCTGAAGTAGACGGTCGGCCGAGCCGCGCAGCGCCCATGCCGCGCGGCCGATTTCGCGATGGAAGGCGCCGCATTCGGCGTGCGGCTTTCTAAAAAGTCACCTTTGTCGCGACATAGAAGCTGCGGCCGGGAGAGGGATAGCCGTCCGTCACCGTATAGAGTTCGTCGAAGAGATTGCGCACGCCGGCCTGGAATTTGACGTTGTCGGTAGGCTGATAGTCCACGTTCAAATTCGTCAGGAGATAGGGGTTGGTTCGGTAATACACGAGGCCGGTCGAGACGCTGGTCCATCGACTGGTCGCCATCTCGATGTTCGGCGTAATGGTCAGCTCCCGGATCGGACGATAGCCGGCGTAGAAAATGAGCTTTGCGTCGGGCACGCCGATTGGCTGGAGCGTGACGATCCCTGTGAGCGTCCTCCCCGAGAAAAACAGGGCTGGCGGCGCATCCAGGCGGCGGCGGATCAACGTCAGATTGCCGCCGAGAGAGAAATCCTCCCGCAAGAAATAATCAGCCGATATTTCCGAGCCCCAGAAGCGGGCCTTGCCGACATTCTGTTGCTGCGTGGTCGGGACTCCAGTAGGGTCGAGTACGGGAACGCCCTGGATGAATCTGTCGACGAGGCTGTAGAAGACGTCGATCGAGACGCGGCTGCCGGGCGCGAATTCGGAGGACCAGCCGAGATCGAAATTGGTGGCGCGTTCGGGCTTCAGTCCGGGATTGGACGTTTGGCCGCCAAAGCGGGAGCTGAATCGCTCGAACAGCGTCGGGTAACGGGTTCGACTCGAGACGTTGAAATAGAGGCGGTCCTGATCGGTGTAATGCCAGATCGCGGCGCCCTGATAATTGGGCGCCTGTACGTCCTTGGGCGTATATTGGAAGTAGCCGCGATCCGTCGTCCACTCGTCGGCCTGTCGCAAATGCCGCCAGTCGTAGCTGAAGCCGGCGACGAGATCGATGTCCTTGCGCGGATGGAACGTGTTTTCGACCGCGACCGAATAAGTGTCTTCCTGGCTTGTCTGGAGCGGCTCGAACAGGCAAGGCACGCCCGTGAAACATCCGGCTCTTCCCCTCGGGTCGTTGTTTGGGAAGAGCCCGCTGAGAGTATTCCGGCCGAAGCCTTTCTGCTGTTCGCCATGATTGTCGAAGCGGTAGAAGAGCAGGCCTTTCAACGTGTCGATGTCGCCGAACTGGCGCCCCGCCTCGACCTCGGCGCCGAGAGAATAATCCATATAGGGGCTGATGAAGGAGCGCTGCAGCGATTGAGTGATGAATGACGGGTCGTCATAGGCGGTGAGGCCATTGTCGAATTTGGTCCAGTAGCCGCGCGTCTTGACATAGGAGGCGTCGTCAAGCTGGGTCTTGGAAAGGAAATAGAGATTCTGCACCCGCCAGTAAGGCCATCTCCAGAAGCGTTGGGCCGAAAGCGGATCGGTCGTATGCAGCGGCGCGCCCTTCTGGCCTTCCTGGCGGTTGAAGCTCAGCGAATATTCGTCCGTCGCATTGGGCGTAACGCCGACCTTGGCGCTAATGTTAAAGTCGCGTGAATAGGATTGGCCGCGCATGCCCCAGCCTTGCGTCAGCGTCGACCTGTAGCTCGCGGGCAGCATCCATCCGTCCATGGTTTGAAAGGCGCCGCTGAGCTGCGCGTAATAGAGATCCCTCTTCGTGCCGGCGTAGACATAGGCGCGCGGTCCCAGGAATGTGCCGTCGCGGCCGAATTCGAGTTTCGCCCTTCCTTCGAACTCCAATTCGCGAGAGGGCTTGCGCGTGACGAGATTGATCTGGCCGCCCATGCCGCCTGGCCCGTCGAGCACCGAGACATAGCCCTTGGCGATTTGGATTTCGGCGATGTCGGCGGTGAGAAAACGCGCGAAGTCGAGCCGGTTGTCGGCCGGCAGATAGACGCGCACGCCGTCGATGGTGAGCGGCACCTGCCAGCGGTCGAAGCCGCGCACATAGATGTTTTGCTCGTTGCGCGTGCCGCCGACAAGCTGGCTGTTCACGCCCGGCGCGAGATTGACCGCGGAGTCCAGCGTATCGCGAGAGAAAGTCTCCATCTGCCGGTTGGTGATCGTATAGCCGCCGAAGTCGTCGGTGTGCTGCTTTGGCGTCGGGCCGTTGTCGGCGGTCGCTATATTGTCGCCGGCCCCAGCGCCGCCCTGCGCGCTCGGGCCAGTCCCCGTTCCGGTTCCCGATCCCTGACCCGGTGCGCCGGGTCTCGTCGGGACGGCGAGCCTTCCCTGGCCCACCTTGATCTTGCCGAGTTCGAACGCCTTGGGCGCGTGTATCTCGATCGGCGGCAACGGCGTCTGCGCGCTTATGGGCGCCGAAAGCGCGAGAAGCGCGCCGCCTGAGATCACCGTTGTCGTCAGCAGTCTGGTCATCATTGCCCCCATGTACGTCAGAGAGAGTTGAGGAAAGCGAGCAGCGCTTGGCGCTGGGGTTCGGGTAGATTGCGGAAGGCGTCGGCGGAGGATTGCGCTTCGCCGCCGTGCCAGAGGATCGCCTCGACGGGCGTGCGCGCCCTGCCGTCGTGCAAAAAATCGGCGCCGTCGCCGCCCTTCCCTGCGAGGCCCAGCCCCCACAGCGGCGGCGTCCGCCAGTCTCGCGGGCCGGCCTCAAAGTCCTCGCGGCCGTCGGCGAGCCCCTCGCCCATGTCGTGCAGCAGAAGATCGGTGTAGGGATGGATCTCGACGCCGTTGAGCGCCGGCTGCAGCGAAAAATCCGCAACATGCAGCGCGTCGCGATGGCAGTCCGAACAACCGATCTCATGGAACAGAACGTCGCCGTCCTTGACGCGCGGGTCGTCGAGATTGCGCCGGGCCGGCGGCGCAATCGCGCGGATGTAATCGACGACCGCGTCGAGCTGGACGTCGGTCAATTCCGGCGTCGAAGCGCCGCGACGGCATTCACGTTGTATCGGAGGGCAGTTCTCGGCGGGAAACAGCGACGAGGTGACGCCGATGTCTTCCGCAAAGGCGTTGGCGATCTGCTGCTTGAGATTTGGCTGATTGGCTTTGAGTCCGAAGCGCCCGAGCGTTCTCTGGCCGGCCTCGACGCTGAAGACAAAATTCGGCCTGCCCTTGCCAGCGAGAATTTCGGCGTCGCTGACCGACTCGAGCAGGCCCAGCCCGAAGACGGGCGGGGCATTGCGCAGCGACGTCTTGGACTCCGGCCCGAGCGGACCAAAGGCGAGACTGCGGAAGGAAAGCTTCGGTCGACGAAGCGTTATTGTCTCTCCGTCGGCAAGCGTCTCGTCGAATTCGGCGTAGTCGACCAGGGCCTGGCCTTCGCCAGCGACGCCCGGAACGCCCTCGGGATTGAGTTGAAACCCGTAATGCGGATGAGGCCGCGGTCCGCCATGCGCATCCCGTCCTTCGACGCTCAGCCGCGCCGCCATTGTGCGCGCCACGCCATTCTCGCTGTCTGGCGCGGCGCCGCGTCCGTTCTTGACATGGCAGGCGACGCAGGAAAGTCGATTGTAGAGCGGGCCCAGACCGACAAAGTCGGGATGATCCTGCGAAGGGCCGATGAGCCAGGCCTGCCGGAATATGCCGCTCCCCTTGCGAAAGCTCGCGGCATGATTGGCGTCCAGTCCTTCGATCGGCTGGGTGAAGGCTTCGCTCTCCGGGCCGTTCGCCTCATAGCGTCCGGCGCCGGCGAGCATTGCCGCGAAGAGAAGGATGCGGAGCCGCCTCATGGCGCCGGCTCCAGGCTGTTCACGAGGTCGCGCGCCTGTCGCCGCGCAGAGGCGATCTGATCGCGCCACTGCGCGATCTGCTGTGGATCGATCTCGTCGCGACGGGCGAAGCGCTCGAGGAAGGCGGTCGCGCGCGAATCGGATTCCGAAACGGGAACGAAACCGGCCAATTTCTTCGCCTCGCCGATGACCGCCATGGCCTTGGCGTCGGCGGCGAATTTCTTCTCGGCGTCGTGAATCCTGCGCCACAGTTCGGCGTTGTCGGCGTGGCCTTCGACGATCGCGAGTTCGAAAAGCAGCGTGACGAGCGGCGGCCGTCTGCGGCCGATCTCGGCGTCATAATTTAGGAACGTCGTCGCCGGCAGCGTGAAGGGATCAACCAGTCCCTCGGGGGCGTTCCGATAGGCGTCGGGTCGCGCCGGATGCCGGCGGCTGTCGCGCTCCATCATTAATTGCTGGCCGTCTTTGGACAGCAGGAAATCGATGAAGGCTTGCGCGCCGGGGACATGCCTGGCGCCGGCGGTCATCGCGACATGGGCGGGCAGGAACGCGGTGCGCTCGGGATAGATCATCTCGACCGGGGCGCCATTGGCCCTGGCGATCTCGGCGATGAAATCGATCGTCAGCGCGAGCGCCGCCTTGCCTTCGCGCACGGCGGCCGTCGGCGCGAGGCCGGAATCGAGCAACGTCGCCTCGCCGGCCATTTCGTTGAGGAGGCGCCATCCTTCCGTCCACCCCTCGCTCTGCAGAAGAATGTCGTAGAGCGCCGGCGAAAAACCGACCTTGCCGGCGATCGGCATGGCCATTCGGCGCGCATATTCGGGCGAGGCGAGGTCGCGCCAGCGACGCGGAACTGAGAGTCCGGCGGCCGCGAGCGCGCCCGGATTCGCGACGATCCCATAGCCTGCGATGTCATAGGCCTCATAGAGGCCCGTTGGGTCGGACAATTGCTGCGCGCCGAGCCGTCCGGGAAGCGCGGCGCGGTCGACCGAAATCTTGCGAAAGGCGCCGCGGTCGCGAAGCAGCATGAAATTCGCCGGCGATGGCGCCCAATAAACATCGGCGCCGCCCTGTTCCGGCTTGGTCAGTTCGCCAAGGGCGTCGCGCGACTGCTTCCAGACGAATTGGACGTGGACGTCAGGGCGGATGCGCTCGAACTCGCGCTCATAGCGCGTCGTCAATTCTTCTGGAAAGCTTGTGACGACGACGACCGCTTCCCGCTCCGCCGCCGGCGGGCGAACGGCGCCGCAAACGGCGATAAAACAAGATAATACCGCGGCGGCAAACGCGCGAATTAGCGATTTCGATTTCGTTGTGTAGTGATAGTACATAACCAATGACTACGACGTACTGTATAGGAGTCAATACGCGAATTTCATGCAGATGTTGATCAGTATATAGGCTGCAATCCATAGACGCCGCGTATCACGCTGTGTTACAATGCAATATTGCGTCTGTGACAAAAATACAACATTGAATCAATATGATGTGCGAGTCCTCCCAACGCTGTCGGAGTCGTTCTGGGAGCTTTACTACATTTTGTCGAGTTCTATACATAATAATAGTCGGATTCGTACAAACCGACCAATCGAGCAAGTTCTCTTCGATTCATCCTTCACGGAATCCCCCGCCAAAACCGGCCGCGAACAGCGTGTGCCGCCGGACCTGCGCGGTTGCCTCTAACCGTTCGACCCTGTATCCGGACGACAGGGCGAGGCGCTGACATGGCGGAAAGCAAGATCGACGCTTCACTAGCGCTGCGCAGCGAGGGCCGACTGCTTGTCGGCCGCGACCGCGTCAAGCTGCTGGAGGCGGTCGCGCTCCATGGCAGCATCACAAAGGCCGCCAAGGCCGCCGGCTTCAGCTACAAGGCGGCGTGGGACGCGGTGAACGCGATCAACAATCTGTTGCCGACGCCGGCCTTCATCACCAAGGCGGGCGGGCGCAGCGGCGGCGGCGCCGAAGTGACCGAGGAAGGGCGCCGGCTGATCGCCACCTTCCACCGCCTCGAAGAAAAGCTCGCGCGCATATCCGAGACGATCGCCGAAGAGGGACTCGCCGGCGCGGAGGATTTCCTGCTCTGGACCGCCGGAATGACGATTTCGGCGCGCAATGTTTTTCGAGCCGAAGTGACCGATGTGAGGAAATGGCCGGTCGACGTCGAAGTGACGCTGCGGGTGTCGGAGAAGGACACGATCCTTGCGATCGTCACCAATGAATCCGCGGAGCGGCTGAATCTTACCCGAGGGCGCAAGGCCCTGGCGCTTATCAAGGCGTCCTTTGTCAATCTGGCGCCGGCGGAGGATGCGACGCCGCTTCAGCGCAACTGCTTTAGAGGCATGGTCACGCAACGGATCGACGCGGAACGCAATAGCGAAATCCTGCTCGACATTGGGTTCGGAAAGACGATGACCGTGGTGACGCCACGCCGCCATGTTGAAGACTTGGGACTGAAGGAAGGAGACGCCGCTTTGGCGACCTTTGATCCCTCCGACGTCATTTTGGCGGTGGAATAGCCCCTTACAGCAGCGTCGATCGTTGCGGCGCAACTGGATATGGGCTCGATTCCGCAATAGACTCTCTTCGCGTTTCGGCGGAAGCCGCATCTAAAGGAGCAGACTATGAAGCAAATCTATTTCATCGCCGCCGCCTTATCCTTTTGTGCGACGGGCGTCTTCGCTGAAACGAAGAAGCCGACGGCCAAATGGACATGCGAGGAATTCCTGGCGGTCGACGAACAATTTCAGCCAAAAGTGATCTATTGGTCCTCTGCTCAGACCAAGGCGGGCAAGGCGCTTGGTTCGGCCGTCGACATTGAAGGCGCCGAGAAGGTCGTTCCGATGGTCATCGACGACTGCAAGAAGGCGCCGAAGGAGTCGTTCTGGAGCAAGCTCAAAGACGCTTGGAAAAAGATCGAAGCCGACGCAAAATCGCTTGGCAAAAAACTGTGAGGCTGCTGGCGGACCGGCATGGGAGGCTGAACGATGCTTGAAACGATCGCGATCATCCTCATCATCATGTGGCTGCTCGGGCTTGTCTCCTCATATACGATGGGCGGCTTCATCCACATTCTGCTCATCATCGCGATCATCGTCGTTCTCTTGCGCATCATTCGGTGACGCAGCGCGATATCGCCGGCTTTCGCCTGGAGCGCCCCGCGCGACGGACGGTCCGAAAGGGGAAGCGAACGGTAGCTTGGCGTCCTCTACCGGCCGCCGCGCTCTACGTGTTCGACTCCTTATCTGAATGGCGGCGGATCGCGTTGTTGGCGGCGTAAAATGCATGCCGGGCGCAGTCGGCCCGTGACGAGATTGACGCTCGCAACTTCACGGGAAGCGAAATTCGACCAATGCCCATGTCGTCCTCCGGCAGAAATCCTGCGCCCAATCTGTTTCGCATTCTACTCATCAACTTCGGCGTTCTGCTCTGTCTCGGCGTGGCGGCGGAGATCGGCCTGCATTTCGTCTACCGGGACGGCAATCCGTTCCTGGCGCCCGCCAAAAACGAGCTGAGAATTCGCGATCAGCATTATACGCATGGCCTCAAACCGAATTTCGACGGCTTCGACGCCTGGGGTTCGAACAACGTCCGCATTTTCACGAATTCACTGGGTTTTAGAGACGGCGCCACCCGCGACGTTCCGATGACGACGAACCGCAGGCGCGTCGTCTTTATCGGCGACTCCTTTGCTGAAAGTCTCGGCGTGCCTTACGAACAGTCTTTCATCGGCCTTTTCGCACAGGCCTTGCCCGCGATCGACGTGTTGAATGCCGGCGTGTCCAGTTACGCGCCGTCGGTCTATTTCGAGAAGCTCAAATATTTTCTCGACGCCGGACTGAAGTTCGACGAGGCCATCGTCTATATCGATATCTCTGACATACAGGATGAAGCGATCCTCTATTCGTATGACAAAAATGGCGTATTGCAGATCGGCTTGTTTCAGACCGGGGCCGATGCGTGTTCGCCGGCGCCGCGCGCGCCGCTGCAGCGCCCGGAGAAGCGTTGGTGGGAGAACGTCTCCTATATCGGCGAGTTCCTCGGCCAGATGCGCTATTCCGCGCAGTTGGCGAGAACGATCGAACTGGCGAGTTTCGAAGATCTCTCAAGGTCGCGCGCCGTCTATAGTCGGGACTATGCGCGTCCAAGCTGGACATATAGCGACGATTCAAGCTGCTATGGCGCTCTTGGGATTGAAGCGTCGATCGATAAAGCCAAACGGCAGATGGATCGCTTATATGAACTTCTGGCGTCGCGGGGCGTCGCGCTTTCAGTTGGGGTCTATCCTTGGCCGCAACAGCTCCTCTATGACAAGGTAGATTCACGGCAAGCGCGACTCTGGCGCGAGTGGTGCGCGGGCAAATGCAGAAGATTTTTCGATCATTTTCCCGACTTTTTCGAGCACAAGACGCAGGAGCCTGATTTCGTCAGATCGTTGTATTTCTGGGGTGACTTTCACTTGAACGCCCGCGGCAACCAACTCCTGGCGCGTCGCCTCATCGAGACGTTCGAGTGACGCCGCGACGGACTTATCGGCGGCGGCGACGAAACGCGCGGATCAGGCGACCGGAATGAAGCCGGAAACGCCGTCGCGACAGAAGCCGCAGCTTGAAACCCGCGACGGTATCCATTATTCGCACCTTGAAGTGACGCGGCGCGCAACAGTTTGATGTTCGGCCGGGTTGGAGATAGTTTTCCGTCGAGGCGACCTGGGGGACCTCGTCAATATGTCGCATGAGGATTTTTCGAGAGACCGTTCGGCCGCCATGGGATCCGATCGATCTTTCGGATTCGTGATCGCCGCGGCGATTGCGATCATCAGCCTGCTGCCGCTTTGGCGCGGCGAGACGCCGCATTTCTGGGGGCTCGCCGCAGCGCTCGGCTTCGCCGCGGCGGCGCTCCTCGTCCCGGCAAGATTGCGGCCGCTCAACCGGCTCTGGCACAAGCTTGGCCTGGCGCTGCACAAAATCACCAACCCGATCATCATGGGCGTCCTGTTCTTTGGCGTGATCCTGCCGATCGCGGTGATTTTCCGATTGCGCCGCGCCGATCCGCTCAAACTGGCATTCGACAAGAACGCGGCTTCCTACTGGACCATGCGCAATACGCCCGAGACGGCGAGCGACATGAGCAAGCAGTTCTGAGGAGAGGTAAGATGAGTTTTCTGCTCGAGCTTTGGGACTATCTGAAGACCCGAAAGAAATACTGGATGGCGCCGGTGCTGGTCATCATGCTGCTGATCGGCGCGCTGATCGTCCTGCAAGGAACCGCGGTCGCTCCATTCATCTACACGCTCTTTTAAATCGCGATGCGGATACTCGGCATCTCCGCCTTCTACCACGACAGCGCAGCCGCCGTGGTGGAGGATGGCGACATCATCGCCGCCGCTCAGGAAGAACGGTTCTCGCGCAGGAAGCACGACTCCCGCTTTCCGCGCCACGCGATCGACTATTGTCTTGAGGCGGCCCGCGCTGCGCCTGGCGACATTGATTTCGTCGCCTTCTACGACAAGCCGTTCGTCAAATTCGAGCGGCTTGTCGAAACTTACGTCGCCTTTGCGCCGCGCGGCTTCCAGTCCTTCAAGATGGCGTTGCCGCTCTGGCTGCGCGAAAAGCTGTTTCAGAAATCGCTGCTGCTGAAGGAGATGAAGGCCTATTCGGCGGATGTCGACTGGGCGAACAGGCTGCTGTTCGCCGAACATCACTTCAGTCACGCCGCCAGCGCCTTCTATCCCTCGCCCTTCAAGGACGCGGTCGTTCTGACGATGGATGGAGTCGGCGAATGGGCGACGACGTCGGTCGCCTTCGGCGACG
Source organism: Alphaproteobacteria bacterium (assembly GCA_016869555.1). GTDB lineage: Bacteria > Pseudomonadota > Alphaproteobacteria > Rhizobiales > Beijerinckiaceae > Methylocystis. The sequence goes on along the minus strand of VGDY01000063.1, from coordinate 4,500 downwards.
GCAATCAGCTCGCGATGCAGCGCGAGTTGCGCTTCCCGCATTCGCTGGGCCTGCTCTATTCGGCTTTCACCTATTATACCGGGTTCAAGGTGAACTCCGGCGAATATAAGCTGATGGGCCTCGCCCCTTACGGCAAGCCGAAATACACGGACCTGATCCTCGATCATCTTATCGACCTCAAGCAGGACGGCACCTTCCGGCTCGATCAGTCATATTTCGACTATTGCACCGGATTGCGGATGACCAATGCGAAATTCGATGCGCTTTTCGGCGGCCCGGCGCGCAAGCCGGAAGAATTACTCACGCAACGGCATATGGATCTCGCCGCCTCGATACAGTCGGTCACCGAGGAGATCGTCCTCAGATTGACCCGCGACCTCGCCAAGGAGACCGGCGCCCGGAACCTGTGTCTCGCCGGCGGCGTGGCGCTGAATTGCGTCGCTAACGGGAAGCTGCTGCGCGACGGCAGCTTCGATCAGATCTGGATTCAGCCCGCGGCCGGCGACGCTGGCGGCGCGCTTGGCGCGGCGCTCGCCGCCTACTACGACCACAAGAAAAATCCGCGCAGCGTCAACGGGGCCGGCGACGCCATGAGCGGCTCCTATCTCGGCCCGTCGTTCTCGCAAGCGGAGATCGAGCGCCGGCTGCTGGCCGCCGGCGCCAAATTCGAGACAATGTCGGAAGGCGATCTGATCGAGGCGGCGGCGCGAGATCTCGCGGCCGAGCGCGCCGTCGGCTGGTTCCAGGGCCGAATGGAATTCGGACCGCGCGCGCTTGGCGGACGATCGATCCTCGGCGACCCGCGCTCGGCCTCGATGCAGAAAACCCTCAACCTGAAAATCAAATATCGCGAGTCGTTTCGCCCCTTCGCGCCCTCGGTTCTGCGCGAGGATGTCGCCGACTGGTTCGAACTCGACGGCGATTCCCCCTATATGCTGCTCGTCGCCGACGTCGCGGAGAAGCATCGTCTTGCGATGACCGCCGAGCAGCAGGCCCTGTTCGGCATCGACAGACTGAATGTTCCGCGCAGCTCGATTCCCGCCGTGACCCACGTCGACTATTCGGCGCGAATCCAGACGGTGCACCAGGAGACCAACCCGCGCTATTACGCGCTCCTCTCGGCGTTCAAGCGCATGACCGGCTGTCCCGTGCTGGTCAATACGAGCTTCAATGTGCGCGGCGAACCGATCGTCTGCACGCCGGAGGACGCCTTCGGCTGTTTCATGGGCACGGAAATGGACGCTCTGGCGATCGGCGATTGCTATCTGCGCAAAGAGAATCAGGACGCTTCGCTTAAGCGCGACTATAAGGAGAAGTTCGAACTCGATTAGAGCAGGTTTAAAAGAAAGTTGACAGACTTTGTCGATGAGAACCTGCTCTAGCATTTTGATTTTGAGCGATTCCTTATCGATCACATAATTCCATGTGATCGGGAAGCGCTCTAGAGTCGGGCGACGACGCTTCGGCGTCGGGTCTCGACCATCTAATTCGCTCTATTGAGCGTTCGGCGACAGGAACGTCGCACGTCTCTAAATAGTCTAAATTTTATAACAGCTTGTCTGGCGCCGTCGCTTGCGGCGAGCCCTACAAAATTGTTCATCGAAAAGCGACCTTGCCTCGCCATTCGACAATCTTCCGCCGGCCGACTTGCGCAGGCCGCCGCAGGGCGACGCTGAAACCGCGACTGCCGTTTCGGCGCATCAAGCCAGCATCGGCGGCGGAGGATGCGATTTTCTCGTGCGCGGCGAAACGCCTGCGACGCGTCGAATGTTGTTCATTTATGGAGCGGCAAATGGATTTCGATCACATCAGACGGGAAAGTCTTGTCCACAATTTACGCGACGCCCTGCCGCTCCCTGCCCGTCCACGACCCGCACTCCTCTCATTTCTTCGGGCGCGCGGCGTGATCGGACGAAGCGCGCGGAAACTCGTCATCGTCGACATTGTCGATACGGCCACGCAAGATGTGATGTGCCGATTCATGATTGCTGGCGACGGCGCGTCGAATTTCGTCGCGCCGCTGGCGCAAATTGCGTTCGATCGCAAAAATCCCATCGTCAAAAGATTTGCGGCGCGCCGGCGAAATGCGCCGCGCCCCGGGAGCCGCGCGAGATGAGATTTACGTCGCGCCTAGCCGCGCGACGCCGCCGGCGAATTGCGCGGTCAGCATGCCCGGAGTCGAATGCGCCTGGCCGCATCTTCCCTGCCGGTCCACGACAATGATACCGCCCTGGCCGTTCGCCTTGGCGACGAGATAGCGTATCGCCTCACGCGCGGCCTCCTCGGCTTGCATGGCGCGAAACTCCACGAGAAAGCCGGCGGTCCGCGCCAGCGAGACCCGGATGAAATCCTCGCCGACTCCCGTGCATGAGACGGCGCAACTGGCGTTGTCGGCGAATGTTCCGGCGCCGATGATCGGCGAATCGCCGACGCGTCCGCTGCGCTGATTGACGACGCCGCCGGTCGACGTCGCCGCCGCGAGATCGCCGTTTCGGTCACGGGCGACGGCGCCGACCGTGCCGTATTTCTCATCGCGCGTCCCCGAATGATCGAGCGCGATCTCGCGCTTTCGCTTCGCCTTCGCCAATTGGGCGATGCGCTCTTGGGTTTTGAAATAATCCTCGCCTTCGAACGCCAGACGCCGTGCGCGCGCGAAGCGCTCCGCGCCCTCGCCGACCAGAAGCACGTGGCCGCTGTGTTCCATCACCTCATAGGCAAGTCGCGCCGGATTCTTCACGCCGCGAATCGCCGCGACCGCGCCGGCCTTGAGCGTTCTTCCGTCCATCACCGACGCATCGCACAGGACCTCGCCTTCCGCGTTCAGCACCGAACCTCGACCGGCGTTGAACAGAGGATCGTCTTCAAGCAGCGCGACGCAGTGGACAACGGCGTCGAGCGCCGACGACCCCGCCGCCAGAAGGCGCGCGCCCGACTCGACAATCGCGCGCAAGGAGGCCTCATAGCGCTGCGGATCGCGGATTGCGCCCGCGCCGCCATGGATCATCAGCGAGAAGTCCATCATGACGTCACGGGGCGGCTCATTTCATCCGGCTTTTGCGCTATATTCCCGCACGCCACGATAGTCGGATGAACGCCATGCGCAACACATTGCTTGTTTCCTTGACCTTCGCCACGCTTGCGGCGGGGCCCGCAGCGTCGGAAACGTCGATCATAGGCCAAAGGGATGGAAAGGATATCGTCACCGTGCGCGTCGACCAAGCGACGCGGTCCAAGCAGGCTCTGCCTTTCTTTCCCGGAATCTCCACCAAGACCGTCGGCTCAAAGGGGCTGTCGTTGCTCAAGGTGGTGATTCCTCCAGGCGGCAAGGCGGAGGCGCACATCCACAAGGGCCATGAGTCCGCGATCTATCTTCTGCAAGGCCGCGTCGAGACGCGCTACGGCGAACATCTCGAAAAGAGCATCGTAAACGTCGCTGGAGATTTCATTTTTATTCCGCCAGACGTGCCGCATCAGCCCGTGAACCTGAGCGACAGCGAGCCAGCAATCGCGATTGTCGCCCGCACGGACGGGGACGAACAAGAGCATGTCATTCTCTACCCCGAGAAAAAGTAGCGGGCGGCCGTCCATCGCGCGCCGCGCATCGCGCGCACGGGAATGCGGGCGCCGACTGTCCTGTCGAAGGCCGGGCGCAGGTTTTCTTAAGCCGCGCGAGACGCTTTGCGCTCAAAGAACAGCGCCTGGCTTATCGTGGCCTTGACCGTATCAACCTTATAGGGCTTGCTGATGAGAAAGGCAGGTTCGGGCCGTTCTCCGGTCAGCAGCCGTTCTGGAAAGGCGGTGATGAAAATCACCGGCGCGTCGAAACTTTCGAGCATTTCGTTGACGGCGTTCAGTCCCGAACTCCCGTCGGCGAGCTGAATGTCGGCGAGGATCAGGCCAGGCTGCTGACGCTTGGCGAGCTCCAGCGCCTCCCGATGCGTGCGCGCGACGCCGATCACGCGATGGCCGAGATCGCGCGCGATGAATTCGATGTCCTGCGCAATAAGCGACTCGTCCTCGATGATGAGCACGTCCGTCGCGACGCGCTCGGCGATTTCGCGGCCGGCGTCCGTTACGAGCGCTTCGACCTCTTCTTCGGTCACGCCTAGAATCGCGGCGACGTCCGCGACCGAAAAGCCTTCGACAGTGCGCAGCAAAAAGGCCTGCCGCGAACGCGGCGTCAGCATGCTTATATTGCGCTGCGCCGCTGAAATTTCGTCGGTCGACGACGCCTCCGTGTTCAGCCTGATCGACGACCAGCACACCATGAACAGATGGTAAAGCCCGACTTTTGGGGTCATGTTCGCGGGAAAAGCGTCCGGGTCCGACACCAGCGCCTCGAGCGTGGCGACAACATAAGCGTCACCGCTCTTTTGCGATCCGCAGAGCGCCCTTGCGAAACGGCGCAAATAGGGAAGATGCACCGCGATTTCACGGGAAAGATTCATAGCTTCACCCTATTGCCAGCGAACTGACCAAGTCAATTCCGCCCCATTTGAT